>CAZMKZ010000011.1:5038-40153 GCA_964567185.1 uncultured Thermodesulfobacteriota bacterium
GAACGTAAGGCCACCTAATTCATATTGCCCATCTTCATGCCCTTCATGGGGGCGGATTTCTTCATACAGGGATTCTTCATGCCTTTCATCTTCATGCCCTTCATGGGGCCGTCCATCTTCATACCCTTCATGGGGGCATCCATATCCATGCCCTTCATGGAACCCTTTTTCTTTTTGCCCTTGGCCTTTTTCAGCTCAAGCATCTTTGAGACGGCTTCTTTCAGACTGGACTCGGAGTCGATGAGGAACTGCGCCGAGGTTACGACGATATCGCCTTTTTTAAGCCCCGAGCGCACCTCATAGTAATCTTCCGTCTCTGCGCCGAGGACAACGTCCTGCGGCCTGAACTTGCCATTGCCGAGCGAAACTATGACAAGGCTTCTTTTGCCCGACAAAAGTACCGCCTCTTTGGGAACGGCAACGGCGTGCCTACCCACAACGGAGTTAAGCGTCACATCGGCATACATATCGGGCTTCAATTTGAACCCCGGGTTATCAAACTCTACCCTTACCCTGATGGTCCTTGTCTTTGGCTCCACAAAGGGGAATATAAAAGAGACATGGCCGTGAAAGACCTCGCCGGGATATGAGGCAAGGGTCATATCAGCGCTCTGACCAAGTTTTATCCATGGCAGTTCATACTCGTAAATATCGGCATAGACCCATACGCGGGATATATCGGCTATGGTGTAGAGCTTCTGGCCTGGCTTCACATACATACCCTTGAGAACGGGCTTATCAACTATAATGCCAGTGACAGGCGACTGGATGTGCAGTGTCCTCTTTACCTTCCCGGTCTCCTCAATCTCCTTTATCTGATGCTCGGGCACGTCCCAGAGTTCGAGCCTCCTTCTGCTAAGATCCACAAGAGAGGTCCTTCTAACCTCGCGCATCTTCGCTGCCATTTTTCTGGCGAGGAGAAACTCCTCTTCGGCGGAGATAAGCTTGGGACTGTAAAACTCAAGGAGCATATCGCCCTTCTTTACCTTCTGACCCGTAAAATCAAAGTAGAGTTTTTCTACCCATCCGTCTATCTTGGTATGGATGTGATAGACCCTCTTCTCGTCATAAGTAACCCTGCCCACGGTCCTGGTGGTCTTTACAAGCTTTCTGCGTTTCACCACGGCCGTGCGCACGCCTATGTTCTGCCTCGTAACGGGATCTATCTTCACCGTGCCGGGCTCACCTCCGGCATCTTCACCCTCGTAGACAGGTATGAGGTCCATGCCCATGGGAGATTTTCCCGGTGTTTCCGAGACATAAGAGGGGTCCATGGGGGCCTTATAGTAGAGGACCTTGCGGCCCTCCTTTTTATTGCCAGTGGTCTGCCCGGTGGAGGCCTTTTCTCCCATGTAACGCGGGGCCAAATAGAAACCCCCTGCGCCTATGAGGCCTCCGGCAATAAGGAGTACGATTACAAAAAAACCTTTTTTCATCTGAAGTAGCCTCTCACTTTATTAAGTCCTTAGCCGTAAGCCTCTCAAGTTCGGCTATGCTCTTAAGGTAATCGGTAAAAGCCCGGTAGTACAAGAGCCTGAAGTCTATCCACATGGATTCCGTCTCAAGGAGTCTGCCAAGAGACTCTTTGCCTGTTTTGTAGCGGGCCTCGGCAAAGTCCATGGAGTCCTTTGCCTCGGGTATGAAACGCTTTTTGTAAAGAAGCGTAATGCTCCGTGATGTGCTCATGTTGTAATAGACCTTATCTACAAGGCCCTTTACCTCCTGCAGCGCCGCCCTTTTTCCAAAACGGGACTCCTTTATGAGCTCGCTCTTTTCCGCAACCCTTGCCCTGTTCTTACTGAACCAGAGCGGTATGCTTACGCCCAATGAAAATGAAAGGGCGTCGTCGCCGCCGTTCTTTACCACCGAGGGCGGCAGTCCTATCTGCGAATAATTTACCCCCACGCTGAAGTTCGGCAGATATGTAAACTTTGCGAGCCTTTTTTCAAGCTGACTCTTTTCCACCTTCAGACCGGCCAGCCTCACCCTCTCGTTATATTGACCGGCAAGCTCGTACATGACATCCAGCGCGAGGTTTACATCAACAAAGGCAGGCTCCTTAAGGGCGCCGATTACGGTGCCGGGCGGCCTGTCAAGAAGGGTATTAAGGCGCGCCACAACGGTTTTACGCATATCCTTTGCCCTTAAAAGGCTGAAAGCGGCCCTGGCAGAGGCTTTTTGCGCCCTTACGAGCTCATCGAGCTCCGAGACATCAAGGCCGTAATTACGCCTGCTCACCTCGGCAAAATACTCAAGAACGGTCTCGTTCTCTTTTTGCAGTTCAACGGCCATATCGACAAAATAAAGCTCATAATATGTCTTCTTTACCTCGGCAATAAGGTCCCTTAATAGTTTCTGATACCTCATCTTCGCTATATCGGCCTCTTTATCGGCTATCGTACCCTTGAGGCGTAGCTTGCCTGGAAATGGCAGTCTCTGATTAAGCGAGAAGGTGCGGTCCACGGGGCCAAGGCGCGTCTCTATCTCTTTTGCGGGCTCGGTGTACTTTAATACAGGGTCATCAAGGCTTCTGGCCTGCGCGGGCCGGTACTCCGTCATCTTCCAGTGACGGTAGGCCGCCCTAAGTGCCGGGTTCCGGTCCTTTGCAATCTCCAGAAAATCCTTTAAGCCCGGGGCAAAGACTTTTACCGCGCCGCCGGCGCCTGCATCCTGCCCCGCATCACTGCCTACTGCCCCCTTTGTAGCGGCCTTTTCAGCAACCTGCCCCTTTAACCCCTTGCCGTAAGCCATACCTGAAAAAAGAAGCATGGTAGCCAAAAGAAGGAGCATGATTACTCTCCATTCCCCCTGCGCCGCCATTATCCCTGCCTTTCCGGTCTCCTTGAAACTCAACATGGACTATCCTATCCCTTTAATTTTTATACATTCTACAAGCCGTAGAATACCCAAACAAAAAAAAGGCTTTGCGCCGCCTATACTTCCTGGTCCGCGCTGACAGCCCTCGTTGCCCCTCGGCAAGCCCCTTCTTAACCCTTTTTCTCCAGCTCCTTTTTCTTCTTCTTTATGAGCATATCCAGCCTCTTGAGCTCATCAGGGTCTACCTCGGCAAGCGCATCCACAAAAGAAGCCGTGGCCGAGCCAGTGGAGATATCAAGAACGTCCTTAAAGAGCCTGTTCGAGATGCCTCTGGCAAACTCGTCCCTTGTTTTGGCGGCCTCGTATATGAAGACCCCCTTGTCCTTGGCCTTTTTCAGGAGCCCCTTCTTGCGTAGCCTCTCCATTACCGTAAGCACGGTGGTAATTGCCACGGGACGCGATTCATGAATATGCTCATGAACGGCCCTGCCGCTCATCCCCCCGCGAGACCATAGCGTATCCATGATCTCCTGCTCAAGACTGCCGAGCATGCCTTTGTATGACCTGCTGTCCATGGAATATATGTTATTCCACGAAACATATAATGTAAAGATAAAAACAAAAAAAAAGGGGTATGAGTCAAGGCAAACCCCGGGAGGTTTAAAGGCCCGGGGATTAAATTCCCCGTGGAGAGGATAGTAAAAAAATGGGGAAAATGCCCCCCCTGTTATCCGAAAAAGCACAGCCCCCTCCCGGCCGGCCCTCACCTACCCATCTTATCCCCTTTCCTCCAACTCCTTTTTCTTCTTCCTTATGAGCATATCAAGCCTTTTGAGCTCATTGGGGTCTATCTCGGCAAGCGCGTCCACAAAAGAAGCCGTGGCCGAGCCAGTGGAGATATCAAGAACGTCCTTAAAGAGCCTGTTCGAGATGCCTCTGGCAAACTCATCCCTTGTTTTGGCGGCCTCGTATATGAAAATGCCCTCTCTCTTTTCCTTATTCAGGAGTCCCTTCTTGCGTAGCCGCTCCATAACCGTCAGCACGGTGGTAATGGCCACGGGACGGGAATCGTTAATATACTTGTGAACGGCCCTGCCGCTCAGCCCCCCGCGAGACCATAGCGTATCCATAATCTCCTGCTCAAGACTGCCGAGCATGCCTTTGTATGACTTGCTGTCCATGAATATAGCATATTCTACATTATGTAGAATGTCAAGCAAAAAAAAGGGAAACCCGTAAATAAAGGAAAAACAATGGTCATCTTCGGCGGGCAGAGCCCGCCCTGCAAGGCTAAAAGCCTTAATCCGATATACGAAAACTCTCTACCCGGTGGTTGCCCCAGTCAACAACGTATATCACCTTGCCCCCGGGCCCAATGGCCACGCCAGTGGGCCCGTGAAACTCTCCGGGCCCGGTCCCATCCCTGCCGAATGAAGTGATAAAGCCGCCGTCCCTTGTAAAGACCTGAACGCGGTTATTATAAAAGTCCGCCACAAAGACCCTGCCCTTTTTATCCACGGATATGCCTGATGCCACGCGGAACCTCCCGCGCCAAAACCCCATGCCTCCCCACTGAAAGAGGTACTTACCCTTATCTGTAAAGACCTGAACGCGGTTGTTATAGGAGTCTGATACGTATATGCGGCCTCCGGGGCCTGCGGAGAGCTTCGCGGGGTAGTAGAACTCCCCCTCTTGATAGGGTGAGTAGATGCCGCTTATGACGGAGCGCCAGTTGGCGACCTTGCCCTTTACTCCCCACTTTCCCATAAAGGCGCCCTCGTCCGTGAACTTCTGGACCCTGTGATTGTAAAAATCCGTTACATATAAAAGGCCCGCCTCGTCTATGGTGATATCATTTGGTACGTCGAACTCCCCCTTCTTGTCTCCGTTTTTACCCCAGCTCAGTATGAACCCGCCTTCTCCGTCGAACTTCTGCACCGTATCGTTGTCATAGTCAGAAACATATACAAAACCGGCTTTATCAACGGCAATGCCCACGGGTTTCTGGAACTTCCCCCTGCCTTCGCCAATTTCTCCCCATTCCAGTATGAAGTCCCCATGGGCGGTAAATTTTTCCACCCTCCTGTTCCTCGCGTCCGTTACATAGACATTTCCTCGTCCGTCCACTGCGATGCCGTAGGGCTCGTTGAACTCACCGTGGGCGCTACCCTTTTCGCCCCATGCGCGGATAAAGGTGACAGTGGTCCCTCCCCCTCCCGCGGCATGGGTGGGTATTGAAAAAAAGAAGACGCTAAAAAGTAATATGAAAAGAAGTATTTTTTTCATGGCAGATTGTCCATATTGTTAAAAAATTAAAAAAGTAGGGCTAAAAGTTCAGCCTCACGCTTAATATTCCCACATAATCGTTCTCAAGGGCAGTGCCGTTAAGGTCTTGTACAATGGGTAGCTGAACGGCGGCCTCCAGGACCATCCGCCTCGTGACATATTGTATGCCGGGGCTCAGAAACCACGTTGTGCCTCCCGAATTCATGTCATCCACAGGGCCTGCCTTGTTCTTATCCTTCCACGAGAAGTTGCTTTCCAGCACCGCGTAAACAAAAGCGGGCAGACCGCTGCCGAGTCTTCTTGGCAGTAGCCTGTACTGGTAAGAGATATCAAGGCGAGCCTCATCGCCGAACCTGAAGGCATTGGCCCTTGTGTTGAACCTGTAAGAGGCGGAGCTGTCAACCTGCCAGTTAAGGGTCTGCCATGTGAGGATTGTCCCCAGTGTATAATCCCAGGAGCCCGAACCGAGCTGAAGAGGCTGGGCCAGCCTGCCGAGCCCGTCCTTCTCATTGTCATTGCCGACGGGCGCCTTTATTGCCGCAAAGGGCGCAAGCCTAATGGTCTGCCCGCGGGTGTCCCTCTGCCACAGGGTATAACGTCCGATGAAGGTGGCGTCTCCGGCCCCGGTATCGCCACGGCTCACCCTTCCCTTTGGGGTGTTGAGCTTCAGTTCCTTGTCAAGATAGGGGATTATGCCGAAGAGGGTGAACTTCGCCGTTACTCCATAGACAAGGACAAGGGGCACGGCAAGTACGGATAGCTCACGGTCTTTTGTGGTGGAGTCTCCCGTTGAGCGGATATATTTTGTCTGAAGGCGGACAATACCTTCATGACTTGCTACGGGCAGGGCCGTATTAAAGGTAATGGGCGCGCCAAAGAGCGGTCCTGCCGTAAGGCCCAGTATCGCGATGAACAAGAAAAGGGTGGCTCCGTAGCGGCAAAGATGAGGGGCCTGTATGGCTTCAAGATGTCTCTTCATGGCAATAACCTCATATGTATACGCTTATGCTCTCCGGTCTCTCTCATGCCCCGAAGACCTTGACACTTGGAATCCGATAAGGCTACTCTGCTGTATCCTCAACCTTAATCGTCCGTGGTGTGAAACCCGCGTCTCTTACGGCCTTATTAAGCCTCTCTCTCGTGAAGGACTTCCTGTCTTTATAGATGACAGTAACATTGCCGCTCTTTATGTCCACACGCACGTCTTCAACGCCTTCGATCTTCTTTATCTTCTTCTCAATACCATAGGCGCAGAAGGGACAGCTTAGTCCGTCGACCTTAACAGTAACACTCGTCTGGCCGGCAATGGCCGTAAAAGGCGCGGTCAAAAAGGCCATTAACGTCAGAAAAATAAAAAATTTCTTCATCACCCGCCTCCCGTATCTGGAATTACTGCCGAAAAAAATCACTACGCCCCAATTAATCGGGGTTGTGCCAGGGCGGCTTTGCCCCCCGCACAACCTCCGCAGTTCTACCTCGGTACGCCGATGCCAGCGGCCTTCAAACCCTCGGCCGTAACAACGCCGCCCTTACAGCACTCGGCGAGCACTCCGTCCACAACCACGCTTGGAACCCTTGTAATGCCGTAGGTCCGCGCCTTTACGAGACACTCGGCAGTCTCGCAGGCATCGCTGAGGTTATAGGTAGTCACCTCGCAACTCTCACAGGCAAGCTCCTTTACGAGCTTTACCGTCTCGTCACATACAGGACAACCCGCTGTAAAGACCTCTACACTTCTCTTTTTGTCTGACATGGTTCTAACCTCCTTTTTAGTTTGGATATGTTGCAGGCCCCGCAGGGGGCTTTGCCCCTCTTGAACCATATATCCATTACAACGGCTGTAATCAGCCCCGCCACTCCAAAATAGAAAATCATCTCGTCGGGCCTTATGTATTTTCCCGTGTATATCACCAACCCCGAGCCAATCGCTATCCAGACGGGCCACCTGTTGCCGTGCTCCCTGCCTGAACGCCAAAGCCCTAAAACGCCTATGCCAAGAAACAATACGAGCATAACCTTCATTACCGCGGCCTTGAGGGCAAACCCCAAGCCCATGGCTGTAAGGAAGGCTCCGATAGCCGGGTAGCATACAGGGCATATCTTGCCCAGAACCACGGAACCTATTGTCCCGAAATAATTCAAAAAACCCCTCTTTTTCATCAATCCACCTTTAGTTTATGCGCTGGTATCAGCTTCACTCAGGCTCCCTATGATGGAACACTTCGAAAGAGGCCCCCTGCCCGGGCATGCCTTGATAATCTTCTTGAGGGTCTTCCGCATGGACTGAAGCCCCTTTATCTTTGCCTCAATATCCCCAAGTTTTCGCCTCGCCGTATCTCTCATGTCCCCGCAGTCAGTATTGCTCTCACCGCTAAGGGTAAGGAGCTCGGCCACCTCTTTCAGTGAAAACCCCAGGGCTTGGGCCCCCTTGATAAACCGTACAACGCCTATGGCCTCCGGCGGGTATTCCCTGTAGCCTGAACCGGACCTCGGAGGTGGGCTGAGAAGCCCCCGCCTCTCATAGTACCTGATTGTCTCCTTGTTGACGTCTGTCATGCGCGCAAGCCTTCCTGTTGTAAGTCTTTCCATGGCTATCACCTCCATTAATTACAGTTTACACCCTGTACCTTGGTACCGTGTCAAGTGTTTTTTTTGTATTGTATACGCTCTTTTTTTCATACCTTTGGTCACTCACCTAAGACAAAGACTTTTATGATAAATCTTGACAAAGGCCCCTGCTTTTATATACAGTTTCACTATGTCAGAGCTTAAACAAGAATTCCCCCGGAGACGCAGAAAAACCCTTTATGCCATATTGCAGGCCAACCCCTGCTTAATAGGATATGCTATTGTTTCCTTGACACTTGTGCTGACATTTTTATTCTTCACCGCTACTCCGGCAGGGGCCGGTGCTGATGGAGGCAAGGCCATATTCACGGCCAAATGCGCCTCATGTCACAGCATAACCAAACCCGCGACACGGCCCACCATCGAAGAGAGGCTCGACGAAAAGGGGCCTGCTCTATGGTATGCGGGGAGTAAATACAAAGAAGGTTTTATCGAGGGCTGGCTCCAGAACCCCACGCCCATACGTGGGATGGAGTATAATTCCCTTACCGAAAAGGCCAAGGGCCGACACATGGCCCTCAACTCCGCCGAGGCCGGCGAGGTTGCCGCATTCCTTCAGGGACTTACATCGCCCGACGTCGTTGAGGCGGATATCAAACCTAAGGCCACTGTACGGGGAAGGTTTATCTTCCAGAAAAAATTCGGCTGTTACGGGTGTCACACCATCAGGAGGGGTTCAAAGGTAGTGGGAGGGCTCACGGGGCCCACCCTTACGGGAACGGCCAACAGGCTTAACCCCGACTGGGTATACAGCTATCTTAAAAATCCGCAGACCTTTACGCCCGTAAGCCCCATGCCGAATTACTCGGGACTTCTCTCTGAGGTTAAGCTAAAGGCCCTCTGCGCCTATGTATCTGCCCAGAAGTGATATTAAGAAAAGTGACAGGCCATGAACTATAAGACAAAAATAAAGATAATGACACTTGCCCTCATACTCTCGGCCTCGTCTTTTGCGGTTCAGGCGCAGGGGGCAACGGCAAAGACCAACTACCGCTTTTACTGCTCCGCCTGCCACGGCCTCGAAGGCCGGGGCGACGGCCCCAACAACACCAAAACCCAGCCCGTAAGGCCGAGAAATCACACAAACGCCGCCAAGATGAGCCAGCTGAGCGATGAGGATATAATACATGTAATCAAGGAGGGCGGGGCCGCCACGAACAGGTCCCGGATGATGCCGCCCTTTGGCAACACATTGAAAGACAGCGAGATAAGCGCCCTCAAGGACTACCTTAGAGAGCTCTGTAACTGCACGGCGCAGTAATCATGCCTGCCTGCAACAACGCCGGGATACCCCCGAACCAGACCTGCTCCACCCTCATATCACAGGCCCAAAAGGGCGGATAAGCATCCTCACAGAATACAATACCCTTCAGCAGGGCGCTACTCTACTTTTCGCCCCTCACTTTCCACGTGTTTAAGGCTCATCCTGAGAAGGGTGTCGGCTTCTTTAATTTCCGGCGCTTTTGCAAGGACCCACTTGAACTCCTTTGCCGCCAGATCATAGGCGCCGCCGTTAAGGTATGCGTTTCCGAGATTGAAATGGGCGGTTACGGAATCGGGCTTTAGCACGATGGCCCTCTTGTAGTACTGCGCCGACTCGCCGAACTCACCCCTGTCAAAGACCATATAGGCAAGCCCCACGAGGGCGTAAAAGTTCTCTCTTATCTCAAGAGACTTTTTGAGCGACTTGAAGGCCTGTTTTTTATTACCCATGGCAAAATATGTGTCGGCCATGATGTTGTAGGCCTCTGGCAGTGCAGGATACTCCTTCAGGGCCTCATTCGCGTCAAAGAGCACGCTCTTGAAGGCCTTTCTCTTGAAGTAGGCCTTTCCGTGTGAGATATGATTCCTCGCGTCCGCGGGCACGGTATCCTTAATGGCATTGTAGGCCTCAAGGTCTTTTGAGCCGGCAAGCACATAATTACCCAGCTGTCTGCCATCGGCTATCTCCGCTGTCTCGACGACATTCACGGAATCCGATGCGCCCATGGGCTTTATCATCCCGCCTATGACATATATCCTCTTGCCCACCAACACGGAAGAGGCGGCCCTTCTCGGCACATTGAGGGGAGTATCGGGCTCCCACTTTCCAAGCTTACCGTCTTTCAGTATACGCGCCTTCTCAACGCTCGTAAGGTTTACGGTGTTGTGTCCGGCAAAGGTATAGATGGTATTATTGCTCACAAGCGCGGTGTTCAGAAAACGTCTCGTATAGAGGGGGCTCGTCTCTCTCCACTCCGTTAGAGTGCCGTCGGGCCGCGCAAGAGCGGTCTCAACAGAGGCCATGGCCCGTTCGGGGCTGTTAACGTGACCGCCCATGACGTAAAGCCTCCTGCCCTTTCTCACAAATCCGGATATGTATCTGTCGTGATTGAAAAAGCTCTCATCCTCCCATTTGCCAAGGCTTCCATCGGGGCTTATGGGCGCCCGTTCCACGTCATTGAGAAAATCTCCGCCAAACCCGCCGCCGGCGTAGAGCCAGCCGTTTACGGCATAGACCACCCCGCCGCGCCTCGGGAAGTGCATCTTCACCTTCTCAAGCGTCCACTTGCCAAGCGTGCCGTCGGGGTTTATCCGCGCCCTCTCAACGGATTTGAGGAGTTTCGGGGCCTTCTGTTTTTCCGCCCCGGTATAAATCTTGTCAAGTGACTCACCGCCCATGACATAGACGTAATCACCGGAAATAACGGCAACCGGGTATACCCTTGGCATGGTAAGAGGCGCGGAGTATTTCCACGGGCCAAGCGTGCCGTCAGGGGCTACGTCTGCATACTCAACGGTATTAAATATCTCCAGCCCCTTCTTGCTGAACTCGCCGCCGCCGATGGCGTATATCCTTTTGCCAATGACCACGGCGGCCACCCCCGCCCTTTTTTTCTGCATGGGCCGGGCAAAGAGCCACCTGTTTATCCATACCTTCTCGCCTTTTCCGGCCTCTGACTTAACGGCCCCATTGGACCGTACAGGCCCTTTAGCCGCTGGCCCCGGTGGGGACGGTTTTTCTGATTTCTTCGAGCAACCCGCCGCGCTAAAGAGCCCAACGAGTAGGAATACCAACAAAAGCCTCATGCCAGATTTCTTTTTAAGCGACATACTCCCCCCTCCACACCGGAAGAATTTAAAAAAATTTATCTGAAAAAACCCGGCTCTTTCGAGAATTTCAAAAAAACCCGGTCCATAGACGCCACAATGAAACCGAGTTCATATCTTACAATTTTTAACTTTAACTTGTCAATGAGAAGCAGAGCTGTAACGGACAAGGGGGGGCTGAAGCGGGGATGGCGTAAGAAGTGGTGGCGCCGGTTTTTACAAACCCTCTCGGGCCTCGCTCATCCGGCGCAGCAGGAAAGTTCTTTTACATCTTTGGTAAAGGTCTGGGCGCAGAGCTTAAGGCCCTCCACCATGGTGAGGTAGGGAAATAATTTACCTGCAAGCTCGTTAACCGTCATCCCCTGCGCCACGGCAAGGGCCGCTGTCTCGATTATCTCGCCGCCGCCTGCGGCGAGGACCTGCGCGCCAAGGATTCGTCCTGTATCACGCTGGGCCACCAATTTCATAAAACCCCTTGTATCAAAATTCACAAGGGCGCGGGGCACGTTCTCAAGGGTCAGCGTGCGGCTCTCGGCTATCAGGCCTTTTGCCTCGGCTTCGGCCCCTGTAAGGCCTACTGTTGCGGCCTGCGGGTCGGTAAATACAACGGCGGGCATGGCCAGCAGGTCAAGCGACGCGTCCCCGCCTGTCATGTTAATGGCCGCGCGCGTGCCCGCGGCGGCGGCCACGTATACATACTGCGGCAGCTCTGTGCAGTCTCCGGCCCCGTAGATATGCGCCGCTGAAGTGCGAAGATGGTCATCCACCGGTATGGCCCCGCCGGGGCCGGTCTTCACACCCGCCTTTTCCAGCGAGAGGGCCTGCGTATTGGCCCTTCTGCCCGTGGCCACAAGAAGCCTCTCACAACGCGCCTCGCCTTGTTTTGTGGAAACGATGAACTCTTTGCCGTCATGGCTTACGGAATCCGGCACAGTATGGAGGAGGACCCTCGCCCCCTCCTCCGTGAATATCTTTACCAGCCCCTCTCCAAGGGCCGGGTCTTCACTTGATAAAAATGTACTCCGGGCCATTACCGTCACCTTGGAGCCAAGGCGCAAAAAGGCCTGCGCCAGCTCAAGCGCCACCACGGATCCGCCTATGACGGCAAGACGCTCGGGAAGCTCCTCTGCTCTCAACGCCTCCGTGGAAGTCCAGAATGGCGTGTCCGCAAGACCCGGTATAAGGGGGATGGCGGGGCTTGCGCCCGCGGCAATGAGGATTTTATCGGCAATCACACGTTCTTCACTGCCATCAGGCCGCACTACGGCCAGAGTATGTTCATCAACAAACCTTGCCCAACCCCGAAGCAGACTGATATCCTCGTGGCTTTCAAGGATATCCTCATATTTAGCGTGGCGAAGTTCGCCAACAAGCGCCTCCTGCTGCCTTACAAGGGCCGTCCTGTCCACGGCGGGACGGTTTTTGGCGATACCCGTAAAGGCATGTGACGACTGCTCATGGACGATATGGGCGGCCCGTATCATTATCTTTGACGGCACGCACCCTACGTTAACGCAGGTGCCGCCTATTACCTCGCCGCCCTCTATCATGGTAACCATGGCGCCTCTTTCAACGGACTTAATGGCCGCCGCAAAGGCCGCTGAACCGGAACCGATAATGGCTATGCGGAGTTTTGTCCTGGCGCTATCTATCATGACCTGCCTCCCTCTCACGCTTACAGCACTTGCCATTTTCTTTCTTCATGTAGGCATAGGCCGTCAATGCCACAAAAAAGACCAGAGCGGGCATGAGAACGTAATCAAGGTAGCCGACAAAAGCAACAAGCCCTATTGCCCCGAAGAGTATAAGCAGAACGGGCGTAAAGCAGCAGAGCGCGGCGACAACAGAGCCGATGATACCGGTCTTGAGAAGTGTGGATTTTCTCATTTTCTACTCCATCTAACATATACCGCATCTGGCTATAAGCCAGACCAGACCGGCTATTATTGCCACAAACATCAATAAACCCGTCCATGAGGTCTTTTCGTTCTCCATCTCATTCACTTTTTCTCTCCCTTTACCGCCGTGGGATAGCCTAATCTCGTAATGGCCTTGGCAATGGCCTCCGGTGTCTGTTCGCTGTCCTCAAAGGTTATTGTTGCCGTTGCAGAGCTCCTCTCAACGAGGGCCTTATGCACGCCCTTCATCTTCAATACGCGGTGCCGTATGGTAATGGGGCAGGAACTGCACGTCATGCCCGAGACATGCAAAACAGTGGTCGCCTCTTTTGCAAGGGCATAACGGGCCGGCAAAAGAATCAAGACAAGGAATAGTGATGTTAATATTATCTTTTTCATCTCAGCGTCTCCTTATTGAATAAGGTATGGCAAGAGCTCGGGAAGTATGAGGAGCAAGAGGGCAAGCCCGCCAAGCATCCATAGCATGACCGGTTTTTTGGGAGCGCAACCCCTTGCGAGACACTGCCTTTTACCCTGCCGGCGTCTCCAACCGGCCCATGCAAGGAGCGCAATGGTAAAAACGGCGAATATGGGCCGATAGGGTGCCATCTTTACAAAGAGCGATGCCGAACCCAGCCCCAGAAAGACAACGATAAGCGGCCCCACGCAACAGGCCGAGGCCAAGCCTCCGGCAAGAATAGCGCCTATAAGGGTTGTCTTTTCTCCCTTCATTCCAGCCTCCCTCATTCCACATCCTCCAGCGTCTTCAGGATGGGACAGGGGTCAAGGTTACCCTTCTCGCCGCATTGCCGGGCCAGCTCCAGAAGCACACGCTTCATATGGGACATCTTTTTCATGCGGTCTTCAATCTCTTGCGCCTTGGACTCGGCTACGGCCTTTACCATGGCGCAATCGCTACCGTCAGACCGTATGGAGAGAAGCTGGCCGATTTCATCGAGGGTAAAGCCAAGTTCTTTTGCGTGCGCGATGAATTTGAGGCGCCTCACATCGTCGGCAGAGTATGTGCGGTAGCCCGACCCGGTGCGGGGGGCCTTCGGGATAAGCCCCCTGCGCTCGTAGTAGCGCACCGTATCAACGGATAGATTCGCCTCTCTTGAGAGCTCTCCTATCTTCATAATATAGAGTATAAACCCTGGAGTATACTCCAGAGTCAAGGGATTTTTTTAAAATATGGAACTGATTCTTGCGTGGATGCGCGGTAGCGTGGGGCAGGATGAGAAAATAATAATTTATATAACTTAAGGGGGGTTTTTGCCGTTGCGGTAACCGATTGTCTACCCTGTGGCCGCGAGGCCTTAGCCGCCCTCGTCGCCTATGGCCTCTTTTTTCCCCTCTTCGTCTACATTCACAAAGGTTATGCGGTTTTCAAAGACCAGCGTCATGGTCCGCGCTTTAATGGAATCGCTGAAGACCTTTACATCATAGGTTACCGAAGTCCTGCCGCGGCGGGCGAGGGTTATGTCAAACTTCAATACCGAGCCCATTCGGATGGCCTTCTTGAAGACCACGTTCTCAAGGCCGATGGTTACGAACCTTCTGCCCGGAAAATCGAGGTTTGCCGTAATATAGGAGTACTCGTCTACCCATTGCAGGAGATACCCGCCAAATAGATAGCCGTAGTGATTAAGGTGTTGAGGAAGGACCAGCTTGTGATTTAGCATCTTTAAAATACCTCTCTACTTGAACTCATGGGAAAAACCCGCCAGAGGCCGCTCACTCGATATACTCTAAAAATACCTCATTTGAGAGTAAAGTAAAGCCATTACATCTCATATCCAGCTTTCCCCATGGAAAACCCCTGTATGGGGACATTTTTCTTGACAAACTCCTTCCGGACAGATATTCTTTATTTTAGACAATCATAGACAATATTAGACATTGTGGGCCACATCTCAAGGCATCGAGGTGCTTACTCACCGTAATCTCAGAATCTGAGAAGATAACACACTCCATGGAACTGAACGTTAAAGAGGCCGCGACCCTGCTGAATATATCGGAGAAGACCATCTACCGCATGGTGAAGAGCAGGACCATCCCATGCAGTAAGATAGGCGGTCTCTGGAGGTTCAGCGAGAGTGAACTGCTTGAATGGGTAAAATCATCAGTGGCCTCGCCGGTAACTCCAGTTCTCACCGCCGCCATTACACGGGAAGAATCAGGGGATATCTCCATATCCAACCTCCTTATTAAAGGCGGTATATATTACCGTATCGCCGGAGATACAAAAGAGGAGGTAATCAAAAATTCTCTCTCTTCCATTAAAAGAGAAGAATCAGAAGATAACATCAAGAGGCTCTTCGAGGCCATCATGAGCAGGGAAAACCTCTGCTCAACGGCCATTGGCCACGGCATAGCCATGCCTCACCCAAGGCCATTCGGAGAATTCCTGAGCCACCGCTCATCCATATCCATATGTTTTCTTGAAAGGCCCATTGCCTTCGACTCCGTGGACGGCGAGGATGTGTACGTCCTGTTTTTCATCTTTCCGCAGAGTGAAGAGCGTTACCTGAAGATACAATCAAGGCTCCTGAGGCTCCTAAAAGAGGCGGACCTCCTGAGCAAACTTAATGAACTGCCGCTTCGCCCCAGGATGCTTGAGCTTATCAAGGATAAGGAGTCAGAGGTACTGGAAATGGCGAAGTGACAATACCGTCTCCTACAACACTCATACTCTCATCCGTCTCTATCCTTGTACTTACGGCCTTTATAGCGCCCCTCTTCCATAGGCGTCAGGCCCTCCTTATACCCCTTGCCTTTGTACTCGGCTCAATTGCCTCACTCCTTGGCATACTCGCGGGCTTTACCGCCGTAACACAGGGGACGGTCTCGGTCATGACCCTTCCGCTCGGTTTACCTGGCCTGCCCTTTCACATCAGGATAGACCCTCTGGCAGGTTTTTTCCTTGTAGTAACTTCTCTGCTGAGTCTCTTTGTATCCATCTACTCCATAGAATATGTGCGGTCATATCTCGGCAAGAGATCCATACCGAGGTTTGTCCTCTTTTACTGCCTCTTCATCGCAGGGATGCTCCTTGTTATCATATCCGACGACGCCCTTATCTTTCTCATCTCATGGGAGATAATGGCCGTCTCGTCATACTTTCTTGTCATTACAGAAGACGAAAAATCGGCTAACAGGCGCGGCGGTTTTGTCTACATCGTAATCGCGCACATAGGCGCCCTTGCCATACTACTATCTTTCGGCATCATGGCGGCCCACGTTGGCGGGGGCAACGGCGGGCTTACATCTTATACCTTCGAGGCCATGCGCCACGCCGTTATTGCCGACCCGTGGCTCAGCCTCGCCTTTTTTCTCGCCTTCTTCGGTTTTGCCGCAAAGGCCGGTGTTATCCCGCTACACGTCTGGCTCCCCGAGGCCCACCCCGTGGCCCCCTCAAACGTATCCGCCCTTATGAGCGGAGTTATGCTCAAAACAGCCATCTACGGGATTATGAGGGTGGGCTTTGACATCCTCCCCCATACCCTCTGGTGGTGGGGTGTAGTGGTGCTCATCCTGGGGCTCATATCCGCCGTAATGGGCATCCTTTACGCCCTCATGCAACACGACCTCAAGAGGCTTCTGGCCTATAGCTCTGCTGAGAACATCGGCATAATACTCATCGGCACGGGGCTATCCATTATATTCGCCTCTTTTAATCTACCCGTGCTCTCGGCCCTTGCCCTCACTGCCGCACTTTATCACACCATAAACCACGCCATGTTCAAGGGACTTCTCTTCATGGGGGCCGGGGCGGTTCTGCACGCCACGGGCGAGAGAGACATGGAGAACATGGGCGGACTCATCCACAAGATGCCATGGACGGCCTTTCTCTTTCTGATAGGCTCCGTCTCCATCTCGGCCCTGCCGCCCTTTAACGGTTTTATCTCCGAATGGCTTACATTTCAGGCATTTCTCCTCTCGCCAGTGCTTCCCGGGGCCGTGATGAAGATAATCATACCCATAGGGGCCGCCATGCTCGCCCTCACAGGTGCGCTGGCGGCGGCCTGTTTCGTAAAGGTATACGGAGTGACCTTTCTCGGACACTGGCGGGGTCACCACAAAAAGCATATCCATGATACCGGCTGGCCCATGAGGGTGGCTATGATAATGGCCGGCACCGCCTGCCTCGGCCTCGGAGTCCTGCCCACCCTCGCCATAGGGTGGCTCGACACCGTGCCAGCCATGCTCGTCAAGGGACGCATCGCGCCATCGGCGGGAAAGTTCGGCTGGATGTGGCTCGCGCCCATTTCCTTTAACCGGGCCTCCTACTCCGGCCCCATAGTCCTTGCCGGCATAGTTCTCCTTATCATACTTGTGTACGCAGTGCTACACCTCAAGAATCGCACTACCCGGCGCGCCCCCATATGGGACTGCGGCTTCAAAAAACTAACGCCCCGCATGCAGTACAACGCCACATCCTTTGCCATGCCCATAAGGCGTATATTCGGTTATCTCTTTGACATAAGGGAAAGCTCAAGGATTGACGGCTTTCACGGGCACAGGGAACTGCCCGAAAGCATACACTATCACCTCCGCGTGAGGGACAGGTTATGGGGCCTCATATACAAGCCTCTCATTACCGCGGCCTTTGCTATTTCGAGGGGCCTTGGCAAATTTCAGCACGGAAGGATACAGGTATATCTCCTCTATTCGTTCCTTACCATTATCGTACTTATGGTCTTTTTGAGGGTCTTTTGATGAATCCTTACATGACTCAGGTTTTGCAGATGATTATGGCTGTCTTCCTCGCCCCCCTGCTGGCGGGGTGGGTCAAGGCATTGAAGTGCAGGTTTCAGGGGCGCACCTCTCCTGGCCTGCTTCGGCCCTACAAGGACATCAGAAAACTCTTCTCCAAAGAGATAGTTCTCGCCGAAAACGCCTCATGGATATTCCGCTTTACTCCATACCTTGTATTCGGCGTAACCGTACTCGCCTGCGGCATTGTGCCCATGCTCTCCGTGGACCTTCCCCTCGGGGCCACCGCCGATGTCATAGCCCTTGTGGCCCTCTTCGCCATAGCGAGGTTTTTCACGGCCCTCTCAGGCATGGACACTGGCACGGCCTTTGGCGGCATGGGGGCAAGCCGTGAAATGACCATAGCCTCTCTGGCGGAGCCTGCCATGCTCATGGCCATCTTCACCGTGTCGCTTGCCAACGGCTCCACTTCTCTAACGGAAATCGCCCATAACACCCTGCATATCCACGGGGGCATAATACTCAGGCCCTCGCTGGCCTTTGCCATGCTCTCCTTTACGCTAATTTCCCTTGCCGAGACAGGCAGGATACCCGTAGACAACCCCGCCACTCACCTTGAGCTCACGATGATACACGAGGCCATGATACTTGAGTACTCCGGGCCTCACCTTGCCCTTATCGAGTGGTCCTCCATGATAAAACTCCTTCTCTTCATCTCAATGGGAAGCGCCTTTTTCATGCCCTGGGGCATTGCCGAGCACAGCGCACTCACAGGCCTTGTCATCGCCTTCGCGGTTCTGGTTATAAAGCTCGGCCTCGCGGGAGTATTGCTTGTGATTATCGAGACGGTAATGGCAAAGATGCGGCTCTTCCGCATGACGGAGTTCATAGGAAGCGCCTTTCTCTTCGCAACGCTGGGCATGATATCGTTCTTCATACTGGAGTAAAGACATGAGCGCAAACCTCGCCATTCAGATAAACAGCATCTTCGCCGCCTGTATACTGCTGACGGCCTTCGGCCTCCTTGTGCAGAGGCGCATGCTGGGGCTTGTGCATGTATTCGCCCTGCAGGGGCTCTTTCTCGCCCTGAGCACGGCCCTTGTAGCCTATATCACGGGGGCGCACCACCTCTATATCTCGGCGCTCCTCGCCCTGTTTCTAAAAGTCGGATTTATCCCCTATCTCCTGTACCGCCTCATTCACAGGCTAAAGGTGCAAAGAGAGGTAGAGCCCCTTATAAACCTGCCCATAACCATGCTTCTGGGCATAGTGATAGTGGTCTTCTCTTATTATATGACCACCTCGGTAAGTTCGGCCTCTACCCTCGTGACACGTTCTACCATCGCCCTTGCCATGGCTACGGTCATGCTGGGCCTGCTCATGATGATTACGAGAAAAAAGGCCATCACGCAGACCATAGGTTTTCTCGCCCTTGATAACGGGCTTATATTCATGACAACAAGCACTACATACGGCATGCCCCTTGTCGTGGAGCTCGGCATCGCCCTTGACGTGCTTATAGCCGCCGTAATATTCGGGATATTTTTTCTTCATATAAGCTCAACATTCGAGACCCTCGACCTGAAAGAGATGGAAACCCTGCGAGAGGATAACGAGGGATAAACCAATGCCTGTAACCATACTTGTAGCCATACCCTTTGTCTCGGCCCTTGTGCTCGCCCTTGTCGGGGATGGCGTATACGCCCCGGAGGTAAACATCGGCGCCTCGGGCCTTACCGCCGCGGCGGGTATATACCTAAGCGTGGTCTTCTTTGCCCGCGGGGCCATGACAGAGGCTCACGGTTTTTTCCATGCCGACGCTTTGAACGTATACCTTGCACTCATTACCGCCGTTGTCTCGCTTACAACGGCCATATTCAGCAGAAGATACATGCGCACGGAGATAGAGCAGGGCCATGTGAGCAAAAGGCGCACGCGCTACTACCATGTAATGTTTCAGATGTTCATATTCTCCATGCTCCTCGCCCTGCTGACAAACAACTTCGGGGTCATGTGGATTGCAACGGAGCTCGCCACCCTCTCCACCGTGCTTCTCATATCCCTGTACCGCACCCCCACATCCATTGAGGCGGCATGGAAGTACTTTATCCTCTGCGGCGTGGGCATTGCCCTGGCACTTTTCGGCACGGTGCTCCTTTACTTTGCCTCGGAGTCCATATTCGGCGAGGGTGAAGGGGCCCTCTTATGGACAAACCTCTACAACGTGAGAGGGCAGCTTGAACCAAACATAATGAAGCTGGCCTTTATCTTTTTTATCGTAGGCTACGGAACCAAGGTCGGCCTCGCTCCCATGCACAACTGGCTGCCCGACGCGCACAGCGAGAGCCCAACGCCAATATCAGCCCTCTTATCGGGACTGCTCCTTAACGTGGCCCTGTACGCCGTATTGAGGATGAAGATACTCGTTGACGGCGCAACCGGCACGGCAATGGCCGGTCATATCATGATGGGCTTTGGTCTGCTTTCGCTCTTCATAGCGGCCTTTTCACTCTTGCGGCAGCGCGATATAAAACGGCTCTTCGCCTACTCATCCATAGAGCACATGGGCATAGCGACCTTTGCCTTCGGCCTCGGCGGCCAGCTTGCCACCTTTGCCGCGCTCCTGCATATGCTCCTGCACAGCCTTACAAAATCGGCCATCTTCTTCACCGTCGGCTCCGTAGTGCAGAGGCACGGGACAAAGAGCCTCAAGGATATCCGCGGCCTCATAAGAGACACTCCTTTCATGGGCTGGGGCCTTCTGCTTGGCGTCATGTCCATAGCGGGAATGCCGCCATTCGGCATATTCATAAGCGAGTTTCTTATACTCACGGCCACAATAAAGGCGGCCCCCCTATTAAGCGCCCTGCTCCTCATAGGCCTCGCAGTGGCCTTCGCGGCTATCCTGAGAAAGGCCCAGCAGATGGTTTCCGGCCCGGCAAGAGAGGGCCTTTCCCCTGTAAAGGCCGCGGGTCTTCCCATTCTCGTCCACATTACAATCATATTGATACTCGGCCTTTATATCCCAACACTGCTATCGCGCTGGATATACATGGCCGTGGAGATTCTAAGATGAGTTCACTTACCGAAATACTGGAAAGCCCGGAATGGGCCGAAATCTCGGCGGATAAGTCCCAGCGCCCCAAAGGCGTCCCTGCCTTTACTGCTCCCCTGCCAGAGTTCTCCGAGGTGGGCAGGAGGCTGAAAAAAGAAGGGGCGCGGCTCGTAGCAGAATGGGCCTCCGATGAGACGGCCTTTGGCCGTGGTTTTGCGGTGCATGCCGCATACGCCAGAAAAAAGGAATATATAATCGTCACATCCTGCCTTGGAAAGGATGAGGCCGACTTTCCGGGCCTATCAAAACACTTTGTGGCGGCCTCAAGGTTTGAGCGCGCCATTTTCAGCCTTATGGGGCTGACCCCAAAAGGGCTCTCTGATAAACGGCCATGGATAAAACACGAAGACTGGCCACCCAATGCCTTTCCCCTCAGAAAGACCTTTGACGCCGCAGAGAAAATGCCCCGTGTAGAGGGGGATTACGCCTGGATCCGCGCCGAGGGCGAGGGGGTCTACGAGATACCCGTGGGACCTGTGCACGCCGGTATCATAGAGCCGGGGCACTTCCGTTTTCAGGCCCTCGGCGAAGACATTCTTAACCTGGAGGAAAGGCTCGGCTACGTTCATAAGGGCATAGAAAAGAGATTCGAGGCCCTCTCGTGGACCGGGGGAGCGCGCCTTGCGGCCCGCGTCTCAGGAGACACCACCGTAGCCCATGCCACGGCCTACTGCCGGGCGGTTGAGGCCGCCTCCGGGTGCGAGCCTCCGGCAAGGGCAGACTGGCTCCGCGCCATTATGCTGGAGCGGGAGCGCGTCGCCAACCACCTTGGAGACATAGGCGCCATCTGCAATGACGCGGCCTTCGCATTTTTCAACTACCAGTTCTCAAGGCTGAGAGAGACGGTCCTTCGGACCAATAAAAGGCTCTTCGGGCACCGGCTGATGATGGATACGGTTACGCCCGGCGGGGTCACGGCGGATTTGGACGATACGGGCACATCCCTCATAAGAGAGGAATTAAGAAGTTTATCCCATGAATTTGAACGCCTTGCGCTTATCTATGTTGATAACCCCTCCCTCGGCAACAGGGTCTATGGCGCTGGTTTTCTCTCAAGGGAGACGGCAGTAGAGCTTGGCTGTGTGGGTATTGTGGCAAGGGCGAGCAATCTCCCCCTTGACGCGCGCATTTCAAGGCCATACCCGCCATACGATACGTTGGCCCCGGAAATCCGCACCGAAAAAACCGGCGATGTCCACGGGCGTATCATGGTGAGGATAGAAGAGGTAAGGGAGTCAATTAGGCTAATCGAGTCCATGCTCTCCGGCCTCCCTGCCGGTGAGATAATATGCCCCTTCAAGGCCCCGGAGCCAGGCAAAAAGGGTTTTGCCGTAGTAGAAGGCTGGCGCGGTGAAATTGTCTACTGGGTGCAATCCGGACCAAAGGGGGAGATAAACAGGTGCGTGCCACGGGATCCCTCGGCAGTAAACTGGCTTGCCCTTGAGAGCGCCATAAAGGGAAATCTCGTGCCCGACTTTCCGCTCTGCAACAAGAGCTTCAACCAATCGTACTCCGGTAATGACCTGTAACCACTTGAGGTAAAAGGTGCTTAGACTCTTACATCAGATATTCAGGACAGGCGTAGTCACTGAACCCCTTGCCCCCGCCGATGACTCCACCGTGGAGCTCGTGGGCGCGAGGCTTGAAAAGGCCATCATGAAAAAATTCAGGGGGAGCCTTGCCATCAGGATGGTGGACTCCGGGTCCTGCAACGCCTGCGAGCTTGAAGTTCAGGCCGTTAATAACTCCATCTACAACGCAGAGCGTTTCGGCATACACTTTACCGCCTCGCCTCGCTTTGCCGATATGCTCCTTGTATCAGGCCCCGTGGCAAGGAACATGGAGATAGCCCTCAGACGGACATACGACTCCATGCCCGGGCCAAAACTCGTCGTTGCCATTGGTGACTGCGCCTATAACGGCGGCATCTTCGGCGCAGGCTACGCCTCGCTTGGCGGTGTGGCGCAAATAATTCCCGTCAACGCCTACATAAAGGGCTGTCCGCCGAGCCCCGCCGAACTCCTCGGCGGTATCCTCAAAGCCACGGGCACAGTCAGATAGGCACCCCCCTCTCTCTACGCCTGCCACCTGTCCTCATCTGCATTACCCTTTTATTATCCTCTCATTGAAGTATGCAGGGGCTTTTGATAAACTACCTTAGCGGAAACTTCTTCTTACATTTTCAAAAACTTACAGTTATTGAAAATAACGACACATCCCCGTGCCGCAGGAAGGTCTGAATAAATCAGGGCTTCCCTCAATGATTATGAAAAAAACTGTAATCCTCTTCACAGGGCTCATAATAGTCTTCTTCGGGCTAATGGGTTGCACTCATTATACCTGCGCCCCGTCAAAAGCATACCACGAGCCCTGGGTGCAGACAGGCGACAGCTACCGCACGGGCCCTGCCTGCATGACGGCCATATGGGACGTAGGCGTCTGCGCCACGGATACACCGGAAGTGGCGGAGTTGCAGATAAAATGGGGCCTTGACTGCATGGCCTACTGCAAAAAATCCTCAAAAGAGAAGGCCATAAAGTCCTGCGCCGGGGTCTCCATGAATCAGGACCACGGCAGGCCCCTCTGTAAACGGCTCGCCGGAAGCGCCGACATGCCCGAGCTTGAGAGCCCATGGTATATCATCTGCTCAGACATCTCCAGCGCCTGTGAGTGCCGGCCTGTAAAATCTAAAAAAAAGGTAAAAAAAAGAGCCGCGCCATGAGGCCAAAGGTCTTGCCCCCCCGCAAAAGTCAGTGCCGACTTGACAACCTGCCATTCTGAAGTAAAATCAATACATAACCATTATATCTACGGCCAAAAGGGCCGCCGCCCCGCGCTCACAAAGTCCCATCAGGCGCGGGAGCGGGATAATCATTTTTAAAAACACAGGAGGAGTGACCATGTCTATTACCTTACCAAACCTTCCCTACGCGCAGGACGCCCTTGCGCCCATGATCAGTGCCCGCACTCTGGAGTTTCATCACGGCAAGCACCACAATGCCTATGTTGAAAACACCAATAAGATGATAGCGGGCACCGAACTTGCCGGGGCCGACCTTGAGACCATCATCGATGCTACCGTCGGCGACAAAGCAAAAGCCGGACTATTCAATAACGCCGCTCAAGCATGGAACCACTCTTTTTACTGGAAGTGTATGAAACCCGGGGGCGGCGGCGTACCCACAGGGGCTATTCTGAAGAGAATAGACACGGAGTTTGGCAGTTACGAAAAATTTGTCGAGGCCTTCAAGGCGGCGGGCGCGACACAGTTCGGAAGCGGCTGGGCTTGGCTGGTGCTTCGTAACGGTAAGCTCGAGATAATGAAGACCGCCAACGCCGACACCCCGGTGGCGTATCATGGCCTTACGCCGCTACTGACGGTGGATGTATGGGAGCACGCCTATTATCTGGACTATCAGAACAGGCGTCCCGTTTACCTCGGCGCATTTGTCGATAAACTCATCAACTGGGACTTTGTCAACGCCAACCTCGGCTCATAGGAGGGGGGGGCTTGAAGTCTATCCCGACGTCAGACAAAGCAGTGTGGCGGCTTGAAAAAATTCTTTAATATTACGGCATTTTTTATCCTTGCGGCTCTGTTTTCCGGATGCACTACGGTATATAAAACCGCGGTAGACGAGCGGAGCGTAAGCGGCATTGCCGGTGATACGAAGATAAAGCTCAGTATTGTAAACTCCTTTTTCGAAGACGATAACCTCAAGGCCCTCGACTTTTTCGTCGGCGTTTACAACGGTAATGTCTACATTGTGGGCGCCTACAAGACTGCGGCCCAAAAGAACCGGGCAATAGAGATAGCAAAGAGCACCAAAAACGTCAGGGATGTCCATACCTATATGCTCCCGGCAAGGAAAAACCACCCCTGCACCACAAAGGTCAACCTTGGAATAACCGCCAGGGTCATGGGAGGGCTGATAAAGGATAGGGATATCCGGTCTACGAACATAGATGTGAAGACCGTTCAGTGCGATGTAGTGCTGGTGGGTCTCGTAGGGTCGGCGGATGAGGTAAACAGGGCCATTGCCCACGCTCAGGGCGTCGAAGGCGTGCGCCATGTAAAATCATTTCTGAAGGTTGCAAAGTAGAAGCTCTGATTACTCATCAGCCGTGGGGGCAGGAGGGGGGGACGCCGCTCTGCCCCCGGCAGAAGGTTAAAGACAGGACGAAAAAGTTTACTTGCCGCCCCAGCGGCATTAGATGGCCAAGGCATGATTACCACGAAATTACGCGGTAATGGGAAAACTTGGGATCCCCCATGGTGGGGGAATTACAGCGCCGGCTTACCCCTTGAGTTCAGGCTTACAGGCGGTTACCAAGGCTAATATCCTTTAAAAACCCGCCGTTTTTCTCCTGCGACAACTCGAGAAAGGCCCTCACAACCTCGGGGTCGAACTGCTTTCCCGAAAATCTTCTAAGCTCATCAAAGATGACATCCATGGGCAGTCCCTTTCTGTACGGCCTGTCCGACGCCATGGCGTCCACGGTATCGGCCACGGTGAGTATGCGCGCCTCAAGGGGTATTGCCTCGCCCTTAAGGCCGTCGGGATAGCCTGTGCCGTCATAGAATTCATGGTGGTGCCTGACTATGGGTATTATATGCTCAAATTGCCTTATGTTGGAGAGTATCTCGGCCCCTTTTATGGGGTGTTTCCGTAACTGCTTGTTCTCCTCTGCAGTAAGTTTTCCGGGTTTATTGAGTATGTCCTCATAGGTGCCTATCTTGCCGATATCGTGGAGCAGTCCCCCAATTTCAAAGTCCCTGAGCCTGTCTTCCCTGAAGCCCATCTTTACCCCAAGCCTCAAGGCAATGGCCGTTACCCTCTCTGAATGACCTCTTGTCCAGTGGCTCTTGGCGTCTATGGTCTCGGAAAGGGTCTTTATGGTGGAGATAAGTAGCTTTTCAAGGTCTGTTACGAGGCGTGAGTTCTCAAGGGCCACGACTATCTGTGAGGACAGTTTTTCAAGTGTGGAGAGGTCTTCGGGCCCGAAGGCCGCCGGACGCCTTGATGAGAGGTTCAGCACCCCCGTTATTTCCGACTTTACGATAAGCGGCACCCGTATATGAGATAAATACCCGGCCTTTAAAAGTCTATCCTCAAAGGGAAGAAGATTCTCTTCCTTGTTGAGGTCATATATATACTGCGGGCGCAGGGTATCAACGACCTCCATGGTGCTGGTCTCGTTAAAGGGCACGAGTTCCGCCTCATCCGCCTCCTCTGAGCCGAAACCCGCGGCATAGGAGAAGCCTCTCCTCTCCCTGTCAACAAGCCTTACGGTGCACCTGTCGCAGGGAACTATCCTCCCTATCATGTTAACGGCGATAAACCTTATCTCACCGGGGTCAAGGGTAGAGAGTATGGTCTTGTCTATCTCGTGCATGACCTCTATGGTCTCTATCTTGTGAGAAAGCTCCATGGCCCTGTCAATGGCATCCTTGGCGTGCCTCGCCTTCTCAACGGCGATGGATACATGATACCCTATGCCCTGCAGGAGCCCCCTGTCCTTTTCTGTCAGCCCCCCCTCCCCCTGCCATCTCTTCTCTTTATATGCCAGTACAAGGGCGCCGAGCCTCTCCCTTCTGCCCTCAAGGGGGATAAGAACGAGGTCGCTCATGCCCCTCAGCCAGCGGAAGAGGCCGTTATGCACACCTTCGCCGATAATGAGAGGCCCGCTTTTAAAGGCCTCGCAAAGCATTGCGGTATCGGGGTCCAGGAATTCTGTCTTGAATAGGGGGAGCATATCTCTCTCAAGGCCCGCGGAGCTTGCCGGCAAAAAATGCCTTGCCTCCTCTTCTGCAAGATAGGCAAGTGTCACATCAGAGCCGGCTATGGGGCCGATACTGCTCACAATACGTTCAAGGAGTTCGTCGAGGTTGTCCGTAAGGGCAATGGCCTCTGTTATCTTCAGGAGATTCTTCGTAATCACCATCTCCTTTTTGATGCTATCCTCCGCCTCTTTTCTCCGTGTAATATCGTGAACCGAACCGACAAGATTAGTGCAGACACCCTCTGCGTTGAAGACAGGGGCAACGCTCACATCGCCTATCTTCACGCCTGCGGGGTAAAGAGAGGTCTCTTCCCACCTGATTACCCTCTTCTCCGCAATGGCTTTCCTGTAATTATCCCTGACCACGGCGATAGACGCCTCCGGGATTACCTCCTCTATTCGTTTGCCTACAATCATATCTTCAGTTAGCCCTGTTGCATCCTGAAAAGCCTGATTAACGGATAAAAATCTGTAATTCTCATCAGGCTCAACACTGACAAAAAAGAGGATATCCCCAACGGTTTGATATATGAGGGACAATTGAGCTTCACCTTTCTTCAGCACCTCCTCCATCTGCTTGCGTTGAGTGATGTCCCTCATCATGCCTATGGCGTAGAGCTCGCCCTTGATCCTCACCGTTGAAATGGCGTGCTCAATGGGAAAGACGGTCCCGTCCTTCCTTGTGGCGGTCATCTCGATGTTTTTGTCTACCATGGGACATTTACCGGTCTCTGAGAATAAGCCAAACCTCTTTATAAAGGCTTCTCTGGACCTCTCTGAACCCAACAAAGCGGAAAAAGCGGTTCCAACCGCCTCTCTTTCTTCATAACCAAACATCTTCACCGCCGCGGGGTTCCAGTAGACCACCTTACCCTGCACATTTAAAATTATAATTGCGTCCTGCGCCGTCTCTGATATGGCGCGCATCTTTTCCTCGCTCTCCCTCATTGCCTCCTCGGCATTTCTGCGCTCAAGTTCCGCCGAGGTCCTTGCCGCCATTATGGAGAAGACCTCCTTCGCCCTTTTGGGCAGGGTGAGAGGCGACCTGGAAAAGCAACTCAAGACACCGATGGGACGGCCGCGCCTGTCCCTAAGAGAGGAACCCACATAACCCTCGGCACCCAACTCTTGAAGGGGCACATACTCAGGAAAGAGTTTTCTTACATCCCGTGAAAATTCGCAGTAGCCTCTGGAAACGACCTTCTCACATGGCGAGCCCACGAGCTTATACTCCATATCCTTTAGATACTCGCCATCGCAGATCATGGAAAGGCAGACCACCCTGCCATCCCTGAGGTCTGCTACTGTGCAGGAGTCCACATCGAGCCACTTCGAGAGCTCCCTCACAAGGCCGTCGAAAAACTCCTGCCCCGTGCTCGTGGCCGTGGCCCTCACAAGGGCATCGAAGGCCTTTTCGTCTTCTTTCCGCCTTGTGATGTCATAGGCGATTGCCAGTATGATGCCCTCGGAGGGCACAGGCCTGGAGCTCCATGAGAGCCACTTCAGGGAGCCATCCTTGCAGAGGTAGCGATTCTCGAAATCAAATATCTCAAGCCCTTGCTTGAGTTTATCCTCACGGGCCTCAAGCGTCTTTTTTCTGTCTTCAGGGTGTATAAAATCAACTACGGGCCTTGTGAGGAGTTCTTCAAAGGTATAGCCAAGGGTCTCGCTGAAGGCCGGGCTCACCCGCTTGAAAAAGCCATTGAAGCCGATTATGCATGCCATGGAGCCGGAGAGGTTAAAAAGCCTGTCAAGGTCTTCGGTGGCGCGCTTTCTCTCGGTAATGTCCCGCACCGTGGCATGAACAACAACTTTGCCACCAATGGTCATGGTGGAAAGGAGGACCTCCGCGGGAAAGGGCTTTCCGTCGGCGCGTTTATATGTCCACTCAAAGAAATTCCGGCCATCGCGAAGGGCTACTTTTATCCTCTCATTCGCCGCAGTAACGGAATTCGTGCCGTCTGACTGCGTGGGAGGAGATAACTCGCCGGGATGATAGCCGAGAAAATCGTCCTTGCTATTTAAGCCGAATACCTTTAGCGTGGCCTCGTTGCAGTCAATAAAGGCATTTTCACCAAGGAGCATTATGGCGTCGTTGGACGACTCGAATATGGAGCGGAATTTTTCTTCGCTCTCGCCGAGCTGTTTCGCAAGGGATATCTGGGCAAGGCCCTGCGCCGTCCTCCTTAAAACCTCGTCAATATCAAGGGGTTTTATGAAGTAATCATCGGCGCCTGACCTCAGGGCGGAGATGGCGTTATCACGGGAGGCATGGCCCGTTACGATGGCGCAGAGCGTATCGCCCTTTATGACCTTCAGTTCCTTTAAGAGCAACACTCCGTCCATGTCGGGAAGTTTGATGTCAATGAGGGCGAGGTCAAAGGCAGTCTTTTTTGCCTCTTCAATGGCAGAAAAAGCAGTGCCCGAGGCAGTAACGCTGTAACCCTTCTCGCCGAAGATATCCGAGAGGGTCTCCCGCGCGCCGGCGTTGTCGTCCACTATGAGGACCCTGAGATCCTTCATGCCATAAAACCCCTGCTTTTCATTCTCAAAGCCTTACATCCTATCTATACCGTCATATCTTCAACCAATAGCGCGACACTATCTACACCGCAGTTAGAAAAGACTCAAGCTTATCCATCTGAAGGGGCTTGGAGAGCACATCAAGCGCCCCAAATCTCCGCGCCTCATCTATGAGTTCATCAAGGGCAAAGGCAGTCATCATTACAACCTTTATGGCGGGCCGTAATTTTTTTATCCCCTTAAAGGTCTCAACACCGTTCATACCCGGCATCTTGATGTCAATGAAGGCAAGGTCAAAGGGCCTATCTTTCACAAGCCTTATGGCCTCAAAGCCATTTCCTGCCACGGCCACGTCATGGCCCATCTCAATGAATATGTCAGAGAGGGTCTCGGTCATGCCCGGGTCATCATCCACTACAAGCACTCTTCTTTTTTTACACATATCAGGCATCTTCCCTCTCCATGGGGAGCCGCACCGTAAAAACAGTGCCCTCACCCGCCTTGCTCTCTACTGTTATTGTGCCGCCGTGCCTCTCTACTATGCCCTTGACTATGGAAAGGCCAAGCCCCGTGCCCCTGGCCCTGGTGGTATAAAGCGGTTCAAATATCTTCTCGATGTCTTCGGCGGGGATGCCCACGCCCGTATCCTCAACCGATATCTCGGCAAAGCCGCCGCGCGCACCTGTCCTGACACACAACGTCCCACCGTCGGGCATGGCCTGAAAGGCGTTTGTAATGAGATTGACCATGAGCTGATGTATCTGGTCGGAGTCAAAGGAAAAGGCCGGCACTGCCCCCGAGCAATCCAAATCCAGGGTAATATTTTCCGGTATCGCTGTCCCGTCAAGGGTCTCCCGTAAAAGGGCGTTAATATCGCCTGAGCGCAGATGGGGGGGCCGGGCCCTTGAAAAATCAAGGAGATCGGAGATTATCCTGTTAGACCTTCTTACCTCCCTGGCCAGTATATCAAGGTGCTTTGAGATGTTGGCATCGCGGTCCTTGAGTTTCATATTCAGGTAATAAACAGAGTTGCCTATAACGCCGAGGGGGTTTCGGAGTTCGTGCCCCACACTGCTCGATAGCTGGCCTATGGCGGCGAGCTTCTCCTTTACGAGGAGCTGTCTCTGAATCGCCTTCAAGTCGCCGGTGCGCTCCTCCACTATCTTCTCAAGATTTTTGGAGTACTCGCGGAGCCTCTCTTCGCTCTTCTTTAGCCCTTGCTCGGCGCGCTTACGTTCCGCAATCTCTTTATCAAGGTCGTCACGCGAGGCGGTTATCCTGCCGAGGTTGACGGTCATTTCGTCAAAGGCCCTTGAGAGCTGGCCTATTTCGTCTTTTGAGAGCGTTCCCACCCTGTACGAGAGGTCACCGGCCCCTATCTTCTCGGCCCCTTCATGCAGGGCCTTTATGGGCCTTGCTATGGATTTTGCCACCATGGCCGAAATGATCATGACAAAAAGAACCGTTACCCCGCCGATAATCAAGAACCATCTTCTGATATCCTTGACTGACGAGAAGGCTTCGGAGGTGTCCTGCTTGATGACGAACCCGAGGTGCATGGGGGCGAAGTACCTCCAGACGGCAACTATACTCTTTCCTCTGTAATCAATGGATATTCCGGCACCCTCTTCCCTGTTAAGTGCGTGTTGCATGGGAAGGGCCACCTTCGAGCCTATGCGTACCTTTCTCTTGAAGGCCGCCGCATGGTCATGCCGGAGAGGGGCCGCAAAGACGATGTTTTTGCCGTCGAGTTGGGCAAGGACTATCTCCCCCGTCCGGCCAAGGCCCGTATAATCCCTTACATATTTATAGATAGCCATTGTATCCAGCTTGAAGGCTACGAAGCCCATAACCCTTTTGCCCGCCCTTAAAGGGGCGGCTATAAAAGTGGCTGGCTTTTTCGTAAGCGGAAAGACCTTGAACTGGGAGACCTCTGTTTTTGAGCTCGCCTTAGCCTTCTTGTAGACGCTTGCAAGCTCAGTGTCCTTGTAGAGGCCCTTAAAAAGGTTCATACCGATATCCTCTTTTCTTAAATACGAAAAAACAATATCTCCGGAGGTGGTGATAAGGTAGATGCCGCTGAAGCCGGACTGATTGTAAACTCCAAGAAGCGGCCTGTATTGCACATCAAGGGAGTCATAATCCAGTTCTGCGTCTTTTTGTTTGGAGGCCCACTCATACCATGCCATGGCATTTATTACGACAGGAGTCTGTGATAACATGGTAACTAACTCCTTTTTACCTCTTATGTGATCAGCAAAATTCTCAAGGGTGCTCTCGGATAGGGAGGAGAGCCCGGCGATAACCTCTGATTTCAAGGACCTCTCAGCCACGCGGTACGTAATGAAACCCGCCGCGATAAGAGGGACCAGGGCAACCGCCAATAAAGCGAGGAGTATCTTTTTTCTGATAGATAGAGGCATCTCTTCTTCTTTTACCCCGCACATCGATATGATGAGAGAAAAAGAAAGACAGATTCAACAATTCACGATGCAGCATCTTATTCTTTAAGGACAAAAAGCTCAAAGAAGATGATGGACAGGTTGAAAAGATAAGAGGGGCAGAGGCGGATACGAAATCTGGGTATGGAAAAGGCGCGGTGAAAGAGTTTGTGAAATTTATCGCAGATAAAAAACCCGGGGCAAACAACATGGATGAACCTTTCATGATTCAAATGCCTGACACCAACGCGATGTCCGGGAAGGAAAACATCTCATGAGTAAACGATACATTGTTTCAGCCTCATTAAATGCAACAATTTTAATAATATACCAAAAATTGTTAAAGCGCAAGTAAATAAACGAGCCTGACTAAATAAGGCATGAAAAAAAACGTAAAGACAATACCTTACAGGTACTTTCAAAGACGAAATATATTCGTAAAAACTCTGGCAATACTTAAGGTTTTGTGTAAACCTGTGGAAGGGCTGGAAGGGCGGGTTGAATCCGTGGATATTCTGAAAGAGGGAACCACTGGAAGAGGTTAAACGGAACGCCGGCTAAACCCGGGTTAATGCCGGAGGGGGGTATAAAGGGATATATTGAATAATGGTCTGGAAGGAAAAATCAAAAACTTCCGCACGTCAATGGGCGGTTTCACTGCCGTCAAGACGCCATGAGCTTTCAAGGAACTTCTCAACCTCAGACGGCGGCCCCGGCCTTGAGACAAGGTATCCCTGAATATTGCCGCAGTGGCGGCCCCGGAGGAGTTTCAGTTGCTTTTGCGTCTCAACCCCCTCGGCGATTGTCTCGATGTTGAGGCTTTGTCCCATCCTCAAGATAGCCTTTACTATTGCCTCGTCACTGGGATTGTCGGTTATGTCTCTCACAAAACTTTGATCAATCTTAAGCACATCTATGGGCATCATTTTCAGATAGGAGAGAGAACAGTATCCCGTTCCGAAATCATCTATGGCAAGCCTCAGGCCCAGGTCCTTGAGCTCCAGGAGCCTCTCAATGGTCTCCCCGGCGTTTTTCATTACCATGCTCTCTGTAAGTTCAAGCTCCAAACTCGGGGGATCAAGCCCGGTCTCATCAAGGACATCAGCGACAAAATTCAGGAAACCGTCCTGCCTGAACTGAAGCATGGAGATATTGACGCTCACCCTGATATTCTTAAGGCCCCTGTCCTGCCAGGCCTTTGCCTGAACGCATGCCTCTCGCAGCACCCATTCCCCTATGGGAATGATGATGCCTATCTCTTCGGCCATGGGGATAAACTCCCCCGGGCATATAAGCCCGGCCTCAGGTTTTTGCCAGCGAATGAGCGCCTCCATCCCTATTACCTCTCCGCTAAGCAAATTCACCTGCGGCTGGTAATACAGGACGAACTCCTCCTGCCTCATCGCTTTACGGAGATTGTGCTCCATCTTTATCCATTCGGCACCGATGACGCTCATCTCCGACTTATAGAACTTGCAGTTATTTCCACCCGTTCTTTTTGCCTCATACATGGCGGTATCAGCGTTCTTGATAAGTGTCTCGGGGGTCTCTCCGCCATTTGGAAATATGCTGACCCCGATGCTTGCGGTCAAGTGCAGGTCATGGCCCTGCAGGCTCACTACGGCGTCAAAGGTGGAGAACAACCTTTTCACCACCTTTAATACATCCTTTTCTCCTTTAATATTGCTGAGGAGTATGACAAACTCGTCCCCCCCGAAGCGGGCCACCGTATCAGCCGGGCGGGCCACAGTGTCACTGGGACGTAGAGAGCTCTCAAGTCTTTTTGCTATTTCTTTAAGCAACTCATCACCAAAATCGTGGCCGAGAGTATCGTTTACAAACTTGAAGCGGTCCAGGTCAAGCAGGAGGAGCGCCACCAGGAGTTTCTCCCGTTTCAAAGACGCTATCAACTGCTTAAGACGATTGATAAGAAGACGCCTGTTGGGAAGTCCCGTAAGGGCGTCGTGGTAGGCCATGTAGAATATCTTGCTTTCCGAGGCCCTCCGCCTGGTAATATCTTCAACAACTACAAGCGCATCGTGCCGGACCTTCTCATCCCGCACTATGGGAGACACGCTTACCCGGAAATACTTTGTCTCATCGCCGACCATGTGCTTGATGACTTTCTCACCTTTAAAGGCGTCCCCGCCAAGAGCGGCCAGAATCATCTCTTTGCATTTGTGACAAAGCGGCACTTCGGCGATAGGGGTACCAGTAGGGTTTGCCTGAAGGGAGAACATACGGCAGAAGGAAGGATTGGCCGACGAGACAACGAGGTCGCTTGATATGGATAGAAGGCCCGACGGCACGCTCTGTACGATATTGTCGGCATAGGCCTTCAGCGCCATCTTCTCGGCGTATGCCCTGGTCTTGATCTCATTCTCCATGGCGGTCCTGGCCTTCTCGGACTCGGCCTCAATGCGCTTTACGAAGACCCGTATTACCAGCAGGTACAGAAAAGGGGCGCTGATTATGGAGAGCAGAATCGAGTCGCCGAGGAACTCCAGTGCCGTCTCCTCGACATTGAGATACTTGAGGATAAGCATGACAAAAAACTCTGCAATAAAAATTACACCGATGAAGGTAATGAAAGATACGTAAGGTCTACCACTAAGAGAGTCGCTGTTTTTTGCCTGTATAATGGACATGATGAGGTACCTCCTGCCGCGGAAAAATATACTGAAGGGGGGGTAGAAAAAAGGGTTACGGCTTTTAGCCGTAACCCTTTTAATTAACAACCAGGCCGTAAGATATCGATTGATATAGAATACTTAATAACATTACGGCCTCCATTTACTGGTGGAGGGTATCGGGATCGAACCGACGACCTGCTGATTGCGCATAATAAAGATGAGTTTCATAATCAGCTGTTATTCGCCCTTTAAGGAATAGCGGGTAACCGCCTTGAATCTCCAATACTACCTTGCAAGCGTTAGAATTCTTCTTTCTTCTATCTTAGGCATAATTTTATGGTAGTTTATTAGAGATGTCAAGGGTATGCTTAAAGTGCGGAATCCTTTTTGCGCTATGCAGTTGTAATCTTCTACAAAAAAGTGTAGAGTTAAATATGAAATCATTAATCAGCTTCACTCTCTTCGTTGATTGGACGGGAGAGTATATAGATAAGATGAAGGTTTCACTTCTTTCCATCCATCCTTTGAAACCATTATTTTCACAATATAAGCTATAAAGCTTCTTGATACATAAATAATCCGTATCAGTGAAAATAAATAAGAAGGTACGAGATGAACGAGAAGGTAAGCGACGTAGGGAATAAGAAGAAAGAGTTCCACGTCGTTCTTATAAAACCCTCCCGCTACGATGACGACGGCTACGTCATCCAATGGCACCGCCAATCCATCCCTTCAAACACTTTGGCCATTCTCTACGGTCTATCCCGGGACCTTGCCCGCTCAAGGGTGCTCGGAGATGATGTGGATATAGTTATAAGCGCCTATGACGAGACCAATACCCGCATCCCTGTAGATAAGATAATCGAGCAGATACAATCGGCCGGCGGCTGTGGCTTCGTAGGATTTACCGGGGTCCAGTCCAATCAGTTTCCGCGCGCCATGGACTTGGCCGCCCGATTCCGCGCTGCCGGGGTCCAGGTATGTATAGGCGGCTTCCACATAAGCGGATGTCTCGCCATGCTACAGGATTTGCCAGACGACATAAAGCGCGCCATGGACTTGGGAGTATCGCTCTTCGCCGGTGAGGCCGAGGGTCGCCTCGAGGGCCTTTTCAGGGACGCCTATGCCAGCGCCCTCCAGCCCATATACAATTACCTTAATGAACTACCTGCACTTGAGTCACA
>CAZMKZ010000012.1:0-40118 GCA_964567185.1 uncultured Thermodesulfobacteriota bacterium
TTATGTTAGGCATGGTCTTGCCGGGTATGGCCTCGCACTCGCCCTTTGTCCAGTCCTTGACGCCGTCAAGGGCATGCTGGCTTATCTCGCCAGGGGTGTCATGGCTAATCGCGAAGGTCATTACATCCTTCCTCTTGTTTGGAAGGTGCTTTTTGGCAAGTTCCGTAAACTTCTTCGAGAGGAAGTCGAAGGCCTCCCAGTCGCTCTTTGCCTCCCAGTTGGGACGGACGGCGGCGCCCATGGGGTGTATGTATGAGTGCATGTCCGTCGTGTTGATGTCCTCCTTCTCATACCAGTGCGCCGTGGGCAGTACGATGTCCGTGTACGTCGGCGTGGTATTCATACGCATGTTGAGGTCAACGAGGAGGTCCAGCTTGCCCAGTGGCGCTTCTCTGTAATTCATCTGCGTCACATACTGCTTGGCCACCTCTTCGGCGCATGTGTTGTGATGCGTTCCGAGAAGGAACTTGAAGAAGTACTCCTGGCCGCGCGCGCTGGAGCCGAGTGCGTTGCCCCTCCATATCATCCATACCCTGGGCCAGTTCTCCGGCGCGTCGGGGTCGGTGATGGAGAAGTCAAGGGAACCGGACTTCAACTGCTTGACCACGTAGTCAACTATCTCGGCGTCGGTCTTGGCGCCGTTCTTCATGGCCTCTTCAGCCACAACAAGACTGCTCTTGTTGAACTGCGGATACCATGGGAGCCAGCCCATCCTTACGGCGCGGATGTTGTAGTCAATGGTGTGCTTGAACTCAAGAGCCGCCGCGTCAGGCACGCTGTGGTAGTCCGTAATTCCGGAGTCAAACCTGAACTGCTGGGTGTGTACATACCAGAAGCTCGGTGTGTTCTGGAACCTTGGAGGACGAACCCAGTCGCCGCCGTGTGCAAGAAAGCCCCATGCGTCAAATGGCGCGAGCCTCTCCTGGCCGACGTAGTGGTTCATGCCGCCGCCGTTACGGCCTTCACAGCCGCAGAGGTTGAGGGCGTTGATGAATGCCCTGTATATGAGGTTTGCGTGATACCAGTGGTTGATGCTGGCGCCGCAGATAACCATGGACCTGCCCTTGGTAACCTCGGCGTTGGCGGCAAACTCTCTGGCAACCTGAATTACAGTGTCGCGGCCTATGCCCGTGTACTGCTCCTGCCATGCAGGCGAGAAGGCCTTTGTGTCATCATAGCTTGAGGCGTAGTCGCCGGAAAGTCCCGGACGGGCCACACCGCACTGGGCTATGTTGATATCAAAGACCGTGCATACGGCCACTCTGCCCTTGGGCGTCTCTATATACTTGACAGGAACCTGCCTCTTGTACCTTTCAGGCTTGTCGAGCTCATAGAATACGACCTCGAGGGCGTCGTCCTTGAAGTCATAGACGCTGAGAGCGGGGTCTATCTTGTCGCCGAACTTACCGTCTTTCAGGAGGAGGTTCCACTTGCCGTGGCTCTCCTCTTTCTGGGGATAACGGTAGCCCATGCCTCCGTTTACAACCCTTGCCTTGCCCGTGGTCATGTCCCACATGGTAAACTTCCACTCTGGGTTGTCCTCGTCGGCATAATCGGCGAGATCACAGGCGCGAAGATATCTGCCCATCTCATATCCGTCCTTGCCCTTCTCCAGCTTTACGAGGTTGGGAAGATCGGTGTAGGCCTTTACGTATTTATCGAAGTAAGGCACTGTGCGGTCAACATAGAACTCCTTGAGGATGACGTGGTTCATGGCCATCCAGAAGGCGCCGTCAGAACCAGTCCTCACCGGCACCCAGAGGTCGGCGTATTTCGTGACCTGCGAGTAGTCAGGGCTGAGGTTGACCATCTTACTGCCGCCCATGCGGAACTCACTGATAAAGTGGCAGTCAGCGGTACGCGTCATGTTGAGGCAGGCGCCCATTACGATGGTATAGCCGGAGTTATACCAGTCGGCGCTCTCGGCAACGTCCGTCTGCTCGCCCCAGACCTCGGGGGATGCGGGCGGAAGGTCTGTGTAGTAGTCGTAGAAGCTGAGGCTTACGGCGCCCATGAGCTGATGATAACGTGCGCCTGCGGCGTAGCTTATCTGGCTCATGGCCGGGATGGGAGAGAAGCTGATGTTCCTGTCCGGGCCGTATGTCTTAATGGTGTGGACATGAGCGGCGGTGATGATTTCCGCGGCCGTGTCCCAATCGAACCTTCTAAAACCGCCCTTGCCCCTGGACCACTTTATCTTCTTATGGAGCTCGGCGTTGTTAACGATGCTCGCCCATGCGTCCACGGGGTCGGAGTGCTTGGAGCGCGCCTCTTTCCATGCGTCAAAGAGCGTGCCGCGGCAATAGGGGTACTTTATCCTTACAGGGCTGTAAACATACCATGAAGCGGAACAGCCCCTCTGGCAGCCCCTGGGCTCGTATGGAGGCAGTGTGGCCTCAAGCTTGGGGTAGTCAACGGCCTGAAGCTCCCATGTTACAACGCCGTCCTTGACATAGACCATCCATGAACAGCCGCCCGTGCAGTTGTTGCCATGGGTGCTTCTGACGGTCTTGTCATACTGCCAACGGTTTCTATAAAACTCTTCCCACCCTCTTTTGGCGGGGTTCACCTCGTCTTGTATCCAACGTGTTGCCATTACTTACCTCCTTTTCCGCCGTAGTTTCTCCAAATGGCCTCATGAGCGGTGCCTCTGCACCTGCTTCTGTACCTTCCGCTCCAGATTATATTGAAGACGATAAGAATTCCGATAAAGCCTCCAATGCCTATTATCGCAAAGAGCCCCGTAGGAGCTTTCCTCACGGCGCCCTGACTCTGGCGATCGAAAAAGGCCCTTATATTGGCGACCTCTTCGTCCGTAATAGGCCTGTCACGGAAGATGGGACCCATTGTTGGAGAACCGGCGTTGTTTATCCATGCCGCGTTGATGAACGGATTTTTGGAAGGATCCGCATAGGCCTTCGTGAGGTCCGGCCCAAGAGAACCGCCGCCAAGGGCTCCGAAGCTCACATTATGGCAGGATATGCACGGAGGACCTCCGTTCTTAAACCTCTTCTGCCCGGTGTAGTACTTGAGTCCCGTGGCGTAATCACCGGACTCATCTGCCTGAGCCGAGCCTGCCGGTAGCATGCCTGCGACGAGGAAGACCGCCAGCGCTATCAAAAAGGCTCTACCCAGGACCCTTCTGCATCTCTCAAAAACCATTCCTGCACCTCCTTCTTTTTTTACAGCTTTTTTACTAACCACATTTAACGTTATGTTAGCCGGTCTGCTTTTTCTCTCTCATCCTCTGCGTATGCGTATAAATTTCACCTCCGGCATTACACGTTAAAGGTAAAAAACGTATAACGCACCAAGGCCCTGCCACGCATGGAAGACAAGGTGTTAAAACGCCAATGCCGCCTCAAGGTCGTCCCTGGCGAGGCTGAATGTCTTTCTCGGCCGTTCAAGCCCGGACATGTTAAGCCATTCAACTCTCTTTTTAGTGCTGGGACACGAGGGTTTTACTGTTGCGTTTCTATCGGAAATATCTGTATGGAATGTTTTTGTGAGATTTTCAAGGCCGGGGAGGCCTTTTATGAAGGAAGGGGATACAGGTTGGCACCGGCTGGGGAAAGACGCGAATAAGACCCTTGATATAAGGGCTCCGGCCCAGGCCAGTCTTTTACTGCGGCATGACCATGTTGATAGCGCCACAAGTTGAAGGGGTTTGAGTAGAGTTACGGACATTACATCCCGCCGTAACGCCGACGGCCGGCATAGACGCAATGCGGCCGTAGACTTCAGAGAACGGCAAAGTAGTCCGATCTTTTTTGCGACCTTTCGTTTCACAAGCTCAAGGTCCCTCTTTAAATGATGTATATGAATAGATGAAACGCCTGACGACGCTATGGAACTCGTCCCGCCCTCAGGCGAAAATTTGCTTGTCGCTTTGGTGCGTGTTTGGAAGTCCGACGTAAAATAACAGATACGTCGCGGGCTGTCCAGTATTTTTTTTTGCTCGTTGAAAAATACCGCGTGTCTCTATTCTCTTTTTTTGTATGGGCCGATTATAGTATAAAGCCGGAATCCTGTCTACATAAAAATAGCCTCTGAGTCATTTTTTTTTACCGCCATCATGGAAGCCGCACGTTACTGCGGCGCAACGTCTCGAAAGTAATGGGATTTCTAAAAAAGCGGCCTTCCTCGAAGCTCATGGGGCGTTGCGTTTACGTCTTTTTCCCTCAATAATTTTGTCAACTTCCTCTGCCATGACCTCGATAATATCCTCTTCGCCCACCTTTTTAAGTACCTTGCCGCCAACGTATATAAGCCCCACGCCGTCGCCGCCGGCAACGCCAACGTCAGAGCCGGCGGCCTCGCCGGGCCCGTTTACCACGCAGCCCATTACGGCCACGGTAAGGGGCTCCTCCACATGGGCGAGCCTCTGCTCAAGGCGCGTGGCAATGCCCGCGCAGTCAAACCTCACACGCCCGCAGGTGGGGCACGAGACGATATTTACGCCTCTTTTCCTCAGCTCAAGGGACTTCAGTATCTCCCAGCCCACCCTCACCTCATCAACAGGGTCGCCTGTAATGGAGACCCTCAATGTATCCCCTATGCCCTCGGACAAGAGCGCGCCAAGACCCACGGCGGACTTTACGGAGCCGGCAAAGAGGGTCCCGGCCTCGGTTACGCCTATATGAAGGGGATAATCCACCTTATCGGATAAAAGCCGGTAAGACTCAATGGTAAGGGGCACGCTCGATGCCTTTATGGATATCTTGATATCATTGAAGTTCATGTCTTCCAGTATGCGGACATGGCGGAGCGCGCTCTCTACAAGGCCCGCGGCCGTGGGAGAGCCGTCCCTTTCGAGAATATCGCTCTCAAGAGACCCTGCGTTCACCCCTATCCGTATAGGGATACCGCCGCCGGCGCAGGCAGAGACCACCTCGCCTATTCTCTGCTTCGAGCCGATATTGCCCGGATTCAGGCGCAAGGCGTCAACGCCCTGGTCAACCGCCTTCAGGGCCAGCCTGTAATCAAAATGGATATCAGCGATAAGAGGGATGTTTATGGCCTTTTTTATCTCCCCCAGCGCCTCGGCAGAGGCCATGTCAGGCACGGCTACCCTTATAATCTCGCAGCCGGCCTCTGTAAGCCCCTGAATCTGCTTCACCGTAGCGCTAAGGTCATTGGTGCGCGTATTGGTCATGGACTGCACGGAGATCGGCGAGCCTCCGCCTACGGAGACAGGGCCGATATGTATCTTTCTCGTCTTTTTTCTCACAATGGCGAGTCCTTTTTACGCGGAAGTATAAAATAAGGACAGAGTCATCATACTGCCTCTCTGATAAATCGGAACCCCTCTACTCTAACAGAAAACCGGGGCGTGAAAAACATAAAAATCATTCCCTCCCCTTCTTCTCTTGACTCGCCGCGCATAGAGGACAGTGAGATACCCGTGAGCAATGTTCCGCGATGCGAACCTTGACCGCCCCGCGAAAAGGATATATCCTGAGCCCATGCAAAAGCAGAATCTCTTAAGGCAAGGAGCAACGGATAGGGGGCTCCACGTATCTCCATCACGAGTGAACCCCTCGCCCGTGGCCGCGTTCAGGGCCGTCTCTCATATGGAACTGCCCTTTATACTCGGCGGGGCGCCCTGCGCCGGGCATCGATACAGCGTAACGGGCGCGGCCCCCTCCATGACATTCACCCTTGCGGCCAACGGCACGGCCATGGAACTTAAAAACGCTCCGCCATGGATTGACGACTTACTAAAAAAAGAGGAGGGCAGCGGCCCGCTCACGGCCATCTCGGCCATTTTAAAGGCCTTGAACCATGGGGCCGGAAAAGGCCCCTTCCCCTTTAACGGCGGGGCCGTTGGTTTTTTTTCATACGACCTTAAAGATTCACTCTTTCATCTGCCTCCCGCCAACCCCGAGAAGAGGCAGAGCGCTCTTGGCCTGCCCCTCATTGGCCTCGGGTTTTACGATAATGTCTACGTCTACGACCACAGGGAAGATAAAGGTTATATTGTCTCACGCGCCCCTGAAACCGAGTCGGCAAGAGAGTTTAAAAGCCGTATCGAAGACGCGAGGAGGAACGCTTCAGAAACTCTGCCGAAAAAGAGGCCGAAGGCGCACGAGACCGTGCCCCTCTGCTCAAACACCACGAAAAAAAAGTATATCCGCGGCCTGCGCAAGGCAAAGGAATACATCGCCTGCGGGGATATCTACCAGATAAACCTCTCACAGAGGCTTGACGCGCCCTACACCGGCGACCCCTTCGAGCTTTACGAAGGTCTTATAAGAGAGAACCCCACGCACTTCTCATCTTTCTTTGATTTTGGCGGGTTTCAAATTATTTCAAACAGCCCCGAACGGCTCCTCAAGGTAAAGGGACAGGTCATGGAGACATGCCCCATAAAGGGCACACGGCCCCGCGGGACCACGCCCTCCAAAGACACAGAGATGAGAGACGAGCTTGCACATAATACCAAGGAGCGCGCCGAACACGTCATGATAGTGGACCTTGAACGCAACGACCTTGGTAGAATCGCCATTCCCGGCACCGTGTCCGTAAAAAATTTTGAGGAGATACAATCCTTCAGCAAGGTTCACCACATGGTAAGCACCGTAAGGGGTGTGGCCCCCGAGCACACAGACCCCCTTTTCATATTAAAGAACATCTTTCCCGGAGGATCCATAACAGGGGCGCCTAAAATCCGGGCCATGGAGATAATAGAGGAGCTTGAGAACGTGCCGAGAGAGGTCTACACAGGGGGCGCGGGTTTCATGGACTTTTCAGGAGATATGGACCTATCCATTCTAATAAGGACGGCCATAACAAAAGAGGGCAGGCTCTACCTCCATGTTGGCGGCGGCATAGTGGCGGACTCGGTCCCCCTTGCCGAGTATGACGAGACCATACTGAAGGCAATGGACTTTCTTTCGCTCCTTGAGTTGAGGCCCGAGGTATTGACATGACCAGAGGAGTTATATGAAGAGCTACGTCTATATTAACGGAGTAATTGCGCCCGAAGAAGATGCGCGCGTATCTCCCTCTGACAGGGGATTTTTACTTGGCGACGGCCTATTCGAGACCGTCATGGCAGTTGAAGGAGTGCCGCTCTTTTTGGATGCCCATATAAAAAGACTGAAAAAGGGTCTGAAGGCCCTCTTCTTCGAGCCGGCATCCATGCAGGGCCTTTTCAGGGACATTGAAGATGGCGTAATAGCCAGGCTCCTTGAGGCAAAGGGACTTTCCGGCGAAAAGGCACGGGTACGCATAACAATCTCACGCGGTATCGGCAGTGGAGGTCTTGCGCCTTCATCCGCCACGCCTCCTACTATTATAATATCGGCAAGCCCCGTTGATATGGAAAAGATAAGCCGCAGGCAAGACCTCGGCATAAGGGCAATAATCATAAAGGGCTTCCGTCCCGCCCTTCCGGGTGTAAAGTCCCTTAACTTCATGCCCAATATCATCGGGGCCCGCATGGCAGTAGAAAAGAAGGCCGGAGAGGGTTTTTTTCTTGCCGAAGACAACCGCACCGTCCTTGAAGGGACCTCTTCAAATATCTTCATCGTCACTAAAGGAGGGCTCTTGACAACCCCTGCGGCCATAGAGACAGGAGGCCCCGGGGTCTTGCCCGGAGTCGTAAGGCAGGTTGTATTGGGGCTTGCAGTAGAGACGGAGATACCCGCGGAACAAAGCTGGTTTACCACAGAAGATTTACAGACCGCCGCGGAGGTCTTTATCACAAACTCCATAAGCGGCGTTGTGCCCGTAACAGAAATAGACTCAAGGCCGGTGGCAGAAGGCAAGCCCGGGAGAGTTACCCGGCTTCTGCAAAAAGAATACGAGAAAAAAATATCTTCCTTTTTTCCACTTTCTTTTAGAAAAAAGAAAGTTCGCAAAGAAAACCAATAGGGGGATAGGGCTTACATTATTGAATCTGCGTTATGACTCCCACGTTACTCCTGAAAAAAACAGACAAAGAAAAATTCCGCTTCCCCTTAAAAAAAAATCCGCAACGAAAACCAACAGGGGGGAATAAGCCTTACGTTATAAAATCTGCGTTATGACTCCCACGGTCTCCCACGTTACGGAATTTTATTAATCCTTCTTTTTCAGCACCCTCAGCGAGAGTTCCTGCAGCTGTCCTTCATCCACATCCGAGGGCGCGTTTGTCATGAGGCAGACGGCCTTCTGGGTCTTTGGAAAGGCGATAACGTCGCGTATGGACTCGGCGCCCGTCATTATGGCAAGTATCCTGTCAAGGCCGAAGGCAATGCCGCCGTGGGGCGGGGTTCCGTATTTCAAGGCCTCAAGGAAAAAGCCGAAACGGCTCTCGGCCTCTTCATCGGATATGCCGAGAAGTGCAAAAATAGACGACTGAACAGCGCTCTCGTGTATCCTTATGCTCCCGCCGCCAATCTCCACGCCGTTAAGCACCAGGTCGTATGCCTGCGAGCGCACCTTCAGGGGTTCGCTATCAAGGAGGGGCACGTCCTCATCCATGGGAGCGGTAAAAGGATGGTGAACGGCGGTATGCCTCTTTGCGGTATCGTCATAGAGAAACATGGGAAACTCCGTCACCCAGACAAAATTAAGGACCTCTTCGGGGATAAGGCCCTGCTTTTTTCCAAGAAAGAGCCTGAGCCTGCCCAGCGCCGTACTTGCCACATCCAGAGAATCGGCCACAAAAAGGAGAAGGTCTCCCTCGCCGGCCCCCACGGCCCCGGTGATTGCGCTCTTTTCATCATCGCCAAGGAACTTGGCAATAGGCGACTGCCAGCCCTCGCCGGTAATCTTCACCCAGGCGAGCCCCTTTGCCCCGTAGGTGGCGGCAACACCTGTAAGCTCATCTATCTCTTTTCTCGAGAGCGATGCCCCGCCCGGCAGACACAGGGCCTTTACCACGCCGCCGTTGGCCACCACGGAACTGAAGACCTTAAATCCGCAGGCCCCCACAAGAGGGCTTATGTCAACAAGCTCAAGACCAAAACGGGTATCCGGCGCGTCAAGGCCGAACCTGGCGATGGCCTCGTCATATGTAATCCTCTTAAAAGGCGCCTTTGCCGTAAAACCGGCCTCCGTAAAAAGGGCCTCTACAAGAGACTCCATGACGGCCATTACGTCATCGCTCTCCACAAAGCTCATCTCGGCGTCTATCTGCGTAAACTCGGGCTGGCGGTCGGCGCGCAGGTCCTCGTCACGAAAGCACCTTACCACCTGAAAATATTTTTCAAGCCCGGCTATCATGAGAATCTGCTTGAAGAGCTGGGGGCTCTGCGGCAGGGCGTAAAACTCACCGGCGTTGAGCCTGCTTGGTACAAGAAAATCCCTCGCCCCCTCGGGGGTGCTCTTTGTAAGCACAGGGGTTTCCACCTCGATAAAACCCTCGTTAGAGAGAAAGTTTCTCGCGGCCATGGAGACCCTGTGACGGAGGATAAGGTTATTTCGAAGCGAAGGTCTTCTCAGATCAAGATACCTGTATTTGAGCCTCAGCTCCTCGCTTACATCAGTATCGTCCTCAATGACAAAGGGCAGGGGCGCCGAGGCGCCAAGCACCTGTAACCTCTCTGCCACTACCTCGACCTCGCCGGTCTTGAGGGCAGGATTTTCCGTGCCCTCGGGACGAAAGCCTACGGTGCCGTGCACGGCGATAACGAACTCACTCCGAAGGTCATGGGCCCTGCCGAGCACGTCACGGCCTGAATCGGGGTTAAATACCACCTGCACCAGACCTTCTCTGTCGCGCAGATCCACGAAGATAAGCCCGCCGTGGTCTCTCCTTCTCTGAACCCATCCGGCAAGGGTTACGGTCTTGCCGACAGAGTCTTTAGTTACCCCTACACAGGAAGAGGTCCTCTTCCATGAAAATAATTTCTCAGTCAATTCATACCTCCTTGGGACACCTTCGATGGGACCTCGTTTTATAACATAGAGCCCATGCCTTTTCAAAACAAAAGTTTAGTTAAAAATTCTTAATTTTTGCCTTGACACTTTCCCCCGGCCTCTATATAGTAGCACTATTATCACCCCATCAAAAGCATTATACTACTTAAGTAAGGAGGCCATCTGATGAAGAAGAAGATCTTCGTGATTCTTCTTATGACTTGCCTGGCCATCTCCGCGGTTATCGTATCCTCAGGGACTGTTAACGCGGAATGGGGGGACATCGTCCTCAACAGCAAGTCAAAGAGCATGCACAAGGCGGGGGTAAAGCCCGTGGTTTTTCCCCACTGGTTTCACAGGATCAGGTTCAAATGCAAGGTCTGCCACGAGGACATTTTCATAATCAAAAAAGGCGCCAACGATATAAACATGGAGAAGATAATCAGCGGCAACTACTGCGGCAAATGCCACAACGGCATGACCGCCTGGGCTCCGCTTTATTGTGAGAGGTGTCATTCCTACACCGGCACCAAGCCCAACGCACCCACGAACGAGAACTAATTGAAAGGAAATCCTTAAGGAGGATATAATGAAGATGGCTTCAATGAAAAATAGATTGATCATCCTCTGCTCTCTCCTTGTGATTCTCGCCTTCTCCGTTAGCGCCGTTGTTATGAAGGCCGAGGCCGCCACCAGGCGAAGCACGAAGACAAAGAGAGCAAAGAAGGTGAACCCCGATGACCCTACAAGTGTCATATACCTCGGCACGCATGGACAGCTTGCCGGTAAAGGCGACCCGAATAAACCTGCCGGCATAGGGTACCAGAAAGGCCGCGCATGGCATCCGCAGGCACTTGAGGCGGTCGGTCTGCCCAAGGATAAATTCGGCCTCATCGACTGGGCCAAGATAGTGCGCGAGGGTCTCATCAAGCCCAAGCACTCCCTTAACCCCAACGAGGACGAGTTCCCTCCCCTGCAGATGGACGTAATCATACATACAAAGAGCGACTACATCAACGATGTGCGCTATCCTCACGAGATACATACATGGTGGCTGAAATGCGAGGTATGCCACCCCAAGATATTCATCCCGGCCGCAGGCCAGAACAACATAACCATGCGCGGCATTGTAAAGGGCAAATGGTGCGGCAGGTGCCACAACAAGGTGGCCTTCCCGCTCTCAAACTGCACAAGATGCCACACCGTGCCTAAAAAGAAAGCTTCAAAGAAATAACGGGCCCGGTTATGTTAAATAAAACCATTGCTTCAGCCATCACGGTTCTATGTATACTTGCCCTGCCCGCCCTCTCCATGGGTGGGCTCGGCAATATGGTCCTTGACAGGCAGAAGGCAAGCAAGGCAAAGGTAGCGGGAATAGGCCCTGTGGACTTTCCCCATACCAAACATGAAAAGCTCTACAAATGCAGCGCCTGCCACCCCAAGATATTCAAGAAAAAAAGGGGGGCAAACCCCATAAACATGCAGGCCAATATCAGCGGCAAGTTCTGCGGCTCCCCGAACTGCCACAACAGCAAAAAGGCCTTTGCGCTCTACGAATGCAATAGGTGCCACAGAGAAAAATAGCCTTCTGCATTTAGAGAGTTTAACTACAACAAAAAAGCGGCCCTTTGGGGCCGCTTTTTTGCGTAATAATATCATGAAGTTTCGCGGAGCGCGGGGCACATATTAAGCGCCTATAAGCCCCTCCCCCCCCCATTGGTTTTCTATTGCACATTAAAAAATGGCGGCGTACCGGGCGGCGCCTATAAGCCCGGCCTTGTCATTTTTTATCAGATATACGGGCATCTCCGTAAGCAGTTCCCTGAAGCGTCCCTTTCTCACAAATGACTCCATGAACAGCTTCAACTCCAGGTCTCCGAATATCTTCGGGGCAATGCCCCCGCCCACATACAGGCCTCCCGTGGACATGCTCTTAAGGGCGAGGTTTCCCGCCTCGGAGCCGTATATGGAGACAAAGGTATTAAGGGCGGTAAGGGCCGTGGGGTTAGCGCCTGAACGCGCCTCGGCAAAGATAATTTCACCCGCGCCGTGCTCCTCAAAGGCCTGCCGGTGCTTTTCAGGCAGGTCGCGGCCCTCCTTTTCCATTAAAAAAGAATAGATATTGCCGAGCCCGTCGCCGGAGAGGACCCTCTCGTAGCTCACGTGACCAAACCTCTTCATAAGGTGGGCAAGGAGTTCTATCTCCAGCTCGGTGCGCGGTGCAAAATCCGTATGCCCGCCCTCCGATGCCGAGGGCCTTCTCACACCATTACTGTTAAAGAGTATGGTCTCGCCAAGGCCCGTGCCCGCGGCTATGAGGGCCTTGTTGCCTTCCCTCTGTACTCCGGCGTTGATGGTCTGAATATCATCGGGACCAAGTACATCAATGCCCCAGCCGGTTGCGGCCAGATCATTAATGAGGCTAACCTTCTTTAACTCTAAAATCCTCGCTATCACATCGCCGTCAATGACCCAGGGCGTATTCGTGAGACTGCACCTGTTGCCCTCAACAGGACAGGCCACACCAAAAGCGGCCCGCGTGGAACCGGCCCTTTTAAGGACCCCGGCCTCCTCGATAAAGGAGAGCAACAGGGCCTCTATGGACTCGAAATCAGTATTAACGAGCCTTTTCACAAGAACAGGATGAAAGAACGACCCCTCATGCCTAAAAAGGCCGGCATAGGTCTTTGTGCCGCCTATATCCCCGGCAAGGATGAGGTTATCTGTTCCCATTTTTATAAAACCCCTCTTAAGATATGGCCTCTGAAATAATATCCATGGCCTCTTTAAGGGCAAGATGCGAGGCCGAAGCCGTCTCAAAGAGCACAACCCGCCTATGCTTAGCCATAAGGGCCTCCATATCGCCGTAGGCCTGTGAGAGTTCGAGCTCCGAGAATGTAAAATCCGCGCCAGGCACGGAGACGTCATCAATGGTGCTGTGGGTAAATATGAGGTATATGCCGCTATTGGGGCCGCCCTTATGAATCTGCCCCGTGGAGTGCAGGTATCTGGGGCCGAAACCGGCCTGTACCGCGCTCTTTGTCCTCTTCATAAGTTTAGACTGAAGTTCCCTAACCATCGTCGCAACAGAGGAGTCAAAGGTCGAGTAATAGGCAAGAAGAGCGATATAGCCGCCTTCTTCCATCTCGTCAAAGAGCGCCTTAAGGGCCGGGACAACAGCGTCGTCCCCTGCTGAAGAGCCGGGACCGGCCGGCTCCATGCCCCTTTTTCCGGTGTATATCTTTACACCGCCCACGGTAAAAAGAGTACCAGGCGCACCCTCGGATTTTTTCTCAAGCCTCTGGCGGGCAAGGACCTTGGCGGACTCCACATCAGGCTGATCAAAGGGGTTTATGCCGAGCATACGTCCAGCAAGGGCCGTGGCAATCTCCCAGCGCATGAACTCGAAACCAAGGTCATATGCGTTGTTAAGGCATAGCTTTATGACGGGGTGGCCTGCCTCTGAAAGACGGAGCAAGGCATCTTCCGGCGCGCTATCGCCTGCAAGCCTCACGTCTACAAAAACCCGGTCCTTACCGTAATCAGCGGGCGAGCCAATGGGCTCGCCTGTTACGGGGATAAGCCCCCTGCCCTCCTTACCCGTGCTCTCGGCGATAAGCTGCTCGACCCAGAGCCCGAAGGCAGGGAGCTTTTTTGATACAAAGAGGGTTACCTTATCCCGCGCACCAAGACCAGCCGCGCCAAGGGCCGCGCCGAGCCTGACGCCGGCCGAGGCATCTACGGAGAGGGCCTTCTCCGCCCCTTCCAGCAGTCTTTTAATATCAAAACCAGCGAGGGCCGCCGGCACAAGGCCAAAGTACGAGAGGGCTGAAAAACGCCCGCCCACATCATGTGGGTTCAAGAATACACGCCTGAAAGCGAGCTCTGTGCCAAGGCCCTCAAGCTTTGAGCCGGGGTCTGTTATGGCGATAAAATTATCTCCCGGCCTCTCTGCTGAAAGCCCGGTGATTACATCGTAAAAAAACCTGAAAAGTGTATTTGGCTCCACTGTTGAGCCTGATTTACTCGATACGATAAAGAGGGTCTTTGTTGTAACGCGGTCCCTCACCTCCCCTATGGCCGCAGGGTCCGTGGAATCAAGGACAGTGAGCCTCGGCCGGCCTTCAGCGCGGCCGAATACGCCTGCCATGACAAGGGGGGCAAGGCTCGACCCGCCCATGCCGAGGAGCACGACCTCCGTAAAACCGGCGGCGCGGACATCATCGGCAAGGCACGTAAGCTCGTCAACCTTTCTGGTCATCAGAGAGGGCAGGGCCAACCACCCGAGGGCGTTGTTTATAAGGGCGACTTCTTCTTCCCCGTCTTTCCAGAGCGTCGCGTCCCTTGCGGCAAGCCTCGCAAGAAAGCCGTCGTATTCGGCCTTTGCAAGGGCCTCATCAAATGCGCTTGAGAGGCCATTCATCTCAAAGCAAGAATCATCCATTATCCTGTTTTACCCCTCTATTTTTCGGAGACAAGAGAGTCCTTTTTTGCCATTACACCGGCAAGAAGACTCTCATAGGAGTCGGCAAAGGCCTTTACACCGTCGTCCTCAAGCTTGCCTGTAAGGGCCGTGTAATCTATATCAAGCCCCGAGAGCGCCTCCATGACCGTGCGCGCCTCCGGAAGCCCGGACGTGAGTGTGGGGCCTACTGTGCCGTGGTCTTTGAAGGCCAGCATGGTCTTCAAAGGTATGGTGTTGATGGTCTCCTTTTCTATAAGGTCTTCCACGTATTTTATATCGCTGTAAGCGCTGTTCTTCGTGCTTGTAGAGGCCCAGAGGAGTTTCTGCTCACCCCCGCCCGCCGCTTTAAGCGCTCCGAAATTTTCTTCCGAGAATATCTCCTTGCTCTTCAAATAGGCGAGCTTGGCATTGGCAACCGCCACTTTTGATACCAGGGCCTTGAGGGCCGCTTTCTGCTCGGCCGTGGGGGCGGACTCCGCCTTTTCATCAATAACAGTATCAAAGAGGCTGTCAACACGGCTTACAAAGAAACTCGCCACGCTGAAGATGCCCTTTACGTCCCGCCCGTCATCCATGCGGCGTTTGAGGGCGCGTACGTAGGCCTTTGCCACCTCAACGTATCTATCAACGGAAAATAGAAGTGTAATGTTTATGTTCAGGCCGTCATAAAGAAGCTCTTCCACGGCCACCACCCCCTCTACGGTTGCAGGGACCTTTATGAGGATATTGGGCATATCTATCATTGCGTGAAGCTCCCGCGCCTCTTTAACCGTTTCCACGGCGTCTCTTGCGATGAGCGGACTGACCTCGATGGATACAAAGCCGTCCCTGCCGCAGGACTTTTCGTAGACGGGCAAAAGGAGCCGGGCGGCCTTTTTTATATCCTTCACAAAGAGGGCAGTAAGAAGCGCGGCGCCATCAAGGCCACGGGCCACTGCGTCCCTGATATCATCGTCGTAATCGTCTCCAGAGGAGATGGCCTTTTCAAAGATGGACGGGTTGGATGTAATGCCCGTAACGGCGTAATCATCCATCATCCTCTCAAGCTCGCCCGTGGTGACGAGCGCCCTGCTGATATTATCGAACCAGATTGATTGACCGAAGTGATTGAGCTCTTTTAAGGGATTCATATCAGATGGACTCCTTGGGGGTTTGAATTGATTATGAAAATAATCATGGCATGGAAAAAACGGTAAAAAAAACGTGAAAAGGCCCGGGCCGCCGCGCGGTTCATGCCCGGCCGGGGTTTACTGTCTTACCCGGCAAGGCCCAGAGCCACAGCCACGACATTTTCCACCGTAAGGCCAAAATGCCTGAAGACCTCTTTATATGGGGCCGAGGCCCCGAAACGCTCTATGCCGATAACCTCGCCGTCCGTGCCCACGTAACGATACCAGCCCTGCTTTACGCCCGCCTCTACGGCAAGGCGGAGTTTTATGGTATCCGGCAGGACTCCCTGTTTGTACTCCTCGTCCTGACTCTCAAAGAGCTCCCAGCTCGGCATGCTCACAACCCGCGCCCTGATACCCCTGTCGCTAAGCTCTGCGGCGGCGGTAAGGACAAGCTGAACCTCTGAGCCCGTAGCCATGAGTATCATATCAGGCGTCCCGTCAGCCGGGTCCTTGAGGACATAGGCGCCGCGCTCAAGGCCGTCTGCCGGGGCGCAGACCTCTCTATCCAGTATGGGCAGACCCTGCCTTGTGAGGATAAGGGCCGTAGGACCCTTGGATTTAAGCGCAATGCGCCACGCCACGGCCGTCTCCGAGGCGTCCGCGGGCCTTATGACATCCAGGCCGGGTATGGCCCGGAGCGCCGCAAGATGCTCCACGGGCTGATGAGTGGGGCCGTCTTCGCCAAGGCCCACGGAATCGTGGGTAAAGACATATACGAGATGAAGCCGCATGAGGGCGGCAAGCCGTATTGCGGGACGCATGTAATCGGAAAAAACGAGGAATGTAGCCCCGTATGGGATTAGCGCGATGCTCTCGGCCATTCCGTTAAGCACTGCCCCCATGGCGTGCTCACGCACGCCGAAGTGAAGGTTTCTGCCGGCCGCATGGGTGGTAAAGTCCGGAAATCCCTTGAGTATGGTATTGGTGGAGGGGGAAAGGTCGGCTGAGCCGCCGATAAGAAAAGGGGTCTTCTTTGCTATGGCGTTGAGGACCGCTCCTGACGCCTTTCTTGTGGCCATTGGGCCGTCAGCCGGGCCAAATGTGGGGATATCGCTCTCCCAATCCGCAGGAAACTCGCCCTTCAAGAGCGCCGAAAGCTCAACCGCAAGCTCGGGGTACTTCTCACTGTACTCCGCAAAGGTCTTCTGCCACTCGTCCTCAAGGGCCTCGCCTCTGGTCCCTGCCTTGCCGTACTCCCGGGTCACCTCATGGGGCACAAAAAAGGTAGGCTCAATGGGCCAGCCAAGGTTTTCTTTTGTCTTTATGACCTCATCAGGGCCAAGGGGTGCGCCATGGGCCGAGGCATGGTCCTGTTTGTCGGGACTTCCAAAACCGATATTCGTCCTCGCCACTATGAGCGACGGCCTCACGGTCTCTTCCTTTGCCCTCCCAATGGCCTCGTCAATCTCGGCAAGGTCGTTTCCGTCGACTCTCTGCACATGCCATTCTAGGGCGGTAAACCGGGCGGCCACGTCTTCTGTAAAGGCGATGTCCGTAGAGCCCTCGATGGTTATTTTATTATCCGAGTAGAGGTAGACAAGGCTCCCGAGCCCGAGGTGGCCCGCCATGGAGGCGGCCTCGTTGGTGATGCCCTCCATCATATCACCGTCGCCGCATATGGCGTATATGTTGTAATCAAAGAGCTTGAATCCGGGCCTGTTGTACCTTCCCGCAAGGTATCTCTCGGCCATGGCCATGCCCACGCCGTTGGCAAAACCCTGCCCCAAGGGACCTGTGGTAGTCTCTATGCCAATGGCCGGGTTATACTCCGGGTGTCCCGCCGTATGGCTTGCCCACTGCCTGAATTGCTTAAGGTCATCAATGGTAAGAGGATATCCCGTAAGGTGGAGCAGGCCGTAAAGGAGCATGGAGCCGTGCCCCGCCGAAAGCACGAACCTGTCACGGCCCGGCCAGAGCGGGTTTGCGGGGTTAAACCTCAGATGGCGCGACCAGAGCACATGGGCCATGGGCGCGTCTCCCATGGGCATGCCGGGATGCCCGGAGGCCGCCTTCTGCACGGCATCCACCGCAAGGAAGCGCAGGGTATTTATACAAAGTTCATCAATAGCCGCAGTATCAGATTGTGTAGAGGCATTACTCGACATATTCAGGGGACTCCTTCCATGATTTATACACGCCTGAAGTAAAGGTTACTTCGGTGTCTTTTTTTCTTCTGTAGTCTTCCTTACATCGGGCATTACGATTCCACCGGTCATAATCACCTTAAAGGCGTCCTCTACGCTCATGTCAAGCGGTATGAGGTCTGCCTCGGGAACCATGAGGTAAAACCCTGATGTGGGGTTGGGCGTGGTGGGAATAAAAACGCTCTTTGCCGGGACCGCGACCTTGTCCTTGAGCTCGCCCCTGGTGTTTCCCGTAACAAAACCCATGGTGTAGACACCTTTTCTCGGATATTCAACAACTACTACGTTGCTGTACTCATCCTGATGCCACGATAGAAAGGTCTCAAGAAACTGCTTTGAGGCGTTATATATTATCCGCAAGAAAGGTATCTTCGAGAGTATACCCTCACCGAAGTCCACGAGCTTCTTGCCGAAAAAATTCTGGGTAATAAGGCCTACGATAAGGATCCCGGAAATGGTAAAAAAGACTCCCACGCCGGGAATGTGATAGGGCATGAAGTAACTGGGATTAAGAAACCATGGAAGGAAATTAAGGACATTATCCATGGCCCTTACGATTACGGCGAAGATATATGCCGTAATATAAAGGGGCACCACGACAAGGAGCCCCGTAAAAAAATACTTTTTAAGCGCCTTCATACCTTATTGGCGAGTCCGTTGCTTATGCGTTTGATATTATTGGACGTGTCCACGTATACGAGGGCCGGCTGGTGCCCGACGGCCTCATTATCGTCAAGTCCGGCGTAACAGGCGATTATCACCATGTCTCCGCGCGAGGCAAGGTGGGCCGCGGCCCCGTTGACGGATATGGCCCCACTGCCGCGGGGGGCCTCTATGGCATAGGTCACAAGGCGTTTGCCGTTGGAAATGTTATATATATGGACCTGCTCAAAGGGATAGATGCCCGATGCCTCCAGAAGGGCCGCGTCTATGGCCACGGAACCCTCGTAGTCAGGGTTGGATTCCGTTACAACTGCCCTGTGTATCTTACCCTTTAACATTATGCGCTGCATTATTGACTTCCTCCGTAATTATAGACTTTATCATGATGAACGCTGATTATACATCAAAGAGGGGCTATGGACAACAAAGAATTCAAATGATGATGTGGTCTATGAGCCTTGCGCGCCCTATCCTCAGGGCAACCTGAACAAGGGTTTCACCATTACCCCTGATAAGAGAGATGTCCTCAAGGGTATTGGCGTCTACGACCTTTACATACTCAAGGGATATCCGCTCTTCCGTCTTCAGTATCCCCTCAATAACCTCTATTATGGCGGCGGCGGTATTTTTGCCCTCGCCAAAGGCCTTTTCGGCCATAATAAGGGAGCGCGGCAGTGCCGTGGCCGCATTTCTCTGCACAAAAGAAAGATATCTATTCCTTGAGCTCATGGCAAGCCCGTCGGCCTCTCTTACCGTGCCCACCCCCCTTATTTCCAGATCAAGGTCAAGGTCTCTCACCATCCGCTTGATGACAAGTAACTGCTGGAAGTCCTTTTCGCCGAAGACGGCCACATGGGGCCCGATTATATTGAAGAGTTTAAGGACAACAGTGGCAACGCCTGTAAAGTGGCCGGGCCTTGTGAGGCCGCAGAGGTGTCTTTCAAGCCCCGTCACCCGCACGGTGGTCTGAGAACCCGGTGGATACATGGCCTCTGAGTCCGGTGTAAAGACAGCGTCCACGCCTGCGGCGCGGGCCTTTTCAAGGTCTTCGGAAAGGTCTCGCGGATAGGAATCAAGGTCTTCATCGGCGGAGAACTGAGTGGGGTTTACAAAGATGCTGAGCACCACTATATGGGCGAGCTCATGGGCCTTGGCCACAAGGGCGAGATGCCCCTTGTGCAGGGCCCCCATGGTGGGCACAAGTGCGATGGTCCTGCCCGCGGCCCTTGCCTCCCGCGAAAAGCCCCTCATCTCTTGTATTTTACTTAAGACCTTCAAGCCCCCTTGAGCCTCCCCTCAAGCACCCTAATACGTATGCTCCTTCCCGGGGAAGGTCCCGTCAGAGACTTCCTCCATGAAAGAGCGGGCCGCCCTGGAAACCTGGGACTTCAGATCAACGTATTGTTTTACAAAACCCGGCACCCTCTCACCGGCCGTAAGGCCCAGCATATCGTTACAGACAAGGACCTGCCCGTCACAGTCCGGCCCGGCGCCTATGCCTATGGTGGGTATGGAAAGAGCCGCCGTAATCTCCCCGGCAAGCTCCGCAGGCACGGCCTCTATTACAAGGGCAAAGGCCCCGGCATCGGCAACTGCCGCGGCGTCTTCCATAAGGACCTTTTTGGCCTCATTGTCCCGGCCCTGAACCTTGAAGCCCCCAAACTTATGCACCGATTGAGGCGTAAGCCCGATATGCCCCATAACAGGAATATCCATGCCGGTTATGGCCTTTATGATGTGTGCGACCCTGACGCCTCCCTCAAGCTTTACTGCCCCGGCCCCGGCCTTTATGAACCTTACGGCGTTTTTCAAGGCCACTGAAGGGCCGCCCTGATAAGAGCCGAATGGCATATCAGCCACTACAAGGGCCAATCCCGCGCCCCTCACAACAGACCTTGTGTGGTAGAGCATATCCCCCATGGAGACGGGCAACGTAGTCTCATATCCAGCCGAGACCATGCCCGCCGAGTCCCCCACCATGAGCACGGGAACGCCCGCCTCCGAGAGTATGGAGGCCATGGTAAAATCATAGGCCGTAAGCACGGGAATCTTAACGCCGCGCGCCTTCATGGCCTTAATCTGCGGCACGGTAATTTTTTTCATAATCTCTATCTACTCCCCGCCGCGCGAGACCACGGGGATGTAATGCTGCGAGCCGCCCTTCATGGCCTTAATCTCCTTCACCAGGTCCGCAAGGTCCGAGGGGTTCTCCACAAAGTCTATACCCGATGTATTTACGGAAAGCAGAGGCGTATCGGTATAGTGAAAAAAGTACTTATTATAGGCGTCAACAAGGCGCTCAAGATACTCCTCGCTGATGCCGCTCTCAAACTCCATGGCCCGCTTGTCTATCCTCTCAAGAAGGACCTCTGTGGAGGCCTGCAGATATATGACAAGGTCCGGCCTCGGGATGGAGGTATCAAGGAGGCGGTATACCTGCTCGTAAAGGGTAAGCTCGTTCTCATCAAGGTTAAGGTATGCGAATATTCTGTCCTTGGCAAAGAGATAATCAGAGACTACTATCTCGCCGAAGAGGTCCTGCTGAACCAGTTCTTTTTGCTGTTGATAACGGCTTAAGAGGAAGAAAACCTGCGTCTGAAAGGCGTGTTTCTTTACATTACTGTAGAATTTAGGCAAAAAGGGGTTTGCCTCCACCTCCTCTATCATGGTGACGCCGCCGAACTTATCGGCAAGCAGGGCGGCAAGGCTTGTCTTGCCCACACCGATAGGCCCCTCTATGGCAATGTAGCGGATATTTTCCATGGATATTTATTTCTATCTTATGAGTGCCTAAAAGTCAAGAGCCCCCTACTTTCTTTTAGAAAAAAGAAAGTAGGACAAAGAAAACCAATAGGGTAAGACCGCTTAAAACCATTAAAGGCACACTTCGCGCCCCGCGAATCCATGATAAAAAAACCGGACTTAGCACCACTTAATATGCGTTACCACCCCCACTGGCGCAAAGTAGAGAGGGTGGGCCTCGCCCATCAAAAAAAATTCCCTATGGGATATTTTCAACCCCCATCTTGTCCGCGCCCTGACAGGGCCGTGGAGAGGGCGCTGAACTCCTCGATGGTAAGGGTCTCGGCGCGCCTTGCCGGGTCTATGCCCGCCTCCTCAAAGGCCGCCATAAGGGCCTCCTTGCCCATGGACGGGTCCTTCAAGGCGTTTGCCAGAGTCTTGCGTCTGGTGCTGAAGGCCTTTTTCACCACTGCCCTGAAAAAGGCCTCATCCGGGATAGGGACCCTGGGCTTGCCAAGGGGTTCCATGACAACGAGGGTTGAATCAACGTCGGGTGGAGGCGAAAAGGCGCTCGCAGGCACGCCAAAGGCGGCCCTTACATCGTAATATAACCACAAAAAAATCGTCAGCGCCCCGGCGGCCTTTGAGGCAGGGCCAGCCGTCAGCCTGCCTGCCACCTCTTTTTGAAGCATGAGGACAATCTTACTGAAAGCGGCCCTCTCTCTTATTATCTTCGCCACAAGGGGGCCGGTAATATTGTACGGCGGGTTTGATACTACCTTGAACCTCGAACCTTTTTCAGATGATAAGGCCAAGTAGTCCACCTTCATGGCGTCTGCCTGTATGAGCTCAAAGTTATCGCGGCCGGCAAACTCCTCACGGAGATACGCGCATATATCCCTGTCAAACTCCACGGCCGTAACAATGACGCCGCTACCAAGCAACTCTTCAGTAAGATAGCCCGGCCCCGGGCCAACCTCAAGGACCCTGTCGCCGGGCCTGACCCCGGCGGTCTCCACTATACGGGATAGTATCAGCCTGTCCCGAAGAAAATGCTGGCCAAAACGCTTCTTTGCCCGGCCCCTGTAAGTATCCTTCACGCGGCAGAGGACCTCCGGTAAGAGATTGTTTTCAAATATATGCCGCCCCCCTGCCGCAAGGCTCGGCAGGCAAGGCATACAGGTCTGTAATCACATCAGAAAAACGACGGTATGGCGTTAAGCTCAAGGCCCTCGGTCATGCCCTTTTTTAACTGCCAGTATCCCATTCCCGCTACAAAGGCGGCGTTATCGCTACATAGCTCCCTCTTCGGGATAGCGACGTTAAGCCCTCGCTCCGTGCCTGTCTCAATTATGCGCTCCCGCAGACGTGAGTTGCAGGCCACCCCCCCGGCGAGTATGAGGTTTGGCGTATCACAGAGGTCAAGGGCCCGAAGGGCCTTTTTAACGAGCACGTCAACAACGGCCTCCTGAAAGGACGCGGAGACATCCTTCACGGCCTTTTCGTCAAGCCTCCCCTCTTCCTTAAGGGCATTAACGTGCCTGAATACGGCGGTCTTTATGCCGCTGAAACTGAAATCCAGGCTATCCTTCGCCAGATAGGGCCTCGTAAACCTTACGGCGTCTTTCCTGCCCTCTTTTGCGAGCCTGTCAATGACCGTGCCGCCGGGGTAACCAAGTCCAAGTATCTTGGCGGATTTATCAAAGGCCTCTCCCGCCGCGTCGTCAAGGGTTCTGCCGATGACCTCGTACTCAAGAAAGCCGTCCATGCGCAGAAGGCTCGTATGCCCGCCCGATACAACAAGGGCCACTGCCGGAAACACAGGCTCGAAACCGCCGCCATTTCCCCCCTTTTCCGATAGAAAGGCGGCGTAGGGGTGGGCCGGAACATGGTTGATTGCCGTAAGGGGAATTTTTTTCGCGTAGGCAATGGCCTTTGCAAAGGATAGCCCTATGAGTATGGAACCAACGAGTCCGGGCCCCCTTGTTACGGCAATGCCGTCGATGGTCTCCAGTGTAAGGCCTGCCTCTCTAAGGGCCTCTTCCACAACGGGAATAATGGCCTCAATATGGCGCCTTGAGGCAAGTTCGGGCACCACGCCCCCGTATCTCGAATGTATGGAGTCCTGTGATGCGACAACAGAAGAGAGGATAGTGCGTCCGTCTTCCACTACGGCAGAGGCCGTATCATCACAGGAGCTCTCTATTCCGAGCACTAACATCTCTCTTTTACCACCTCTCGCAGAGCCCTTAAAAACTCTTTAATATCAGACTGTTTCGTAAAAAACCCCGGACTCACCCTTATGCCGCCTTCGGGAAATGTGCCAGCGGTCCTGTGGGCCTGCGGCGCGCAGTGAGTGCCGCACCTCACCATTATGGAATGCTTCCGGTCAAGGCTTATCCCCGCCTCAACGGGGTAGAGGCCCTTTATGTTGAATGCCACAAGAGAAACCCTCTCAACGGCCTTTTTGGGGCCGATAATGGAACACCCTTCCATGGAGTTAAGGCCCGCCAGCAATTGCTCCATTAACGCGACCTCATGCGCCCTTATCTTATCAAGGCCGGTAGCAAGGACAAAATCCAGCCCCGCCTTCAGCCCGCCTATGCCCGGCGTGTTGAGGGTTCCGGCCTCAAGCCTCTCCGGCATTTCAAGCACGGATGCCTCATCGCCTGTACCGCCCTCAATGAGGGGGGTAAGCTCAAGGCCCTCCCGCAGATATAAAAACCCCGTGCCCTGTGGCCCGAAGAGGGATTTGTGCCCTGTTGAGGCGAGTATATCTATATTCATGGCAGTAACGTCTATGGGCAGAGCCCCCGTGGTCTGCGCCGCGTCTACCATGAAGAGGACGTTGTTTTCTCTGCATAGCCTGCCTATGGCCTCAATGTCCTGAATGGTCCCGAAGACGTTAGAGGCATGAGAGATAGCCAGAAGCGTGGCGCCGCTAATGGCCTTTTTTACATCAGAAAGCAGGATAAACCCCGCATTGTCCGGCTCCAGCAAGGTGACGTCAAGGCCCTTTGCCCCAAGCCCTCTTATGGCCTTTGCAAGTGAGTTATGCTCAAAGCTTGTTGAGACTACGCGTGCCGGGGCAGTGAGCCCAAGCCCCTTTACGGCAAGGGTTATGGCCTCTGTGGCGTTCTTTGTAAATACCACGCGCGCGGAATCCGGCGCGCCTATGAGCCCTGCCACGGCCTCCCTCGCCTCGAAAATGACCCTTGCGGCCTCAAGGGCAAGGCGGTGTCCGCCCCTCCCGGCGTTACCACCAACCTCTCTTAAAACATGATCAACGGCAAGGTAGACGGCCTCTGGCTTTGGAAAGCTTGTAGCCGCGTTATCAAGGTATATCATTCTCTCATCCTGTTTATGATACATAGAAAACCCCTTGCTTTCTTTACTCAAAAAGAAAGCAAGACAAAAAAAACCGGTATATCAGCGCCCGGCCCATCAAGCATTTTAGCCCTCAATAAACCTGTCGGCCCTGAAATAGTATAGCATATCATGAAAGGCCCTCATTTCCATGGGGTTTGTCTCCGCTGCGAAGAGATGGGAGGGACAACCGCAGTCCGAGGCCCCAAGGCCCTTCATGCTCCAGTCGCAGAGCCTTCTCATGGCTTTGGCAAGCCTGCACTCTATATCGTCCTTTGTCCTTATGGGGAGCATGGAGACAAACTCGGCCTCTTCACGAAGATAATCAATGTGCCAGAAGAGTTTTTTACCCTTTTTCCTGTGCCTCGCCGTCCTCTTATCAAGATTTTTCAATGCCGAGCCCACGTAGGTATAATACCCCTTTGGAAACTCAACCTCGCCAAGGGCGCCCACTCTTATCAACTTATCCTCGAAAAGGCGTAATATGAAAAGATAGGCCCCGGTGTCCCTGTTATGCTCATCCACTACATCCCAGCGTATGGGAAGGACGCGCGTCTCTTTTTTTATGGTAAAATCATGGGCAACGCTGAAGGCCAGCGGCGTTATCGATATACTCTCTCTGGCACAAGACAGGGCCTCGGAAAAGGCCGGGTCAGTATGAAAATCAGGGATAAAATACTCTATGGTTGGATGGTTTATTACAAATAATATCTGTCCCTCTCTCCCCTCTCCAGCAAGCTCCGCCAACTCTTCCACATGACGCCTTCCGCGAGCCGTAACTGCGTCGGGAAACATGGCTGTCTTTTTCGTAAAGAGCGTGCAGGACTTAACCTCAAGGAGGACTTCGCGGCCCTTATCTGAGAGCAGAAAATCAAACCTGCTCCTGCCAACGGTCTTTTCTCTTCTTAAAATCGCCGCCCCTTCGAGGCCGGGCACACGGCCATTGCGAAGGAGAAACTCCGCCACATCGTTTGTCCTCAGCGTATGTAAAAGCACGGGATAACCATCCCTGAGAACGGCCACTACGGTATAGGGGAGTTTTCTGCCCTTATTCAGGCTTTTTTCAAGGTACAGGGTAACGCCGGGCAAAAAAAGCTCACTCAATCTGCCGGGGTTTGGCAGGTAGGCGTCTATCACCTCGCCGCCCCTGTAGCAGGATACGACAAAGCGGTTTGGTCTCGATAAAAAAGAGGCTTCCTCAATATCATTAAAGAGACGCATACTCCCCCCCTCCTGCCCCGCTAATAAACGGGCCTGTCGAGGGTCCGGTACTGAATGGCCTCGGATATATGCGCGGTCTTCAGATGTTCCTCATTGTCAAGGTCGGCTATGGTCCTTGCCACCTTGAGGACCCTTGTGTATGCCCGCGCAGAGAGGCCGAGCCTCTCCACAGCCGTCTCAAGGAGCCGTTTTGAATCACTCTCCACCTCGCAGAAGGTCTTGATATCCCTTGAGCTCATCCTGCTGTTTGAGAATATGGCATTGCTTTTCTTTTTGCTGAACCTCTCCGCCTGCACGAGTCTCGCGGCATTAACCCTCTTTTTTACATCCTTCGAGGACTCGCCGACGCTTATATCGGTAAGCTCTCTGAACCTTACGGCGGGCACGTCGCAGTGTATGTCAATGCGGTCAAGAAGGGGGCCCGAGAGGCGGGACCTGTATTTTTGTATCTGCGCGGGAGAGCAGTTGCAATTTTTTCCGGGATCGCCGAGATAACCGCAGGGGCATGGGTTCATGGCCCCTACAAGCATGAACGAGGCCGGGTATGTTATGCTCATGGCGGCCCGTACGATGTTTACATATCCATCCTCAAGGGGCTGACGCATGGCCTCAAGCACGCTTTTGCCGAACTCTGGCATCTCATCGAGAAATAATACGCCGTTATGAGCAAGGCTCACCTCTCCGGGCCTCGGCAGTCTGCCCCCCCCTATTAGCCCAACATCGCTAATGGTATGGTGAGGAGACCTGAAGGGCCGCATTGTGATAAGGGCCTTTTTTGCAGGCAGGGTTCCCGCGACGCTATGGACCTTTGTGGCCTCAAGGGCCTCTTCAAGGTTCATATCAGGGAGTATGGTGGGCAGCCTTTTAGATAACATGGTCTTGCCGGAACCTGGCGGGCCTATCATCACCATGTTATGCCCGCCTGCGGCGGCCACCTCAAGGGCCCTCTTGGTGTGCTCCTGTCCTTTTACATCAGAGAGGTCAACGAGGTCTTCACCCTCACGGCTGAACCAATCTTCCGGCGAGGAGATGGCTTTTTCAAGCCCTTCATTGGTATTAAAAAACTCCACGAGCTCCGAGAGCGACCTTGCCCCGTATACATCCACGCCGGAGACAACGGCGGCCTCCGCGGCGTTCTCCATTGGAAGTATAAGGGTCTTGCCCTCGGCCCTGGCGCACATGGAGATACTGATGGCCCCGCGCACGGGCCTTATGCTTCCGTCAAGGGAAAGTTCACCGACGAGCATGAACCCATCGAGGTTATCGCGTTTGATATAACCCTCGGCCAGAAGCACGCCAACGGCAAGGGGCAGGTCAAAGTTGGTGCCCTCTTTTTTTATGTCCGCAGGGGCGAGGTTTACGGTAATCCTCCTTGCCGGAAAGGCATACCCCGAATTTTTTACGGCTGACTTTACCCTGTCCTTACTCTCCTTGACGGCGTTATCAGGAAGGCCCACCGTGGAAAAAGCGGGCAGTCCCCTCGCGATATCCACCTCCACAAGGATGGGATGGGCGTCTATGCCGATAGTGGCGCTTGAGAGAATTCTGGCGAGCAAGTTGTGTCCTCTTGTATTATAAAAAAATTAGACCACGGTTTGGTGCTCTTTTGCGGATATATCCACGACGTGAACTTCCCGCCAAATTATACGTGAAGATTCTACCCTCTCATAAGGGGTTTTGTAAGCCTTATATCTTGCCCGCAAAACTTAAAAAAAGCGTAATCACCGCAATTGCCACAAGGACAAGGACACAGGCTATGGTCCTTGAGAGGGTAAATTCCCTGTGCGTAACCACTGAACCCATGGCCTCGTCCCAGAGCGTTGCGCCGGTTCTTTTAAGGCGTTTATAGGCGTATATCCTTGTAACTATGGCTATGATTGGAATGGCCAGCCCGTCGCCCTTGATCCAGACAAGAAAAGTGCGTTGCAGGGCATCGGGAAATGAGAGCGTATCACCTGATTTGGTCAAGACTTGTATGCCAAAAAGCCTCTTTCCCGGTGTCGCACCCACCCTTGACAAAAACAAGGCCTCAAGGGGAACCCAGAACACATAGACAATGACCCCTGATATGAGCGGATTTTTAAAGGTATCCACGGCGCCGGCAACCAGACTCGGGGCAAAGAGACCAAGCGCGGACAAACAGAAACCCGCAACCATAAAACTGGCTAAAAACAGGTCTATTGAACGGGCATAGAACCGCCGCCATGGATGATAGTTGACCTTGCTCTTTCCGCTCTTGGGTTTTGAACCTTGCCAGTCCATTGAAGGCAGGCCCTTTTCACGATTTTCCATTCTTTTACCCTGTTTATTGAGGACCGGGACGCAGCACTTCACCCATGTCCCTTACCCCATCATCCCGCCCCGTCTTACCCTTTATCCGAAAAGGGGGTTATAGTTTTGCGCCTTTTTCCAGGTCTTCCTTGAAGTATTTATTCACGTTGTCCATGGCGCAAAAACTCCCGCACATGGTGCAGGTCTCCGGGGCGTCAGGCATACGGGAGGAGCGTATCTCAAGGGCCTTTTCTCCAAATAGCGAGAGGTCGAACTGCTTCTCCCAGTCAAGGTCTCTGCGGGCCTTGCTCATCTGCAGGTCCCTGTCTTTTCTGCCGAGTTTCACCATGTCTCCGGCATGGGCGGCGATTCTTGCGGCGCGCACGCCTTCGATAACGTCATCAAGGGCGGGCAGTGCAAGGTGCTCCGCCGGGGTGACGTAGCATATCAAATCCGCCCCGTAACGGGCGGCCTCGGCGGCCCCTATGGCCCCGGATATATGATCGTAACCTGCGGCAACGTCGGTGACAAGGGGGCCGAGCACATAAAAAGGCGCGTCTCCGCTCATCCTCTTCTGGAGTTTTACGTTCGTCTCTATGTCGTCAAGGGGCAGGTGTCCAGGACCCTCGCACATGGTCTGACAACCCATCTCACGGCCAATGCCAGCGAGCTCGCAGTTGATGAGCATCTCCTGCACCTGGGCCCTGTCAAGGCTGTCATGGATGGCACCTGCGCGTAGCCCGTTACCGAGGCTCAGGACGCAGTCGTATTTTTTCAGTATCTCAACAACACGGTCAAAGTGCTCATAAAGGGGGTTTTCCCTCTTGTTGTTAATCATCCAGCCAACCATGTAAGAGCCGCCCCGTGAGACAAGACCGCCGTAGCGGTAGCCCTGTTTTTTAAGCCTCTCAACGGTCATGCGGTTTATGCCGCAGTGTATGGCCATGAATGAGATACCGTCCCTGCATTGCCTCTCAATGACATCAAAGAGGAGATCATCGGTGAGCTTATTGGGGTCGTGGTACTTTTCTATGGCCTCTTTAAAGGCCTGATAAAGAGGGACGCTCCCAACGCTGAGATTTGTCGCTGAAAGGACCTTCTTTCTGATGGCGTCAAGGTCTCCGCCCACGGATAGCTCCATCATGGTATCGGCTCCGGCAGACTCGGCGGCACGCGCCTTTTTCACCTCTTCATCGGGGTCCACTATATCGGAGCTTGTCCCTATGCTGGCGTTGACCTTTGTCCGAAGCCCCGCGCCTATGCCCACAAGGCGCGCCCTGCGCCCCGTGTTATTGGGGATTACCACCTTGCCCGCGGCTATCATCTCCATTATATACTCAGGCGTCAACCCCTCGCTATGGGCAACGTCCTTCATCTCTTCGGTTATAATACCCTTTACCGCTGATTCCACCTGTGTCATCTACTCTCCTCCTCGAAAGACTTTAATGTGTGACATAATCTCATAAAACCGCGCGCAAATGCGGGGTTGCTTGCAAAATGAATGTGTATATATGTGGCGAGTACGTTTTTAAAGACATATCCGCCAGAGGGCATACACCTGCCGGTACCGGGATGAGTCGCCTTGAAGACGTTGGCCGCCATGATTTTCTTGCTCTTTAACTCCGAGTACCGGAACTCATGGCCCCTTACGCGGCGGCCCTCTTCCAAAAAGGGACAGCCCTTTAAAATCTCAACGTCCCTGTAGCCAAGGGCCCTTCTCTTATTAAAAATTTCTGTTCTCCACTTGAAAACACCCGCCATGGGATAGGCCCTGCCGGTCAGATCTTTTAAAGACCCGCCAAGGTACATAAGGCCCCCGCACTCGGCAAAGATGGGCGTGCCGCTATTGGCGGCCCTCTTTATCGCAGACCTCATGGATGCGTTCTCGCCAAGCTCCCTGCCATGAAGTTCAGGGTATCCGCCGCCGATGTAGAGGCCAGAGGTGCCCCGTGGCAGGGCCTTATCCTTCAAGGGGCTGAAAAAACGGATGACCCCGCCAAGGTCTCTTAATATATCAAGGTTCTCTTCATAATAAAAAGAAAAGGCGCTGTCACGGGCAACCGCGATTACCGGTCTGCCGTGGCCTCTCTTAAGGGGCCTTACCTTTTTGGCAGGGGCATGACACCGGCCCCGGCCAAAAAGGGGCCTCATATCAACAAAGGCCTCTATATAATCGGCGGTCTTCTTAACGCCCCTTCGCCATTGTCTTCTATCCACATCACTGCCTGTTACCAGCCCGAGGTGACGGCTCTTCATGGCAAGGGTTTCATCCCTTGGTATGTAGCCGAGGACCCGAACTTTAGCGGCCCCTTTAGCGGCGTCTTTAAGTATCTTAAAGTGCTTTTCACCTGCCACCCTGTTAAAGACCACCCAGCGTATATCAACTTCAGGGTCGAACTCGCAGAATCCTTTAACTAATGCCCCTACGCTTCTGGCGGCCCCGGCCCCGTCTACTACAAGAAGCACGGGAAGGCCGAGGACCTTGGCAAGGTGGGCCGTTGAACCCTCCTCGTTTTTGCCGTCCCTGCCGTCAAAGAGCCCCATCACCCCCTCGATAAGGGCAATACCACTACCCTTTGAGTGAACTTGATAGGTCTTCCGCACGCCGCCAGCGCCCATCATCCATGTATCAAGGTTGTATGAAGGCCGTCCCAGCAGCAGGGCGTGGTGGCCGGGGTCTATGTAATCAGGCCCCGCCTTGAAGGCCTGCACAGTGCGGCCGGCCCGCCTCATGGCCTCGATTAGCCCAAGGGTTACTGTGGTCTTACCGGCATCGCTTCCCGTGCCGGCTACGATAAGTCCTCTCATATCAATAGAGCATGGTCTCGCCCATCTCCTGATTGGGCCCGCCGTTAAGGAGCTTCACCACCCCGATGCCGTCGTTGAAGTAATCCACTATATTCAGGCATCCGTAGTCCTGCTCAATGGAAAAAAACCTGTCAAGTTTTATGCCCATGACATTACAGAGTATGACACGGTTAACCCCTCCGTGAGCCACAAGGCAGATGGCATCTCCCCGGTGTTTATCTATAAGCCTCGCCAGCTCAGGCAGAACCCTCTCACTCAAGTCGTGAAGGGTCTCGCCGCCCTCTATCTTGTCTGTTGCGAGGTTCTGGAAAGAAAACCCCTCGTCCTCGGGATAGCGTTCAATGGCCTCTTCTCGTGTAAGCCCCTCCCATCTTCCAAGATGAAGCTCCCTGAAAGGGGCCAAACTCTGCGGAAGCAATCCCAGGGCCCGTCCTATTATCCCGGCGCCCTTCATGGTGCGTGTAAGGTCGCTTGAATAGAGGGCCTTTATGGATTTTTCCTTCAGAAGCCCACCCAGCCTCTTCATCTGAAGTAGACCCTTATCCGTTATATCCACGTCATGATGTCCGTTATAACGGAACTCGTGATGGTTCACCACCTGACCGTGACGTATGAGGTAGAGCCTTGTGGACTCCATGGTCTTGGACTGCATCTGATTACCTCTAATCTATCTCGAATTAACTTGCCATGGGCAGGAGCATGAGTAGAAAAAGGACCTCTGAAACCTCTGCCTGAAAACCAAAGACATCGCCTGTCACCCCGCCGAGCCTTATACTGAAAAAACAGGAAACAAGGAAGGCAAAGACCCCTATGACGGCCATGAAAAGAACGGACCAGAGACCGAGCCAGAAAAAGGAAATAACAAGGGTGATAAAGGTGGCTATAAGAAACTCCCTTGAACCTATTTTCGTAACGGCCTTTCCAAGGCCGCCTTCCGGACGGGCGTAATCAGACCAGAAGGCAAGGGGCACGACGGACCATCTGCCGGCAATGGGCCACAAAAACAGCGCCGCGGCCATGAATCCGCGGGACATGGCGCCAAGCGCCGCTATCTTCAATATTATGATAAAAATGGTGAATACAACGCCCACTGCCCCGGCGTTGGGGTCGGACATTATCCTGAGCCTATTTTCTTTATCCCCCCCGCCTGCGAGCCCGTCCACTGTATCCATAAAGCCGTCAAGGTGAAAACCGCCGTTTGTCAGGGTAAGCAGGGCTACAAGTATGGTGGAGAGGACAATGCCGCCGAACCAGTGGCCAAAGATAAAAAAGGCAATAACAAGTATAAGCCCCTGTACGGCGCCCACAAGGGGAAAATACGAGACCGCTCCCGTAATATCTCCTTCGCTCACACCACTGGAGCGACCAAAGGGTATAATCGTCAAAAATCTGAGGGCAAGAAGAAAACGCTTAATCATAACAACCCCCTGCTTTCTTTTGTAAAAAAGAGAGCAGGAAAAGAAAACCAGGATGGAATTAGCCCGTTGCCGCTGTAAAAACACCCCGCGCCCCGCAAAAAAATCTTGCAGGGGTAACAAAAACCAGCCGGGAATAAACTTCCTACTTATGCCAAAAAAACCTTCCCCAAAAAAAGGAAAAATCAGCCGACCTGCCGGGCTTTCAACAAGAATCTCAAGCCCCGTGCTCCTCGGATACTCCGGCCTCGCCGAAGGTGGCCATCTCGTTGTATATCTTCAGACCGGCCTCTATGATGGTCATGGCAAGGGCCGCGCCCGTGCCCTCGCCGAGCCTGAGGTCCAGATCGAGTAGAGGTCTTGCTCCCATGCGCTCAAGCATTACGGTATGGCCCCGCTCAACAGACTTGTGGGCAAAAAAGAGATAATCCGCTATAATGGGGGCAAGCTCAAAGGCCGTGAGCGCACCTGCGGTGGAGATAAAACCATCCACCACCACGGGCACCTTCATGGAGGCCGCCCCGATGATAAGCCCGGCAAGCCCCGCTATCTCCGGCCCGCCTACCTTTTGAAGCACATCCAGCGGGTCCGAGGGGTCAGGTTTGTTTATCTCAAGGGCATCCTCAATAACCTGTATCTTGTATTTTCGCACATCCTCGCTTACGCCCGTGCCGGCCCCGGTAACCTCCGCGGGAGGCCGCCCGGTAAAGGCCGAGACAATGGCGCTCGAGGGCGTGGTGTTGGCTATGCCCATGTCCCCGGTGCCGAAGATGACTCCCTTACCCGCATACTCACGGGCGAGATTTATGCCCACCTCAAGGCATTTTTCGGCCTCGCCCCTTGTCATGGCGGGCCCCTTGCGGATATTCGCGCTTCCACGCATGACCTTTCTCTCGATAAGGCCGTCCGGAGAAGCAAAATCGCAGTTAACGCCTATATCAACAACAGCTACCCTTGCCCCGGCATGACGGGCCAGCACGTTGATACCAGCCCCGCCCCTTAAAAAATTCAGGACCATCTGCTCCGTTACCTCCGGCGGGTACGCCGAAACGCCCTCCTCTGCTACGCCGTGGTCAGCGGCAAAGGTGAAAATTATCTTTTCATCTATGGAGGGACGAAGGTCCCCGGTAATGGCCACGAGCCGCTTTGCCGCCTCCTCAAGTTGGCCGAGACTGCCCCTTGGTTTTGTAAGGCTGTCGAGCCTTTTACCCGCCTCTTCCATGAGCCCCATGTCAACGGGGCCTATGGCCTTAAGGCATTCACTTATAAGTCCCATGTCTTTATTCTCCTCAAAATTATCTACTTAAGCTGTGCCGAGAGTCCTGCCGTAAGAAAAAAGACCTCTTCGGCGGATGCGGCCAACCGCTGGTTCATAAGCCCTGAAATGTCGGCGAACCTTCTGGCCATGGCGTTCACAGGCATGATTCCCCGCCCCACCTCGTTGGAGACGGCTACAATAAAAGATGGGCTTCCGGTAATCGTGGCCGTAAGTTCGTCTACCCTGCCCAATATCTCGTCATCGCCAAGGCCAAGCCCCATGAGATTGGTGAGCCAGAGGGTCAGGCAATCAAGTAGAATCACAGTGCCTTGCCCCATTGAGCCTATGCGGGCCGCCACCTCAACGGGCTCTTCGACAGCGGTCCACTCCGTGCCCCGCTCCCTCTTATGGCGCTCTATCCTGAGCTCCATCTCCCCATCAAGGGCCTGCGCCGTGGCAAGGTAGACCTTGCGGCCCTCCGTGGCCTCGCAGAGGCCTCGGGCAAACCCGCTTTTGCCGCTCCGTACGCCGCCAAGGACAAGGATAAAACCCCTCGTTTTATGACCTTTAGCCAAAGACCCGCGCCCCTTTTGCCGTTAGCCTGAATTCCACTGCAAAACACAAAATCAAAAATCAAAACCCTTTCTCGCCCCGATACCCTCGTCAAAGGGGTGCTTTATCTTCAGCATCTCGGTAACGTAATCGGATATACTCACAAGCTCCGGCGGCGCGTCCCTTCCCGTCAACGCCACCTCAAGACCCGGGGGCCTTGACTCTATGAAATCGATAAACTCGTCCAGGGGTATCCATCCGCCCTTAAGGACGGCCATAATCTCGTCAAGGACAAGCAGGTCCATGCCGCCTGCGGCGACAGACTCCCGCACTTTAAGAAAAGTTCCCTTTATGGCCGCTACTACGGCCTCTTCGTCTGTTTTGTCTCCAGTAAAAAAGGGATGCCTGCAGTTTGAGCGCAAGACTGTAACCCTCTCTGAAGCGAGGTCTTGGAAAAAGGACTTTTCGCCCGAAGGCGCGCTGTCCTCTTTGAAGAACTGCACAAACAGCACCTTCATGCCATGCCCCGCGGCCCTCACGGCAAGCCCTGCGGCCGCCGTGGTCTTGCCCTTGCCCTCTCCCGTGTATATATGAACGAGTCCTTTTTTCATGCCTCTTGATTACCCCGTGAATAAATATCAGGCAATAAATGCCACACAGCCCCAAACACTGCCTTCCCCAAAAAAAAACCCCTCCCTCTCTTGAAGGGATGGGTCAATGGGTTGCACGTTTAATACGGACAGGCACGCTTTTCATGCCACCTGTATGCCACGCATACACCCTGTGCTACAGGTCTGACCAGGCCCCACTCTCCCACATATGCACCCGGGAGAGCAGAAATATGCGGCCGACCTGAGACCGGCCCTCTCCCTCGAAGGGCCTTTTGCCTCTTTCATCCGGGCAGGTCTCCTGGCTCGCGGGTCTTCCTACTCCCTTCGCCTTCCCGGCCATTTCCGGCCAGTGGCGCAAGCAAAGGATTCGTCGCCGCTTACAGTTGCGGGGCAGCTCCCGATTTTAACGGGATTCCCATTTAACCGCTCTGTGACCCGGTATGAGTGAGATAAACTAAAGGTACATTCCTAAGATACCAACTTTTGCGCCTCCGGGTCAAGGCAATTATAGAGGACCTTCAGAGGCGCATCTCAAAAGCTCAGATAAACCTTTGACAGCCCTCCTTTAATAGTATAAAATACCGCATTCCAATACATATTATTAACAATAAAATCGAATAAATAAAGGACAGAGATGGAACATCTACACGATATGACAACTGCATGGGTGGGTTTTGTCGGGTTAATCATATTCGTATCCGCCTATGTGCTCGTAATATTAGAAGACAAGATTCACCTTCGTAAATCAAAACCCGTGCTCCTCTTCGGGTGCATCATGTGGATGCTCATAGGCATATACGAGGTCAGCGTCGGCGGCAGCGGGGCCGAACATCATGTAAAAGAGCTCGCCGAAGAGATAGCGGAGCTCTTTTTCTTTGTCTTCGTGGCCATGACCTTCATTAACGTACTGCAGGAGAGGCTCGTCTTCGAGGCCCTCCGGGCATGGCTCCTCAAAAAGGGCTTTACCTACGGAAAGCTCTTCTGGATAACGGGCGCACTTACCTTTTTCCTCTCTCCGGTGGCGGACAACCTTACAAGCGCCCTTGTAATGAGCACCGTTGTGAGCACCGTTGGCGGAAAGAACAGGCGCTTCATCGTAGCGGGGTTTGTTAACGTGGTGGTAGCCTCCAACGCGGGCGGGGCATGGAGCCCCTTTGGAGACATTACCACGCTCATGGTCTGGACTTCAGGCAAGGTGGAGACCCTGCAATTTCTTACCCTCTTTCTTCCAGCTATCGTCAACTGGATAGTCCCTGCGGCAATCCTTTACATGTTTATTCCAAAGGGCACTCCCACGGGAAGCGACGAACGTATAGTGATGAAGCCGGCGGCGCGGTTCATGATTTTTCTCGGGTTCCTCACCATCGCCACGGCCGTAACCTTCCATCAGGCCCTTGGTCTGCCGCCCTTTTTAGGCATGATGACCGGGCTTGGCCTACTCATGTTCACAGGGTTCTTTGTCAAGAGAAAGGCAAAGGCAAATAATAAAACCACGGAAGAGCAATTTGATATCTTCCGTAAGATAGAGAGCGTGGAGTTCGATACCCTGCTCTTTTTCTTTGGCATCATCACCGCCGTCGGGGCGTTGCAGTACATGGGCTACCTCGTGCTCCTGAACCACCACCTGTACGGAGGTCTGGGCCCCACAACGGCCAACATCGCCGTGGGCGTCTTCTCCTCCATAGTGGACAACATCCCGCTTACCTACGCCGTTATCCAGATGAACCCCACCATGGGGCTGGACCAGTGGCTTCTCATTACCCTTACCGCCGGCGTTGGCGGAAGCCTTCTATCCATCGGCTCTGCCGCAGGCGTGGGCTGTATGGGCGTGCGAAGGGATATGTACACCTTTGTGGCGCACATGAAGTACGCCCCCGTGGTGGCCGTGGGTTACGCCGCAAGCATCGGTGTCTGGTATGTTGTGACTGCTTTTCTGCTCTAACCGTTTATTGTCTGCCCCACCCTGTTTCCCTGCCCGAACTGCATGGCTGACCTGCAGTAATACAGGCCCTGCTTGATAACCGGGCCTTCTCCGGCTTCGTGCCCTGCCCTATATTCGCCTCAGAGGTGGGTACAGCAGAGCCGCAAAGGGGCGGTTGATGAAAATCCGCCCTTCTTGAAAATTTGCAAAAATATGCGATAGGGACTCAGGGGAGTTCTTTTTTGTTCCCGTGAATATACTCAGGCAGGTATGTTACAGGTAAAAAGGGGACGTGGTGGCGAAGGGATTTGTTTCATATGGAATATTGCCGCGCCCGGCCTCTACTTCCCATGCAACGGGGCTTACCGCCTCTAACCCTCTCTCAGCCGCGCGATGTTCTCTTTCACCTTTTTTCTATTAATCCCCTTGAAGGCTATGACGATGAGAGTGAGCAGGTCGCGTTGCTCCATTACCCTGAGGGAGCGGTACAGGGCAAGCAGGGCCGTATCGGGTGTGTTCTGGTATTCTTCTGAAGCCGCACTCGCCGCCTCAAAAAAATAACCCGGTTCAACGTCCATTCGAGCCGCGAGCTTAATCCATTCTTCAGTGGTTATCGGAATATAACCCAGCTCTTTTCTTACATAGGTTGAACGGTTTATTCCAAGGGTCTGCGCAACCAGGCACTGGCTGAGGGAGCGTTGCTCCCTTAATGCCTTTAGGCGCATAAGCACTTTTCTGACAACAGTCATAATAGCGGCTTTCCTCCGGAGACAGAAGGCAAGGGTTTGAGTGAGGCACGTGAATGTTAAATAGGGTTATTAAATCGATGCTTGGGTCGTCATCCCGGTGCAGTGAATATTAAACTTGTGAATATTACAGATGGCTGGCCAGATAAAACTCTGATGTGAATTATATCTTACCTTAATTAAACAATCCTGTCAAGCGCTAACTCATAAGCGGTTTAAAAAAAACACTTGTTATTTAATAACGCGCGCCACCGGAGCAATATTTGCCGGTTGTCCATTGGGCCGGATTATAGTATCATCTATGCATTATGGGAAGACTTCTAAACCTGTATATCTTCACGCAGATGCTGGCGCCTTTTTTTCTCTGCCTCGTCGTGCTCACCTCCACGGCCCTTCTGACAAAGACCATAAAGCTCATAGGTCTAATAGTGGGCCATGGTCTGGGCATGGGTTTCGCCTTCTGGTTCATCGCATCACTGCTGCCATCTTTCCTTATCTACACCATACCCATATCCTTTCTCGTGGCCGTGCTCATAACCTTTACGCGCCTCAGCTCTGACAGCGAGTTTATCGCCATGAAGGCCCTGGGTCTGAACCTCTTCACCATCACAAGGCCCATCCTTGTCTTTGCCTTTTTTGTATTCTCCATGACCCTCGCCTTTACCCTCTACATCTACCCCTGGGGCAACATAACCCTGAAGCGCCTCCTTATCGAGGGGGCCTCACAAGGCCTTGCCTCCGGTATAAAGGAAAAGACCTTTTATGACAGCCTCAGCGACCTTGTAATATACGTTGACCATGTATCACAGGAGACAGGTGAGCTTGAGGGTGTTTTCATAGCCAGAAAAAACCCCTCCGGAAAATCAGATATTTTCGTGGCAGAGAGGGCCGCCATCGGCGGGGGTGGGACAAAATCATCTCTCTACATAAAACTTGAGCAGGGCACTTCCCAGAGAGAGGACCGGGGCAAAGACTCTTACCATGTGGCGAATTTTTCAAAATATACCCTCGACCTTAACCCATCAAGCCCGGGACCAGGCCTGATAGCAAGGTCAAACAGAGAGCTCTATCCGCACGAGATGGTCGAACGGATAAAGGAGATAAATGCGCGGGGAGGATTCACGCCGCCCTATGTAATGGACCTTCACAAGCGTTTCACCCTGCCCGCCTCGGTATTTATATTCGGCCTTATAGGGGCCACGCTGGGCATTCAGGGCATACGCACCTCAAGGCTTACGGGCTTTTCTCTGGCCCTCGGTGTCATCCTCCTGTACTATGTCCTCTCAACCGCCCTTGAGGGTTTAGGTGAAAATGGCGTTATAAACCCCGTGGCCGCCGTATGGGGCTCTAATATCATCACCGGCGTTATCGCCTTCTATATTTTCTACATGAAGTCAAAGGACCGTGAGTTAATCCCCATGAGACTCTTGCGCCTGAAAAGGTCGCGCGCCGCAACGCCGCGGGCTCTCTAATAATGAAAAGACTTGAGAGATATTTTTTCGTAGAGTTTGCCAAACTCCTCGTACTTACCACCGCCGGGTTCATAGCGGTCTTCATCCTCGTTGACCTCTTTGAAAACATGGACAACCTCATCAAGTTCCATGTTCCCATGGTGGCCTGCATACTCTTTTTCGTCTACCGCATACCTTTTATCATCGGCCAGGTTGCCCCCATAGCGGCCCTGCTATCCGTACTCCTCTCAACGGGCCTGCTCTCCATGAGCGGGGAGATAACGGCCGTAAGGGCCTCGGGCGTTCGGCTTCTCCGTGTATTTATCCCCATCTTCATGGCGGGTTTTCTCATCAGCATTTCCGTTATCTTCATAAACGAGTACCTCACACCCCTTGGCCTCAAAAAGACCGAGGCCTTCAAGGTACGATGGTTCAACAAGACCAGCAGGGGGACTCTGGGGGGCAAGGGCCTCTGGCTGAGGACAAAAGACTCTATCATCAATATAAGAGCCATGGACCCCGGGGCCGAGAAGATAGAGGGCATTACCATATACAAGATTGAAAAACCATTCAGGCTGACCCGGCGTATCGACGCAAAAAAGGCCCGATGGATGGTCGACAAATGGATGGCTAAAAACGCCCTTGTCCGCGTCTTCAAGAGTGACGGCACCCTCACGGAAAAGAGAGAAAGCAACATCACGCTTGCCAATATAGCACCGCCGGAAGATTTGAACGAGCCCGGGCAGGGACATATGAGCATGACCATGGGTGAGCTGAAGAGGCTTATAAAGATACTCGAATCCGAGGGATATAGTACATACCGCTACAGGACGGACCTCTACGCACGGGTGGCCTTTCCCTTTGTGAGCCTCATCATGGTCCTGCTGGGTGTGCCGTTCCCCTTAAGGGGCGCCCGTTCCGGAGGCATAGCCTCCGGCGTAGGCCTTAGCATAGTCATAGCCTTCAGCTACTGGATAGTCTTCGCCCTCTCCACGAGCCTCGGCTCCGGCGGGGTCGTGCCCCCTCTGCTGGCTGCCGTCTTCCCGGACATACTCTTTCTTGCCACGGCCGGCTATCTTCTTGCCCACGTAAAGGAATAATAAAGATAAAAGAAGTTGACAGGCCCTCGCGCCTTTTGTTAGTATGCATAGATTACCTGATGCGGGGTGGAGCAGTCCGGTAGCTCGTCGGGCTCATAACCCGAAGGTCAGAGGTTCAAATCCTCTCCCCGCTACCATATTTAATTCAGGGGCGGCCACGCGGAACAATCCGGCGTAGTCGCCCTTTATTTCTGCAATCAAATCAAGACCTGATAATTAGTGGACAAGCACACCCTCGGCTTTTACACTCTCCAGAAAACCCCTGTCTACGATACAATCATCAAGGTGAACCTTCTCTACTGGAATTTCCATATATTTTTCCAATTGTTACCTCCCATGCAGTTTGTTTGTTCCTACCTAAAA
>CAZMKZ010000013.1:0-38911 GCA_964567185.1 uncultured Thermodesulfobacteriota bacterium
GTACTGTGGCAGTCGTCGCAGTTGTTGCTGCTCTGCACATGGCCCTGCGGCTTGCCCATGGCCGTGGTGCCGTTATGGCAGGTGGCACAGGGGGAGGTGATGTTGCTGTGATCAAAACCCGCAGGTATCCACGCACGGGTACTGTGACAGTCGTCGCAGTTGTTGCTGCTCTGCACGTGCCCCTGAGGCTTGCCCGTGGCCGTGCTCCCGTTATGGCAGGTGGCGCAGGGAGAGGTGATGTTGCTGTGGTCAAATCTCGCCGTAAGCCATGTGCTGGTGCTATGGCAATCGTCACAGCTGTTGCCGCTTGCAAGATGGGTGGCGGGTTTGCCGGTGTTGGTTGTCCCGTTATGACAGCTATAACAACGCCCGAAGGTATCGGCGATGTGACGGAAACGCGATAGGGTCCAGGTATTCGTAATGTGACACTGATCGCATGGCGCGTTGGTCCGGGTATGGTCAATGGGTTTTGCCGTGGCCTTTACCATGGACCCCTGCGAATGACATTCAACGCAATGGGAGGGGGTATTTTTGAAGATGCCGCGGGGATGGCAGGACTCGCACTTCACAAATACATGAGAGCCCTCAAGGGGAAAGCCCGTCTTGAAGTGGTCGAACCTGAACCTGTTATCTTTTCCGGCCCTGAGTTTTACGGTCCTGGTTTTTCTTGCCTTGCTTTTTCCGCTGCTGCTTTTTACTGACCCGGTTTTTACGGTCCTTGTTTTGACAGACCCGGGTTTTGCCGGCTTGCTTTTTACGGCCACGGCCTTGCGCGAAGGAGCGCCGTCTTTCTTCTTTTTTGCAAAACCCTCCCTCACGCGCTCGTCCACATGAGAGTACGTCTTTTTGCTCCACTCGGCTATCTTCTTGCCGGCCTTGTCCAGGGCGGCTTTGTATTCCACGCCTTTCGCGGCTATTACCTGCCCGGTCTCGTCAAGGGCGGCCTTGTACCCCACTTTTTTTATGACCGTAGCCGGCGCCTTGTCCCTCTCCCTTACCGAGACCTTTGATATCCATGCGGACTTGTAGTTGCCCTTCAGAAACTTCATCTCATGCTGTGCGTCCTTCTTTGTGAGAAAAAATCCGAGACGCAACCTGTGCCAGAGAACGCCCTTTTTTGAACGGTACTCCGTAGTATAGAGAGTGTGTCCATGAAAGGACTTGTGGGGAGGCAGATTCGAGGGCTTGATGGGCTTTGTATCGGAGAAAAGGGTGATGACATAGCGGCCGCTTTCCTGATGCCCACCCCTTGAGGCGAAGGCCCTGCCAAGGGGACAGAGGAGTATCAGGACGAGAAGAACAGATACCCTGAAGTGCCCCGCAAGGGACGCCTTTTTTATCTTCACATGGTCTTTGTCTTCTATTATGTTCATCTTGATGCCTCCTGCACTGCAGGTCCAATGGCTTTTGCCAGGAGGACCCTGCTGAACCCGCCAACCGCTCATGGCGGTCAGTGTGTTATCTTAATCTTCCTGAACGACTCTGTTGTGTGACACCTCTGACAGTTCAGGCCAAAGGCCCCGCGATGCGTGTCATCGTCATGATGACAGCTGAAGCAATCATCCGGCGTGGAGCTCTTCTTCCTTAATTTTTTCTTGTGGCAGGCCCCGCATGCAAGGCCCTTGTGCGCCCCGTCGAGTTTATATTCCGTCTCCTCGCTGTGGTTAAAAGACCATAACCGCCAGCCGTTGGGGTTATGGCACTGGCCGCACTCTTCGCCGAGCCCGCCTTTATGCTTATCGTCGTCATTATGACAGGCCGCGCACTTCACCGAGACCCTTTTGTAGTTAGCGCGGTCGTGGCACTGCTCGCAGAGCGTGACGGCGTGCAGACCGATAAGGGGAAAGTTCGTAATGTCGTGGTCAAATACAACATCTTTTCCCCAGCCTCTCTGGTTGTGGCATGAACTGCAATCTCTGCCCTCACGGCCCCTGTGTATATCGTCCTTACCATGGCAGGCATCACAGCTGCGAACCTTTTTTACCCCGTAAGCGCGACCCCTGTGGCACTGCTCGCATGAGACCTTGCGGTGCGCGTCTTTCAGGGGGAATTTCGTCTTCTCATGATTAAAAGTGAACTTCCGCCACTTCCTCGGACTATGGCAGGACTTGCACTTTTTGCCGTAGCGCCCCTTGTGTTCGTCATCGTCCTTATGACAGCCGTAACAGGTCTTTTTTATCTTCTCCCTGTAAAAGTTACCCTTGTGACAGGCATGGCAATCCACTTTCTTGTGCCTGAATTTGAGGGGAAACTTTGTCTTCTCATGGTTAAAATGAAATTTTTTCCAATCGTCGGCCTTGTGGCAGTCCTTGCATTTTTTGCCGTACCCCTTGTTGTGCACGTCATTAATGGCATGACAGGTATAACAATCAAGGGGCGTTTTCTTATATCGCCCCCCCGGATGACAGGCCGCGCAGGAGACCTTTTTGTGCTTGAACTTAAGGGCAAAGTCCGTTTTTTTATGGTCAAAGCGGGCCTTTGTCCAGCTCCTCGCGTCATGGCATTTGGCGCAGTCCTTACCGAGCCTGCCCTTGTGCGTATCGTCTTTATCGTGGCAGGCCTTGCACTTTGACGGGGCCTCCCTGTACTTCTTCTTCTCTTTGTGGCACTTCGCGCATTTAACGCCCTTGTGCGACCCCTTCAGGGCAAAGTCCGTCAGCCTGTGGTCAAAGGTCTCGCCGTCAAAGATGACGGCCCTGTATTCACGGCCCTTGTGCTCCCTGTGGCAATGACGGCACTCAATGTTTTTGGCCTTACCGTCTCTACCGTGAAATCCGCGCCCCTTTTTTATATCAAAGGAGACCTTTTTGTGACAATCGAGGCAGAGGCTTTTCTGAGACCCCTTGCTGAAGGACCTGTGGCATTTAGAGCACTCGTTCTCGTACTTTGCGTGGCCGCTGATTACCTTGCCGGGCATGAAGAGACTCTTGATGCTCTTTGCCCCTACGTCCCTGCCTGCCCCCATGGTTAACACAAGGACAGAGAGAACTAATATGACTTTAAGCACACTCCGCAACATCCACCGCTCACAATTAACTACCCGACCGCAAGCAGCGGGGTATCAAAACCATATCAAAATGGGCCCCGCCCCCCGGGAGAGGGGAGATGGACCCGCTGAAAAATCTCAAAACATATGCACTGCGATTACATGTATTATGGCGGTAAGCACGAGCATCAGAAAGAGCGGCATATGCAGTATGTGCCAGAGCGAGAAGAGCCTCTCATATACTTTGAATCTTGCAATGGCCATGGCCGCGGAGATGTGGTTGGAGACATAGAGGCGGGTAGCGCGGCCCTGCGCCTTTATCTCTGAATGTGACCACTTGCCCCTCCGGGCCGCCACGCGCAGCGTGCGTCCAAGGGCTACTGAGAGGACAATGCGAAGCCGCATGGCAGAGAAAAATGTCACCACCAGCCCTTTGATGCTTCCCGCAAAGCTATAATGAGCTTTAAGCGCCTTCGCGTCAAAATCCAGGAGCCTCTTACGGATGGCGGGAGCGTAATCAAGTACATATATCATCCCGTGACTGTTATCCTTAAAGTCCTTCCTCAGTTCATTAAGGCTCATCTCTTTTCCGTAAAGGCCGTAGTGAATGCCTGCGTAGATATACCTGCCCACAAGCCCGCTAAGGGCCACAAGCAGCATGGCCACAAGGGCCACGGAGCTGTTTAGCGAACCCATGGAAAAATTGGCGTGAAAAAGGATGAGCGCCGGACCTATGAGCCCCAGTATCATGTGGGCGCGGAACCAGTTCTTAACGGCACCCATGTGGCGCATCCAGCGCGCCGTCTTTCTGAGGGGATAGAGGATGAGGAGCAGCATCATGGCCCCGCCTACGATGCCGATGACATAGCCTGTCCCCTCCTTTGCCGTTATAATCTCCTCGCCGCTATAGAACCACCCGGCAAGAAGAACCATGGAAAGAAGAAAATAAGATGCCAGCGTTACAACGGGCACCCTGGGTGCGGCATAGAGGTCGCATTTGGGGCCCTTTGCCTCCGGGGCCGCGGGAGGGGACGGGACCGCCGTCCTCGGGGCGGCCGTCTTCTTTGCCGGAGCCGCGGATTTGGCGGATTTCTCCTGTACCGCCTTTACCGCCTTCAGCCCGGCGGGCCTGACCTTATCCCCGGTCTTCATTGGAGCAGGACTTGAACCTGGACCCGGCCCTGCCGCATGAGGGCTCGGCGAGGCCGCCTTGGCAGCGGTGTCTTTTTCCTCGGGCCGCTTAAGAGATCTTGCCGGGACCGGCCTTAGAAGAGGCCTCTGATGAGGCCTTGAGGGGGCCACAAGCGTAAGACCTTCTTTTGCCTCGCGAAGATTAATGGGCCCCGCCGGGACAGGACTCGCCTCCGGCCTTGACAAAGCCGAGAGCTTGGGGCCTTCTTTTGCATCAGGGCTGTTAATGGGCCCTGCCGGGGCAGGGCCTGCCTCCTGCTTTTCCTTCTGCTTCGCCGGCGCCACTATCTTGGCCTTTAAGGGTTCCATGGAAGGGGTCTCTCCACCGTTGGAAGCCGATTTGAAATTATCCATATCAATACCTCTTCTCTCTATTTATCCGCTCAGAATATGCCGCCGAACCAGCCCTTTTTTGTCTTGTGACTCTCAAGGACCTTCATCACTTCGGCATTTCCCGCCGCCACTGTGGCCGCGCGCTCACGTTTCTTATTTCTTATCCCGGGGTTGGCGCCTCCTTCAAGGAGGGCCTTTACGGTCCCTGCATGGCCTCCGGAGGCCGCTAATATGAGGGCCGTGTCACCATTTTCGTTCTGTGTGTCCAGATGAGCCTTATTTTTTATAAAAAGCCTCACCGCCTCTGTGGCCCCTGTCGAGGCCGCGAGCATAAGAGGTGTGTTGCCCGATTCCGTGACAACGTCTGTCGAGGCTCCGGCCCTTATAAGAGCCCGGATTATCTCGACGTTACCACCCCTTGCAGAGAGAATGAGCACGCTCTGCGCACCGGGGTATCGGAGCGAAACATCGGCGCCCCTCGCCAGGAGCTCCTTCACCGCCTCTGCCTGCGCGGCCCGGACGGCATACCAGAGGGCCGTAAGACCGTGCCCGTCTTTTTTATTGACCCTTACGCCGCGCCCCGCAAGGGCTGATATCGTCTTCTTAAGCCCGGCCCGTGCGGCAAGGGCAAGGGGTGTCATGCCGCTTTTTACAGTAATGTCAAGGGCGGCTCCCTTTGATATAAGCAAAAGCGCGGCCCCTTCCTGCCTTGCCCTGATGGCGTATGTGAGGGCGCTGTCGCCGTCCCCCTTTTTTCCATAACGCGCGTTTAGAGAGGCTCCTGCTTTCATGAGCCTCTTCATAATCGCTACACGGCCATGTTCGGCGGCGAGCATAAGGGCCGTCTTTACCCTTACCGGACCATGGTTTTGACGGGCCCCGCCGGCAAGGAGCATGGCCACAATCTCCTCGTGCCCCTGCCACGCGGCCCTTGAGAGCGCCGTGTAACCCTCTGGACCGTGTTTATTTATCTTTACGCCGCGGCCAAGCAACTTGTCCGTGACTTTAGTCTGCCCGCGCCAGGCCGATATCATAAGAGGCGTCCATCCCTCGTAAGGCGAACCCTTGCGGGCCGAAGCCTCTCTGCTCGATTTTTCCAGCAGCGCAAGGTTTGCCTTTGGCCGGCTTTTGCCGGCCTTAATCACCTTTGCGCCCCTTGAGACAAGAAAATCAACGACTGCTTTTTGCCCTTTCTTGTGCCCTTCGTTCTTTGCGAGCATAAGGGCGTTCTGGCCCTTTTTGTTTCGCGCTTTTATATCGGCCCTGCCCTCGACAAGGGCCTGCACCGCAAAAAGGCGTCCCTTCTGAGAGGCGAGCATGAGCGGCGTATTGCCGTTACGGTCCCTGACCTCGGTCTTGGCGCCGGCGGAGAGCAGAAGCCTTACCGTGGCCCCCACGCCGCTACGGGCCGCTATCATAAGGGCGTTGTCTCCATACCTGTCTACTGCCTCCACCTTTGCCCCGCTCTTCAGGAGCAGGCCGAGCACCTCAGGCCCGCCTTTTTTTCTCCCCGCCGCTATCATAAGGGCGGTCCTGCCGTATTTGTCCCTGCCGTCTACGCGCACTCCTGACATCAAGAGGGAGCGTACTTTGCCGGCCTCCCCTTTCTCCACGGCCCAGCGGAGCCGCTCCTCTTTGGCCGGATCCCTTCTGCTCGAAGGCTTCATCCTCGGCATGGGCCTGGCCTTTGCCCTGGCCACGGCAACGTGTTCCTTTGCCGGGGCGTAGCCATTCGAGGCCGCCGCCTTGAACCAGTGCAGGGCCTTATCGTCGCTGGCCTTAACGCCAACGCCCATCTCATACATGATGGCGAGGTTGAACTGGGCCTTTACGTAACCCTTGCGCGCGGCCTTTAGCATCCACCCGTAGGCCGCGCGCTCATCTTTGGCCACGCCTCTGCCAGAGCGGTAAAGCCCAGCTAACATATACATGGCCTCGGCGTTGCCCTTACGGGCAAGGGGCCGTAGTATGGCCGCGGTCTTTTTATAATCGCGTACCCGGGCGGCCGCCCGGGCCTGCTCCATGGCCTCGGCCCCGGCCGCGACGTGCGGCAATAGCACAAAAAGGCAGACAACAAAGAGCGCCTCTATCAGAAGGCGGCGCTCTCCCCGCGAGACGCCCGCCCTGATTAAACCCCCTTTAAGGAGTCCCAAACTTTGTCTCAACGCTTATACCCACTTTCTTCAAAAATGCCGTCGGCAGGATACCGCCCGCACTGATAATGACAGCATCGTTCTCCATGTCCAGGCACTTGCCATCGTACTCCATCTGAATTTTCTTGTCCTCGATGACCTTGAGATTGGACTTCATCAATACCCTGAGCCGTCCCTCGGCCTCCGCGGCCTTCACCTTCTGCCTGTTCTTTTCCTTTGCCCGCGTAAAGGCCTCGCTCCTGTACGAGAGGGTCACCTCCGTGGCCTCTTCGGCCGCTATGCTCGTGGCCGCCTCAAGGGCGCTGTCTCCGCCGCCTACAACGAGAACCTTCTGCCCCCTGTATTGCTCCGGGTCTATAAGCCTGTATACCACCTTGGGCAGGTCCTCTCCCGGCACGCCGAGTTTACGGGGCGTACCGCGCCGTCCTATGGTAAGAAGCACGGACCTTGCCTCATACTCCCCTTTAGAGGTCTTTATGAGAAAACCCTGCGACCTCTTTTCCATGGACTCAACGCGCTCACGGTAATTTATGCGTACACCCGTATCTTTTTCCACGCCCTGCCAGAACTCAAGGAGCTTTTCCTTTGTGGTCTCCGTAATCTTGACCATTCCGTAGATGGGCAACCGGGCCGGGGCCGTCATGACGATTTTACCGCGTGGAAAGTGAAAGACCGTTCCGCCGAGGCTGTCCTGCTCTATGGTTACGTAACGGAGTTTTGCCTCCATGGCGCCAAGCGAGGCGGCAAAGCCGGCGGGGCCGGCCCCTACGATTAAGACATCAAGCATATCCCCGGAGCTTGCCTCACCTTTGCATTTAACTATATTCTCCATGGCCTGACGCCCCTGTTCTATGGCGTTCTTGATAAGCCCCATGCCCCCGAGCTCGCCGGCTATATAGATGCCCGGCACATTGGTCTCGAACTCCGAGTTTACCATGGGGATATCAACGCCACGCCGCTCCGTGCCGAATACAAGGGTTATGGCGTCTGCGGGACATACGTCCTTGCAGGCGCCGTGCCCTATGCAGTCCGTGGGTCCGATAAGGTGCGATTTGCCGTTAATAAGACCAAGGACCTTGTGCCCCGGGTGCTCGGGGCAGGCGGCTACGCAGGAGCCGCAGCCAACGCATCTATTATGGTTGATAACGGGGTGGATGGAGGCGGGCTCTATCATACCCGCCTTGACGGCCTCGTCGCGGACCCTGCGATTGCGCATCTCCTTGCGGGCCCTTAAAAGTATGTAGCTCCCGAGGATTATGCCAAGCGGTATGATATACAGCCATATGCCGGTATCTAATGTCATGATCGTTACAGTAATTATACACTAAAAATAAAGCCTTGCATGGTAGCTCTCTGCCCCGGCACAGCCCTGGCGGACATTCACAAGAGGGAAGAGGCCCACCATAAGACCGGCGCTGTGAGCTTAATGGACTCTATAGCATACTATAGCAAAAAGCCAATGACGGCCAAGTGATTAAAATCACCTTTTTTTTCAAAAAATAAAGATGATTTTTTTGTGAAAAAACGGAGACTGCGCGGCATGGCCCCTGCTTTTTTTGTGCCTTGACCCGAGCTTGCGCTTGACCTTGAGAAAAAAGAGGAGTACTCTAATCTTGCTTTAATCTTTCCGGCAGTATATTGAGTCAGTTTTTAAAATAAAATAAATGGAAAGGGCGCCTTCATTATGACAAAGACGCGAGGGGTCTTATTTGTTTTTTTACTCATCATTTTTACCTCTACGGCATCCGAGGGGAGCTGGAGGAACAGAAAAGCACCGGACTTCGACCTCATAGGTCTGAACGGGCACAGGGTCTCGCTGGCGGATATGCGCGGCAAGGTGGTCTTTATCGACTTCTGGGCAAGCTGGTGTCCGCCCTGCAAAAAAGAATTTCCAGAGCTCAAAAAACTCACGGAAGAATTCAAGGGTGACCGGTTCGTAACCCTTGCCGTCAGCGAGGACAAGGTGCGCTCCAACGTGAAGAGCTTTATCTCCGAATACTACGATATGCCGGCCAACCTTATCGTCCTTCTCGACAGAAAATCAAAGGCAATAAGAAAATACTCTGTGGGGGCCATGCCCACATCTTTCATCATCGACGCCAACGGGGTCATCCGCTACATTCACTTCGGCTTCAAGGAGTCAGACCCCGAGGTCTGGCGTACCGAGTTAAACACGCTCATCAAGTAGTTTTTCAATAGGGATTTTGCCATTATGAGAAAGATAAAGATATTTTACGCCCTTCTTGCGGCCATCATTATCATCGCCTCCATATCGGGGTGCGCCCGTGTTCAGCCATGGGAGCGCGAGTACCTGGCCGACCCCATCATGAGGCCGGACTTCAACAAGGAAGAAAAAGCCGTAAGAGAGCATACCATGGCAACGCGCGAGGGCGCCACGGGCTCTTTCGGAGTGAGCGGAGGTGGCTGTGGCTGTAACTAAACGGCCCTTTCCATACCTTCTGCTGCTGCTTTTGCTTGTCGCGGCATGCCTAATCACTACATTTATAATCCTCGCGCCCCAGCTCGCCCTGGCCGAAGACTACGGCTCCGCACAGCTATACACACACGCATTCAACAACGACACCGTCGTGTACACAGGTGTCTTTGCCCTTAACAAGGACTTCAGCCTCAGGACCAGCGGCTATGTGAAGTACACCATAGACGTTATCAACCCCAGCTTCGGCGAGGGAGGCGAAGGGGGAGGAGGAGGCGAATCTCTGACAAACGGAGCAAAGGGCGCGCAGACCAACGCCGTATCAAGCGCCTCGGCGGCCAATGCCTCTGGCTCCAACAGCGACACACGCAACGAGCTAACTGTGGGCCTGACCCATGATTTTAATAATCTCTTCGGCGTCGAGGTCTTCTACGATGTAAGCCGCGAGAACGACTATACCTCCAACACGCCTACCATTACGCTTAAAAAAGACCTATTCAGCAAAAATACCACCATTACGGCCAGTTATTCCGGCAGTTTTGACAAGGTCTCGGGCCAATTTCTCCCTGAGACAAAGTCACGGACCACGCATAACTACTTTCTGGGCCTGACTCAGCTCCTTTCCCCGAGGATGTTCCTTCAGCTCGGCTTCACATTCACCGAGGCAACGGGCCAGATGACCGAGGGCATACGCCTTGTGGCCCTTAACGGCGGTGACGCCACGGCCTGTACCGATATATCCCCCACCTGCGTTAACGAACGCTTTCCCGGCTCACGCAGCCGCAGGGCATATGTTGCGGGCATCAGCCGTTACTTTACCTTCGAGGGGCTTGGCGGCATCCTCGACAGGGCCGCGCTTAAACTGACCCTGCGCTACTATAACGACGACTGGAAGATAAAATCCTACATGGCGGGGCTGGAGTACGACAAGCACATCAACGAAAACATGCTTCTCAGTCTGAATTACAGGTACTATACGCAGACAGAGGCCTTCTTTGTAAAGGACACCTATACCGCCGCCGACCCCTACAAATCGGCGTCACCCCAGCTCGAGGGCCTTGATACCAACCTCATCGGCATAAAGGGCACCTACTTTTTCCCCTGGTACAAGAGCAAGACCAACTCCATAGAGGCAAAGTACGAGTACTACCACGAGTCAAGAGGCGTCTTTGCCAACGTGGTAATGGTGGGGCTGAAGATCAACTACTGAGCCGCCGTCCCCCGCCCCCCCGCCTCTTGTGTCCTGAGCGCTTTTAATGATAATCTTGCTGCCATGAAAAAACCTTATCTCCCGGCCCTGCTGCCCACCATACTTGGCATCTTTGTCTTATCCCTTTTCCTCTTGCCCGCATCGGCCCTTTCAGCTCCGGACCCCGTTAAGACCATTACGCGCAAGGCCACTGTCATGGGCACCAACCTTGAGGTCACCTTCGCAGGTCTTGATAACAAAGGGGCCGATAAGGCCTTTACTGTCATAACAACGGAGTTCAAGCGCATAGAAAAAGAACTCAGCGAGTGGAGGGGCGATACATACGTCATAAAAATAAACAAAAACGCCGGAAAGGCCCCCGTGGCCGTGCCGACGGAGCTCTTCAGTATAATCTCGGCGGCCATGACCGTCTCACGCGTCTCAGACGGGGCCTTTGATATTACCTGGGCCTCCATGTGGGGGCTATGGGACTTCACGCCCGGCCGGCCCCACAGCGTGCCCGACCCTGAAGAGGTGCGCGCCAAACTCAAAAACGTGGACTACCGCGCCGTTGCGCTTGACCAAAAAAAGCGCACCGTCTTTCTCGAGAGGCCCGGCATGGCCATGGGGCTCGGCGGTATAGCCAAAGGCTATGCCGTGGACTCGGCCATGCGCCTCGTAGACGCCATGGGCATTAAGAACATCATCATCAAGGCCGGCGGAGACATGAGGGTACAGGGCATGGTGGGCAAAAAACTCTGGCGCATCGGCATCCGTCACCCACGGAAGAAGGACAAACTCCTCGCGAGCCTTCCACTTAAGGATATCTCCATCTCCACATCAGGGGATTATGAGCACTTTTTCATGAAAGACGGCGTACTGTACCATCATATCATAGACCCGCGTACGGGATATCCCGCGCGCGGATGCCGCAGCGTTACAATACTCGGCCCCGACACCATGACTACGGACGCCCTCTCAACAGCCGTATTTGTAATGGGGCCGGAAAAGGGCATGGCCCTTGTGGAAAGGCTCCATGGCATAGAGGCCATAATCGTGGATAGCGAGGGCGGGAGCCATACATCAAGCGGCGTCGAAGGTATGGAATCAAGTAGATGAGATTCCTTATGCCTTATAAAAAAAGCCCTCTTAACTATCACAGTGTATTGGCCTGTGCGGGGCGGGGCCTCTTCTTATCCCTTGTCCTTATGCTCTTAAACTCCTGCATGACCGCAAGGGGGCTGGAGGTGGATTTTGCAGACGGCCGCCTCGCACAGGGTGAGCTTGCCCTTGTGCATCTCAAGGGCCCGGGCTCAAATGAGCCTATATCAGGGACCTTCAGAGGCGGCAAGACTATCGTGGTAAAGACAAAAGAGGGGGGGGCATGGGCCATAGTGGCCGCGGACCTTGAGAGCGAGCCTGGCACATATTACATTATCTTCAAGAGGGGCGAAAAAAAGATAAGCACATCGGTCCGCATCGTATCAGGCGAGTTCGGCACTGACAGGATGACCCTTCCGCCGGAGATGGTGGAGTTCGACAAAAAGACGCTGGCAAGGATAAAAAGAGAAAAGCATATGCTGGACGCCATACGTGCCGAATCATCACCTGTGCGCCTCTGGAGCGGTCCCTTTATCCTGCCCCTCAAGGGACGTATCAGCGGGGCCTTTGGCCAGCGGCGCATACTGAACGGAAGCCCCCGCACCCCCCACGGCGGCCTCGACATCGCCGCCCCTGCAGGAAAACCCGTTGCCGCGGCGGGCGGAGGCAGGGTGGCATATGTGGGCACGTTCTTTTTTTACGGCAACTTTATCCTCGTTGACCACGGCCTCGGTCTCTTTACGCTCTACGCGCACATGAGCTCCACACTTGTAAAAAAAGGCGATATGGTAAAGGCAGGCCAGGCCATCGGCCTTGTGGGGGCCACGGGAAGGGCAACGGGGCCGCATCTTCATTTTGCCGTAACAATAGGCAGGGCGAGGGTCTCGCCGCTGGGCTTCATCGGCCTTACAAAGCGCTTGACCCGCCTTATGGCCGGAGAATCCGCAACAGGCCGCCGCAAAAATGAGGGCACTTTAAATTACAGCCCCATTGAGAACACAAAAAAAGCCGAGTCGGCCCCCCTCCGGGCTGAGCTACGGGTCTGATTAAAAGGCACTTAGGGATTTTTTCTTTAAACAACGAGAAGGAGAAAAAATGAACTCTACTGAAAGGGAAACCACGTCTTCCGGCAAGAGGCGCCGCCCGCAAGGCATGGCCTTATATATAATTACGGCCGTTATTATCTGCGGCTCTTTTTTGCTCCCCCTCACCGCCGAGTGCGGCGTTCGAAAGGCCGAATGCTCCGGGCCCGTGGCAGAGAAGGGCTATGAATTCGAAGTGATGGCTACGGGGCTTCCATCTGTTGACAATCTTACGAGGACGCCTGACGGCTCCATATACGCCACACTGGAGCGAAGGGGGGGCCGTGGAGAGGTGGTGCGCCTCTGGCCTGATGGAAAAAGCGAGGTAATCCTCACGGGGCTCAAGAGGCCCGACGGGATACGGGCGGGCAACGGAAAACTCTTTATCGTCGAAGAGGTCAAAAAAGGCAGGGCCCTTGAGTATGACATAAAGGACAAGACCTTGAGGGTTATCAAGCGCATCGGACACCTTGAGGGGCTTGCCGTTATTTCGACTAACGAAATCTTTGTCACAAAGGACAGAAAAAAAGGCAAGCTCATTGGCCTGTCTCTTGACGGCAAGGGCGCGGTATTGGCGAGCGGACTCAAAAGGCCAGAAGGAATTGCACTTGGAAAAAAGGGCGAGCTCTTTATTGCCGAGACATCCACGGGCCGGATCCTTGAATTCCGCGGCGGCAAGATAAAGACCTTTCTTACGGGCCTTAACAACCCGGACCAGCTGGCCGTGACCACCGACGGCGCACTGCTCATTACCGAAGACGCGAACCCCGGCAGGCTCCTCTCCTACGATAAGGGCAGATTGAGAACCATAGCCCGATGCCTATCATCCCCCCAGGGCATACTTCCCCTTGAGGACGGAATACTCGTCTCCGAGCAGGGACGTGGCCGCGTACTGAAATTCACAGGCAGATAAACACAGGGGAGAGCGCCCCTTCATGTAACGCGCGGATAGCCGGGCATGAAGGTCTCCAAAAAAACACAGAGCCTTGAACTCAGCAGTGAAAAGAGTGCAAAATATTTTATGATTGGATAATATCCGGAGAGGGTATTACGGCGAGGAACGAAAAAAGGGCGGCAGGATAGAAACGATATTTCGTTTCATATTCTGCCGCCCCGGTTGCTTTATCAGACGCTGTAAACAAGCACACCGATAATGGTAGTGACCGCTATGGCAACAAAGTTAAGCCCCAACCCGCATAGCACTTCAAACTCGGTAATCTTTCTCATTTTAGTATCTCCTTTTTATTGATTGAAATTCATCGATTAGGCGAGATAGTTTATTGACGTCAAGATAACCAGACTCGCCACCGCAAAGTTCAGACCTAACCCTAAAATTATGGCTATTTTATCCTGTTTGCTCATGGTCTGGACCTCCTTGTCTTGTATGTGTACAACCCTTACTTGATTTACATTATATAGCCTGGAGATTAAGGTAAGATGAAAAAAATTTCTATTATGAGCCGGGAAAATGCGTCCCAATAAAAGGGTGAATGAGGGGGATTTATTTTTTTAAAAGGGGTGTTTTTTGTCGAGAAAATTCCTGCGGGATTTATCTCTCTCTTACAAAAGGCCGCAGAAAAAAAACAGGAAAAAAGAGGAGGGCAAGACGGAGGTAATTAAAAATTTTATTGCAGGTTAATTTAAAGCAGACCGTTGCCGGAATACTTTCCGGAATGCCTTAGGCGAGTCCTTACCAACGGAGACCGTCTGCGGGGAGGGGACGCCGAGTTTAGGCGTATTCCTTATGGCGATGAGGCGATTAGACGAGTTCTTTTGAGGGACAGATAAATCCGGAGAGGCCTTCAGTCCATATCATACTGAAGAGCGCCCGGAGGGGTATCAAGTTTGTTTCCATAGACCTCTTTTTCCATAGGGGAAAAAACAGGGCAACTGGTTTTTCTTCTTCCCTCTTACGCAGGCATCTTCAGTGCCTTTTTCCGGTAACTGAGGTTAACGGCAACCCGGCGGGCGATATCATGGTGGTTCACAAGGCTGCGCCTGAGGATATTCTTCATGGAGTAGAACTTGTGATACATGGCGTGGTAACCCGCAAGGAGCTCAGCGGCGCTCATGCCCCTGGGCTTGAAGACCACCTCGCCGGTATGGTACCGGCTCCAGTCACGCTCCGTAATCCTGCCCTCCTCCTCCATCTGCCGATAGGTCTCGGTGCCGGGCAGCGGCGTAAGTATGTGGAACTGGGCGGCGCTGATGTTGTTTTGCATTATAAAATCATATGTCCTCTGAAAGACGCCCGCATCGTCTTCATCAAGGCCGAAGACAAAGCTCGCCACAATGTTTATGCCTGCCCGGTGTATCTTCTTAATGGACTCACTGTATTCACTTGCCGAATTCCATCCCTTGTTCATCCTGGCCAGGTTTTTCTGCGAGAGTGACTCGAAGCCTATAAAGGCGTAACGGCCACCGCTTCGCGCGAAAAGGTCAAGGAGGTCCTTATTTTTAGCCAGAGTTATGGAGGCCTGACTCCCCCACTTCAGATTAAAGGGGATGAGTTTTTCAAAGAGCTCTTTGGCATATCCCGGCCTGCCAACGATATTATCGTCCATGAATGTAAACTCCCTGGACCTGAGACCTTTTATCTCATCAATGACCTCATCTACGGGCCTTACCCTGAACTTGTTGCCGAAAAAAGCGGTTACCGTGCAGTACTCGCAGTTAAACGGGCACCCCCTCGTTGCCTGCATGGTATTAAAGCCGCCGCCGTACATGGACCTGTCAAGGAGGTCGCGTCTTGGCACGGCCATATTCTTCATATCACAGAGTTCTCCCCTGTATCTTTTTTTCAGCGAGCGGTTTTTAAAATCCTCCAGCAGCCCGGCCCAGACCCTCTCGGCCTCGCCTATCACAACGGAGTCGGCGTGCTTTAGCGCCTCTTCGGGCAAAGCGGAGACGTGCACCCCGCCCATAACCACCTTAACACCGCGGGCCCTGAAACCATCGGCTATCTCATAGGAGCTCGGCATCTCCGAGGTTAGTCCCGTGACGCCAACAAGGTCGACCTCGGCGGAATAATTCACGGGCGCGACCCTCGCGTCATGTATCTCCACTTCCCAATCGCCCGGGGTGAGCGCGGCCACTGTGGTAAGCCCGAGCCTGGCAAAACCGGCCTTGCCGCTCCTTGATACACCGCCCCAGTAGCTGCGGCCGCTCTTTGGCATTACAAGTAAAAGTTTCAAAAAAAATCCTCCTATTTTTATAACTGCCGGCCGCCCTGCGCACCTCGTCCGCTTACACCATGCGACATATGAGAAGACCCATCTATATGCAGATACGCCCGGGTAGAGGCTTTGAGCCTCACGGAAGAAACCACGTGGTTTGTGTCCTAAAATTCGCTGACTCTCTCAGAAGGGAAAAACAGGGATGAGATTACTTCTGAAAGCAGGAGCAGTGGAGATGATTTCTGATAGCCCCCCGTTTAACCTGTAATCACCGGGGCCCATGAAAAGGTCAATTTAGTATATACCTTTATGGCAATAAGCACAAGGGGCGGCCCTGAATGGGGGAAAAACCTGCTCTCCATAAAAACCCCGCGGAAAAAAGTGGTGGGGGGGGCAAATAGGGTGGCTTACTTAACCACCTTGACCGTGCCGAACATGATGGGGTGTATGGTGCAGAAATAAGGATAACTTCCCACGTCATCAAAGGTCTGCTCGAAGCTGTTACCCTGGCCGTAAGTGCCGGAGTGAAACTTTCCATCAGGGTGGCGGGTCTTTGCAACCTGCCGCGCCCTTCGTCCGCTTACAACGCTTCCGCTGGTCACGTCGTGACTAAAGGGGTCTTCATTTACCCAGCGCACCGTGGTGCCGGGCCTTATTGTTATCTCTGCTGGCACAAAGGCAAGATTTTTTATCCTCACAATCACCAGCCCGTCGTCGCTTCCGGCAACGGCGGGAGTGGCCGCCATGGAGGCCGCCGCAGTCAGGATGACCGCTAAAAAGAAGATGAAAAAAATCTTTTTGGTCTTCATGATCTTACCCCCTCTTCTTATAACCGGAAAGGGGGGCCCAACGGCCCCCCCCTTCTCTTCATCGTAGAGGTTAAGGACCTACTCCCAAATTACTTTTTCCCACATGAGATGCACGAACTTTGTATAGGGCGGGAGATAGCCCTTTGTCTTTTTTTCCATGGGATGGGCCACATAGTGTATCTGTATGCCGTGTTTATTGTAGACGCTTCCCGGGTAGTCCTTTACCTTCATAGGCCCCTTGAAGTCTACCTTGCCCGTAGCCGGGTCACGGACCTCTTCGGTCACCATAAGGTGCGAGGGTCCCATCCAGGCGAGTTTACCGTTATGGTAGACCTTGGCCGGTCCCCACGTGGCAACATAGGTCCATACCTGAGGTATGAGCGGCGGGCTCATCTTAACGGGCACATCCCCGCCGGTGGCGCCATGGAGGTTAACGTCAGTGGCTATCTTCTTGAATTTTTTCTGCACTATCTTCCACGTGCCGTCAGACCCCTTGAATGTGGCGACTATCATACCTGAGTTGGTGCCCGGATCAAGGTTGATCTTAATCTGGCCGGAACCTTTTATGATACAGCTGCCGTCATAACAGAACCTGTTGTGGCTCTTGTATTTTCCCACCTGATAGGCCGGTTTGGTGCCTATCATCTTTACATGGTCTACCGTGGCATAGGCAGGCCCCGCGCTTGCGGCAAGCAAAACGCCAGCCGCCATCAGTCCGGCAACCGCCAAACCATATCTCTTATAGCTCTTCATTGCCTTGTCCTCCTTTTATGTGTCTGAACCATTCTATTAATTCGTGTTTTTCTTTTTTCTCGCGCTCTTTCAAATCATCATCAATAACCTTGAGACTCAAGACCTCACCCTTTCTGAGAATAATGCAACCTCCTTTCTCTTTTTCCCCCTTGCCTTGCCCCATAGCGGGCGATTTTTTTCTATCGTCCTTGTTATCCATACCTGAGTTATACAAGAGTTTCACGTTATTTTATGTAAGGGGGCTTACATGGGGCAGATCGGCAGTTCAAGTACCCGGGGGGACGATGAACTCCTTGCCTGCCATAACGAGTTTTCCGTCTCTCTTGAGATTATTCAGCTCAAGCGTGACGGTCTCTCTTGTGGCTCCGATAAGGTTGGCAATTTCCTGATGTGAGAGGTGAAGGGTAATCTTTTTGCCACGGGGGGTATCCTCGCCGTACTTCTCTCCAAGGTCGTTGAAGAGGGAGAGCAGTCTTGAGCGCACGTCGTGAAAGATAAGGTTCTCAAGGCGGCTCTCCACCTTTCTGAGGCGCGAGCCGAACCACTTTGTGATGCCCATGGAAACCCCGGGGTTCTCGGCGATGAACCTCTCGAAGTCATTCTTGGCCATGGCGCAGATAAAGGAGTCTTCAAGGGCCTCGGCGCTGGTCTCACGTTCCGATTCGCCGGCAATGGCCATCTCTCCGAAGATATCTCCGGGCTCGAGTATGTCGATGGTGAGCTCCTTACCGTCCTCGGTGAGGCGCGTTATCTTTATCCTGCCCTCTTTCAGGATATATATCTTCTCGGCGCTGTCTCCCATGCTGTAGATAAAACTCTTCTTCTTGATATTGACGGGCCGCAGCATGGCCGCCATCCCGGCCCGCTTCTCTTCGGAGAGGCCGGAAAAGAGTTTATTGGTATTTATGTACCAGAGGGTGGTTTTGTCCATTTTGTCCATTTTTGTATTTTTAGAGTATGTCAGGATTATCGGAAAAATACAATATCTTTTCTCTCACCCCCCATGACGCGTAACCGGATACAGGGGCTTTGGAAATAACAAACAGGGGCCATGCCTGCGGACTCGAGATAACGCCCCGGCACAGGGCCGATAAAGACCATGAAGGCAGATATGAAAAAGCGCCGGTTCAATGGCAGAGGGGGGGAATCGGGAAAAGCGCCTCAGGAGGGATTGTTCACAAACTCTATCCTGCCGTTCCCGAATATTACGCTGTTATTATCCATATTCTGTGACTTGAGGGTGTTGGAGAAAATCTCAATATTACCGGAGCTGGTGCTCATGGACCCGTTTACGAAAATTATATTGGAAGAGGCGAGGTAGCCCCCGGTCTTAAGCTCTGAGAGGGTGTCAACCGTTGCCCCCATATTGTCGGTAAGGTATGCCTGGGCTGAGACATAGACGCTCTTGGCGTCGTAGTCCAGCGCGGCCTTGTATCCACGGAGCTTGTATTTTGCGAACATGGGTATGGCAATAGCCGTGATAATGCTGAGGATGGCGATAACGATGAGTAGCTCCACAAGGCTGAAACCCGGTGGTCCTTGAAGCCGGAGTGTCCTTTTCGAGCGCATATATACCACCTCCCAAAGAACTATTTAAATTCTTACACAAATAAACGGTCTATGATGTTACCTTTATCACATTTTTTTAACATTTTAAGAGAGGGCATATACCCTGCAAAAGGGGTTTTACGCCCAGGAAAGAGGCGATTCCGTTGCCCGTCTCGTACCCGGGGTTCCTATTATTTTAGTAACGGTCTTTTTCATGCCGCACTTTAACGGACCGCCCGGTGACCTGACTTTTCAATGCGGCCTCAGGGCTGGCACCGCGGCCTGACCTCTCCTTGAGGTTTTTTGATAAGCACGTTTAGAGAGAGGAGAAAACCCCTTTAAGTTGGAGGATCAAGGCCTTCAGGGGATATCACCCATGCCGCGGCAAAGCGTTGCCTCTGAGGCCATTGCAAAAAATTTAAAAAAATATTGAGTAAATATAGTATGATGCGATACAATGTACAAATATATGCTCTTTCCATAGCCTCAAAAGGTTTTGTTTTTAATAGAGGGGGGAGGGCAACGCGCCCCATGGCCCGGTCTGCCGGCGATACCCGGGAAGGACGGTTTTGGCGCTTTACACTAAAGACCCTTTAAATAATAATAAGTGAGATCCCGGCATTGAGCCTTACTCGAAGACCCCTTTATCTTGCCCTCGTCTTTTTCGCCCTTATGCTCTCTACGGCATATGGGGCGGGAGAGAAGGAGCGGCTCATTGCGAGCGGCGACCAGTTCTTCAAGCTCCGTGGCGCCCGTCACCTCAAGGACAGGGCCGTTACGGCGAATATCAGCAACGCCCTCTCCGCCTACTTCGAGGCCTATGATGCCGGCGAGCCCACGGCCGAGCTTATCATCAAGATAATGCACGCCTCCTACTATTACGCCACCTACGCTGAAACAGATAAGACCTTAAATAGAAAGGCCGTCACAAGGGCCATCGAGGTAGGCAATAAGGGGCTTGCCGCATACCCCGATAGCGCCGGAATCAACTACTGGATGGCGGCCCTGTGGGGCAGGTGGAGCAAGCTGCACGGAAGGATAGCCTCGTCGAGAAAGGACGTGGCCAAAAAGATAAAGGCCTTCGCCGAGCGGACCATTGAGCTCGACCCGCTGTACTGCGATGGAGGCGGATACAGGACCCTTGGCAGACTGCACTTCAAGACGCCGAGGATACCTTTCTTCTTATCATGGCCAAGAAAAAAGAAGGCCCTTGCCCTGCTGAAGAAGGCCGTGGAAGTGGGGCCCGATAACCTTACAAACCACCTCTTTTACGCCGAGTCCCTTCTTGAAAGGGGCCGTAGAGATGAGGCAAGAAAAGAAGTCGAATTTATTCAGAAGGCCAAGCCCAATGAAGAAAAGGTAGTGGAGCAATTACGGGTACAAAAAGAGGCCGCTGAGATTCTTACCATCTTGAATGACAAGCTGGACCCCAACTTTAATAAAAGGTTTTTCATTGAGTAAGCCTCCCGGCCCCCGGCAAATGGAAAACAGGATACCCTCTGCGCGCATACGTAGAAGCCATCTGCCACCTTACCACTCAATCCATGCGGGTATGGCGGGGTAGTAGAGGCCTTTCCTTATATTATCTTTTTCCTCGCCGCCAGCGCCAAGAAGCCCTGCGTATCCATCTAACTGATCTTTATAGCGTTCCTTCTCGGTAGCGAGAAATCCCCCGAGGTCCCCGCCCGCGTGTTCACCTGTCTTGTAATCAATAACCCAGCGTACGCCCTTCTCGTCCACAAAGGTCCTGTCTATTATAACCCGTCTTATCCGGCCCTCCACCATACCCGTCAAGGCGTACTCGGCACTCCCCTCGGTATGGCGCTTGAGTATCCAACGCCCCCTCTGATCGGCAAGGGCCTGTATGATAATCTGCAGGCACCTCCGGGCCCCGGCCCGGGCCATCTCACGGTTGAGTCCCAGCCCGCGCAGCATGGCCTCCATGCGTCCCTTCTCCCTCCCCGCCCTTTCGGCGTCCCACTCCGGGAGGCCCTCCGTGGCTATCCTGTAAAGATACCTGTGCGCCACCGTACCGCTGTGACGGGCCTCTGCTCCGGCCCAGTCAAAGACGGGCCTCACGGCGTCCCGCGCATCCGCCGCCTTTGCCCGGTCCCCGCGAAGGGCGGCGCATGGCAAGTCAGGGCATGGGGGGGTCCATGAACCAACAAGACGCCTGTGGCAGGGTTCCGGCGGCCCTGCCTCGTGATCGGCCTCTACCCCATCCCCGGCCCGCACAACCATGTCTTCGCTGAGGACATGGCCGATAAGACCGAGAAAGGCGCCGCCCGGCGCGCTTATGCCCTCTGCGTTCTCTTTTATGTGGCCCAGAAGGTATAGCTCCTTTACGGCCCTGGTTGCGGCCACATAGAAAAGGCGTGTCCTTTCAAACCTGTCACGCGCCGTGTAAACATCCTTGAGGTACTGGTATACAAGGTTCGCGTCCCTGCCCCCTTTCTTCTCCATGGGGGCGAGGAGCAGGTCCTTGCCCCTCTCCATCCAGTAAAGTATCTCCTTATCGGCGTGCCGCGAGCCCTTGCCGAGGCCCGGCAGTATTACATGGTCGAATTCGAGCCCCTTGGCCCCGTGCATGGTCATCACGTGTACGGGGTTGTCCGTCATCGCGCTACCCACGGCGTAAAGGCCATCCACCCTTGCCTCCAGCTCATCTGCGGTAAAGCCCTCGCCTTCCTTATCCAGAGACTCCACAATATCGAAAAACCGCTCCGCCTCTCTCATGGAGTCGTTGTCGTCATAAAGGGCCGGCCCTCCAAGGGCCGTCCAGAGCCCCTCAAGAAGGCGCCTCGCGCCCTCCCTGCCCCGCAGGGCCATGGCCCTGCCCATGGTCTCGCCAAAGGAGAGAAGACGGAACGCGCCATCTTCGCTGAGGCCTTTAATACGGAGCGCGTCATTCATAAGCTCCCAGAGCGGCGCGTCCCTCTCTCCGAGGCAGAGGGCGTGCAGGTCTGTAAGCGTAAGCCCGCACCAACCGGCCCGAAGCACGGCAAGCCAGGCCACCCTGTCCATGGGGTCAAGAAGGGCCCTTTCAAGGGCGAGCAGGTCGTTTATAACCGGACGGTCTCCAAGGGGGACGAGGTCCCCGGCCAGAAAATCCACACCCGCCTTTTTCAGCTCCTCAACTATTACCTCAAGGTGGCCCCTTGAGCGGGCCAGTATTGCCGCGCTCTCGCCCTCCCTGACCCCTCCCAGGATATTCAGCACGTCCCCGGCCTCCCGCGCATCATCCCTCTCCCCGTAGAGCCTGATATTTACGCGTGCCTCCTCCCCGGGTCCCTTGACGGCAAGGGCCTCGCCGTAGGGGACAGCGCCCGTTGTGACATCGGGGACTACTGGAAAAACAGGGCCAAAGGCCTTGTTCACCCAGTTAACCACATGGCCCTCTGACCTGAAGTTGCTCTTTAGTCTTATATAATTCAGCCGAACCGCGCCGATGCCCGCCTCTGCGGCACGGAGAAAAAGCCCCACATCGGCGTCACGGAAGCGGTATATGGACTGCATGGGATCGCCCACGATAAAAAGGGTCCTCCCGTCACCGGGCTCCCAACCGCAGGTAAGGGCCTGCACAAGGCTTACCTGCGTATTTGATGTATCCTGATACTCGTCAACAAGGATATGCCTGAAGGTATTGTCAAGAAGAAGCATGAGGTCCGTGGGCATATCCTCGGGGCCAAGGGCCTTCAATGCGGCCAGGGATACGGCGGGAAAATCAAGGACCCCCTCTTCTCTGAATACGTCCATGAGGCGCCACCGGGCTACGGGCAGAAGGCCGAGGAGCGCCCGGAGCGTCTTCCAGTCCTCGTCTTCATAGCGCGGCCCCGGCAGACGCCGTACCTCAATGAGGGCGCACAACAACTCATCGTTGCCCTCAAGGGCACGGAGCAGACCCTTAAAACCATCCTTTGCCTCTACGGCCTCATCGCTCTTATCCGCCGAAAAACCAATCTTTCTGTTCACCCCGCGCTGGCTTCGCCATGCGCCCGCTCCTGTCGTAAGAAGGACGGCAATGGCCTTCCAGAGGCCGAGGTTATCCGCGTTGGCCCCCGGCAAACCCTCAAGGTCACGGAGCCCGGAAAGAGAGTTATCATCGGCTATGTGCCGGGCGGCATACCTTGCCGAAGAGGCGAGTAGGTCCGAAAGGGCCGGCGGAAAGGCCGCCACAGCCTGCCCGAGGCCCCCCTCCACGAGCCTCAGGAGGGGGGCCTCAAGGGCCGCCCTCAGGCCATCCTCCTGCATATCCGTCTCGCCAGGCATGTGGCGGAGCCACTGGTCCCGTTTCGAGAGCATCTCAACGAGTTTTTTCTGCAGGTCCGCCGTAAAGTTGTCGTTATAGCGAAGGAGCTGCATAATGGGCCGTGAGAGCCGTTCATCGTCATCCAGCATGGCAAGTGTGCGCCGGACGGCCTCTTCGTACAGGGGCCCGGCCCGCTCTGTCACCGCGGGCTCCATGCCGAGACGCGAGAGAAGGGGCGTCTGCCGCGCTAAAGACGCGCAAAATGAATCTATGGTCTGTACGCGGAGCCTGCCGGGGTTTTCCAGTATCTTCCACCCCTCTTTTCTATCGCGCTCAAGCGCGCCGGCCGCAAGGGCAATGGTAGCGGCCTCGCAGTCGTTCTTTGCCTTCGTGCCGGAAGCGGCCTTTTCAAGGGCCCCTATAATCCTGGCGTGCATCTGGCCCGCGGCCTTTCTCGTAAAGGTAATGGCAAGGACCTCTTCGGGCCGCTTTACCACGGCAAGAAGCCTTAAGAAACGCTGAATAAGGAGCGTGGTCTTGCCCGAGCCCGCCGGGGCCTGCACGATAAAAGACCGCCGCGGGTCCAGGGCCTCCTGCCTCTCCAAAATGTCCGGGGCATCCGCCACAGGGTCAGCCCTCCTCTTCTTCTTCATTCAAGATACCCAGCTCGAACCTCCGGCATAACATGGTAAGCTCGCAGTACGTGCAGGGCCAGTCATTATCTCCCCCGTCCTTATTGGGGTCCACGCGGGCCTCGCCGCCTTTGAACTCGCCGGCAAGTGTCGTAAGGGTCTCCTTCCACCTCTCGTTAAGGTCGGCCCAGTTCTCCACGCCCTCTATCTTGCCCCTCCACTTGTCGTCGCTCTCAATGCCCTTCATGCCGGGGAGCATTCCGTCGTCCTGCCCCACACCTACGAAACCGAGTTTTCTTGTCCTCTTGAGGCTCGCGAAGGCTATGGCATTAAAATCCCCCTCCAGGGCATAGAGGAGCATCTGAGGCTCCCTGGGCCTGCCGGGAAGCCAATAGTCTTTTTCGCAGGACCCGGTCTTGTAGTCTATGATTATCCTCTTTCCGCCTTCGAGCTCGTCCACGCGGTCGAGACGGACGTGTATGGTGAGGCCGCCAACGTGTATCTCGTGTTCCTTTTCCGTCTCCACCACGGTGAAGGCCTCTCTCTGGAGCTCTACCTCCATCCACTCTTCAAGGAGGTCATGGAGACGCTCTGCCTCCAGCTCCAGAAGTTTTTTCGAGAGCCCGCGGCGATGAAAACCGGCAAGGGCCTTTGCCACGGCCTCCCTTATAAGGGCGCCTAACCTTCCCTCCTGCTCTGCCCCGGCAAGCCTCTGCGAGTCTCTTGTATCCTGCCAGAAGATATGCAGGGCTTCATGGGCCAGACTGCCCCTCTCCATGGCGTCAAGGCCCTGCTCGGGGGCGCTTATTCCGCGCGCCCCAAGCCTGTATATGGCAAAGGCCCTGAAGGGACAGGCCGACTGCTCTTTAATGATGCCCGTGCCGCCGCGGAGCCCTGCAAGCTCATCATTGCCAAGGGGCGCCCCTTTATCATCCACGAGGGGCTCTGTGGCGCTCGAGGCATGGACGCTATCCTGAAGACGATGGCCAGGCGGGAGCGCGGGGTCCTTTACATGACTGCCCTGTCCCGCAAGCAGGGGGCTGACCCTGAGCTCCTTACCCTCTACCACCCTCGGAAAGCTCACCACTGCCTCTGGCGCGCTCTTAAGCACGCGGTCAAGCACATGACGGGCATACTCAAGGGTCTTTTCCGGTGTAGAGCGGGGCAGGCCCGCTTTTTTCTGTAAATATATGGGGATAAAGGGGTTTGCCAGGCATTGGCCAGGCAGGGCGTCCTCATGCGCTCCCAGTACCCAGATACAATCAAAGCTCAGGCCCGAAGACTCAAGAAGGCCGAGGACCTGCACGGGGCACTCCTCTGCCGACTCGGGCTGATGTATGGCCTCGCCGGCCATGGCCCGGAGCTCCGCCGCGGCCCCGGCCAGCGTGAGCCTGCCCGATACGTCGTCAAGGCCGGCAAACTCACCGAGTAAATCATGCCAGGCCTTAAGGGCTTGAAACTCCCGGCTATTAAGTGTAAGTCCCGGCGAGGGCCATGCGAGGCCCTTGAGGAGCCTATCAAAGTACTCCGCCCAGAAGCCGGGTAATTGCTTTACCCCACTATTATCCTCAAGGGCCTTTATCCAGAGGCCCAGCCTCTCCGAAAGGCGCTGAAGCCGTGGTATGTTTTTTCTATCCATGGCCCTTTTAAGCGCCCATGGATTAATCTCGCCGTATTTACGCTCCCGCAAGGCCCTCAAAAAGGAGGAAAAGGCCATGTATTCGCTCTCATCGGCCATAAGGTAGGGCGAGCTTAATAGGTCGCTCATGGTATCCAGAGGCACGTCTCCAAGCCCCGTGGAGATAATCCCAAGGGCCGAGCGGACAAGGGGTTCTCTGTCAAGAGAGAGGCCCAGAGAGACATTAAAGACCTCGCTTCGAGGCCCCCAAGGGAGCGTGGACGGCGGGTCGAGCTCAGCGGAAAACTCGTTTATTATGAGTCCCCTGTATCTATCGAGCTCCGGGACGATTATGCCCACCTTTTTACCGGACTCGGCCTGCACCCGCGCCCATCTCGCGCATGAGCGCACCTCAGCAATATCATCCGCGTACTCACGTATCTCCGATGGGCTCTTCTCGCCCACAGATGGCATAAAGGACCCCGGTTCATACGGCCAGAAGGCAACGGCGCACCCGGCCCTTCGGAGGGCGGCCAATAAGGCCCGCACATCGGGCGTAATCTCGTCAAAGCCCGCGAGTACCACCCGCTCCGGCAGACCGGCCCTCCCGCCCTCGATAATTCCCCTCACCCGCTCCATAAGGCAAGGATAGTCTATGAAACCAAGACGCTTGAGCTCCGACTCGTACCGGCCGAGCCAGGCCTTGAAGGCCCGTGCCTCCTCTGCAAGATAGGTCTCGTCCGCGGGGAGCCTCACATTGAAGCGGCGCGTCAGGACATAGGCCTTATATGCCGCGCGGGCCGCGCCACGTGGAAATAGCAGGCCCCCGGCGCGTAACCTGTCGCCTGAGACTATCTTCTTCCAGAGAGTAGCCGAGCGCGTATCGGAGAGGAGCGGTTTATCCGGCCAGGACTCCAGCCAGAGGCCTTTTACCCACGACAAAAGCGGCATGACAACGGGGGTCTTCCAGAGAGTCCGGCCCGACCGTGTCATGACCTCCTCGTGGCGCGAAAGAAGCGCGCGGCTGAGACGCCTGTTCACCGTAAGCACAGGGGTGCCGCCGGAGAGGTCATCTATAATGGTCTCGAATCTGTCAACCATGGGAGTATCCGCGCTAAAGCATAAGGAGATAAGGGATTTGAGTATTGGCCTCGTTTTTTTATTATATAATAACATTAAAGCGAGGCGCAATGATTTGAAAAATCCCCCTTGGCAGGGGACCGTAAAACATTTTTAATATTCTTCTAATCCTGATATAATTATTTTTTTAATGCTCAAGGTGTATAAATAATAAGGATGACAATAGAAAAACGCATGGTCAAGGGCAAGGTATATCTCGTAGGGGCCGGGCCGGGGGATCCCGGGCTTATAACGATAAAGGGGGTAGAGGCCCTCAAGGAGGCCGGATGCGTTGTATATGATTTTCTCGCGAGCTCACGGCTCCTCGGCTACGCCGGAGAGGGGGTAGAGACCATCTACGTCGGTAAAAAAGGCTCCGAAAAGTCCATCTCCCAGCCAGAGATAAACGCCCTCATAATAGACAGGGCCCGTAAGGGCCGCACCGTTGTAAGGCTCAAGGGCGGCGACCCCTTTATCTTCGGCAGAGGCGCCGAAGAGGCCGAGGCCCTCGTAAAGGCAGGCATACCCTTTGAGATAGTGCCCGGCGTAACATCGGCCATAGCGGCCCCGGCATACGCCGGCATACCGCTGACGCACCGGGACCTCTCAAGCTCGGTGACCTTTATAACAGGGCAGGAAAACCCCTTAAAAGAACGTAAAAACATAGCCTGGGACAGGCTCTCAACAGGGCGGGGCACGCTTGTCTTTCTCATGGGCTGGAAGAACCTCCCCCTGATCAGCAAAAAACTGCTTAAAAACGGGTGGCCCGCGGCAACACCCGTGGCCCTTATCCGCTGGGGCACATTGGCCGTGCAGAAGGTGGTCACCGGAAGGCTCGATAATATCGTCGCCTTATCTGAAAAAGCGGAGATAAAACCGCCCGTTATTACCGTCGTAGGCGATGTAGTCAAATTAAGGAGGCAGTTCAACTGGTTCGAGACAAGACCCCTTTTCGGACGTACCGTCCTTGTGACACGGGCACAGGAGCAGGCCGGGGAGTTTACGGATATTCTTGAAAAGTACGGGGCCATACCCATCGGCTACCCCACCATAAGGACAGGGCCGCCGCCGAGCTGGAAACCCCTTGACCACGGTATAAAGAGGCTTTCAACCTATGACTGGGCCATCTTTACGAGCGTAAACGGGGTCAGGTATTTTTTCGAAAGACTCACGGACCTCAATAAAGACCTGCGCGAACTTAAAGGGGTGCGGATATGCGCCATAGGCCCGAGAACGGCGCGCGCCATAAGGGAGCTGAATATCAGAGTCGATATGACGCCAAAGGTCTTCAGGGCCGAGGCCATATTGGAAGCCCTTGGCGCAGAGGGCATAAAAGGCAAGAGGTTTATACTGCCAAGGGCCCTTGAAGCAAGGGAGATACTTCCCGATACAATAAGGGAGCTTGGCGGCACAATCGACGTACTGCCCGCCTACCGCACGGTGAGGCCGCGGAAAAAGGCGGCAGAGATGAAAGAAAGGCTTTTCAATGGCGAGATAGATACCATTACCTTTACCTCCTCGTCCACGGTTACGAACTTCATGAGGTTCTTTAAGAAAAACGAGGCAATGGACCTGAATCGGGTTACTCGCGTGGCCTGCATAGGCCCCATTACGGCGGATACGGCAAAAAAGCAGGGGCTTACGGTAGACATCATGCCGAGGAACTATACAATACCGGCGCTGGCAGAGGCCATCGCTGAATATTATAAAAACCCCCCTTCGGGGGAATAATTACCCTCTTACTTTCTTTATGGAAAAAAGAAGGTTTTTCAATAGGGTTGCTCTCCCCCGCTGGATTCAGGGAGTATCGTAGATTACAAATTGACTCCGCTACGAAAGAAAGTCTCTCAAAGAAAACCAATATGCAAGGATGGGTTCCGCGCAGCACAACCCATCAAAACCACAACATCAAAACAGAGTGAGGCGAAAACATGGATTTTCCACGGTACAGGCCCAGAAGGCTACGAAGCTCCAAGACCATGAGGGGCATGATTCGAGAGACGCATCTATCTCCTCTGGACTTTATACTGCCCCTCTTTGTCAGTTACGGTAAGGGTATTAAAAATCCCATCTCCTCCATGCCCGGCCATTTTCAGTACTCCGTTGACAACCTCGCAGTAGAGGCAAAGGAGATAAAATCACTGGGCATCCCCGCCGTCATACTCTTCGGTATACCGGAAGAAAAGGACGAAGTGGGCTCCAGCGCCACCGACCCCGCGGGTCCAGTGCAGGAGGCAATTAAGGCCATTAAGGACGCCGCCCCGGAATTGCTTGTAATAACCGATGTCTGCATGTGCGAGTACACCTCGCATGGTCACTGCGGCATCATCAAGGACGGCGACGTGGACAACGACGCCACTCTCGCCCTCCTCTCCGACGAGGCCCTGAGCCACGCAAGGGCCGGAGCCGATATCGTCGCCCCCTCGGACATGATGGACGGCAGGGTGGGGGCCATAAGAAAGACCCTTGATGAGAACGGTTTTGGCAAGATTCCCATAATGAGCTATGCCGTGAAGTACTCAAGCGCCTTTTACGGCCCATTCAGGGACGCCGCTGAGTCTCCGCCGCAGTTCGGCGATAGAAAATCCTACCAGATGGACCCGGCCAACGCAGAGGAGGCCATCCGCGAAGCGGGCCTTGATATCGACGAGGGCGCCGATATCATCATGGTAAAGCCCGCACTACCGTACCTTGACATAATCCGGCGCGTAAAAGACGCCTACGGTTACCCCATGGCCGCCTATAACGTAAGCGGCGAGTACTCCATGATAAAGGCCGCGGCAGAGAGGGGCTGGCTCGACGGCGAGGCCGCCATGATGGAGAGCCTTATCTCCATCAAACGCGCCGGCGCGGAGATGATACTTACCTACTTTGCCAGAGAGGCGGCAAAGAGCCTGGGCTAAGTCGCTCGGAATCAAAGGTTTCAGGCCAAAAGCGCATTTTTATGGTAAAATATAAAGAGTAATTATAAAAAAACGCCTTCAAGGCTGTAATTTCAGATAAGGAGAGCAGGTTATGCAGGGAAGTAAAGCAGGGGGACATGGAGGGCACGGGGGCCATCCCGGAGGGGGACACCCGGGGGGCGGCCACGGCGGACACCCCGGCGGTCATCCGGGAAGCCGTGACGGTCATGACGGTGCCACCGATAAATCAGGGGGCAGAAAATGGCTCCCAAGGCTCATAGCATGGGAGATGACGCGTACCTGTAACCTCAACTGCGTTCATTGCCGTGCCGCGGCGCGTTTCGGCAAATATAAAGACGAGCTTAACACCGCCGAGTGCAAGGCCTTTCTTGATAATGTGGCATCTTTTTCAAATCCCATCATAATAATGACGGGCGGCGAGCCCATGTTGCGCGACGACATCTTCGAGCTGGCAAGGTACGGCACAGACCTTGGGCTGCGCATGGTCATGGCCCCCTGCGGCACCTACGTCACCGAGGAGACGGCACAGAAAATTCTGGACGCGGGCATTCAGCGCGTGAGCTACTCCATAGACGGGGCCACTGCCGAGACCCACGACGCCTTCCGCCGCGTTGAGGGCGCCTTTGACACCGTCATGAAGGCCATTGAGAACTCCAAGAAGGTGGGGCTTGAGTTTCAGGTCAACACCACGATTACTCAGCACAACCTCAAGGAACTCCCGGATATACTAAAGCTCGTAATAAGCCTTGGCGCCAAGGCGCATCACCCATTCCTTCTTGTGCCCACTGGCAGGGGCAAGGCCCTGCAGGACCAGGAAATCTCCCCCGAGGACTACGAGAAGACCCTTACATGGTTCTATGAGATGAGGGACGTGGTGCCGATACAGTTCAAACCCACCTGCGCGCCCCATTATTACAGGATATTCCGTCAGGGTGAGAAGGCAAAGGGCAAACAGGTAACACGCGAGACCCACGGCCTCGACGCCATGAGCAAGGGCTGTATGGGCGGGCAATCCTTTGCCTTTATCTCCCACACGGGCAAGGTGCAGATATGCGGCTTTCTCGAAGAAGAATGCGGAGATATCCGTAAGCAGCCCTTCAGCGAAATCTGGGACACATCAAAGGTCTTTAAAGAGATGCGCGCCTGGGACGACTACAAGGGCCGGTGCGGGTACTGCGAGTATAAAAGCGTATGCGGCGGTTGCCGCGCAAGGGCATTTGCCTTTACAGGAGACTACCTCGAAGAAGAGCCCTTCTGCACATACGAGCCGTCGGAGGCCGCAAAAGAGGCCAATGAGGCCAAAAAGAAACGGGCCGCCGGCTAAGGCTAATGGGCCGATTAGGGGCAAGTGGGACAGTAAGGGGATAGAGGTCCATACATAACAAGTTGGGCGGGCGGCGCGGGGCCCTGCCATAATAAAAAAGATCTGCAGTATGGGTAAACGAAACGTAACCCATCAGATAAAAAAAACTATTCCGGGATGAGGCTTCCTCGCCCCGGAATCTTTTTCTCAAGATAAAGGCGGAGACATATGGATATGGACATGGAAAAACTTACGGATACCAGTGAAAAAGGCGCTGTAAAGGACGGACTGCGACAGAGCCTTGACAAAAGGCTCTTCATTCAGCTCCTCGTCTTCACGGGGTGCCCCGACTCAACCCCCCTCATCGCGCAACTTAAAAACGCCGGCATGGAAGACGCCGTCTTATACGCGGACATCAACGACCCGCAGGGCATCGGGCTCCTTACCATGAGCGAGGACCCCGCTTTTTTTACCAATGAACTGCGGGCGGTATTATCCACCGGGGCCTTTGCCGGGCTAACGCCGAGGCCGAGAAACACCATGCTCGGCAGGACCTATGCCCTTGGCCATGAAGAGAACCTTGAGGACTGGCTCATTCATCGCTCAAAACGGGTGGTCAAGACAAAAGAGTGGCCCTGGGCCGTCTGGTACCCACTTAGGCGCAAGGGCGAGTTCGCGCTACTGCCCCCACGTGAGCAGGGCACAATCTTAAGAGAGCACGGCATCATCGGACGCGCCTTTGGTCAGGCCGACCTCGGGCACGACGTGAGGCTCGCCTCCTTCGGTCTTGACAGGAACGATAATGACTTCACCATAGCCCTTATCGGAAAGGATTTATTCCCGCTATCGCGCCTCGTGGAGACCATGAGAAAGACAGTGCAGACCTCTACGTATATCGAGAAGATGGGGCCGTTTTTTATTGGGAAGGTTATCTGGCAGGGGGAGTAAGGGGTAGAGGAGTTGCCCTTAAAACACTATATGAAGAAAAAGGGGGGGGCGAAAGCCCCCTTTTTTCTTTTGGGGGGGATTTTATTGCAAGAAATGGTGGGCAGTGCCCACCCTACGAAGCTACCCTCATTATTATTTAAATGTTCCTTATCCTTCTTCACATACTCCTCGAAGGTAGAACAGCCTGGTAGGTTGGGTAGAGCGGAAGCGAAACCCAACATCTTTATTCACGTCCCCCCATATTTTTTTACTTTTATCTTCCCCTTCTCATACAGCAGGTACGTCCTCTCGCCCTGCCACCCCCCGGGGTTGGCGTAGGTCCCCCTGCCGACTTCATGGACACCGGCCAGATGTGAATGCGCCATGACGGCAAAATCCGCGCCCTCGGCAAGTTTCTTTTTTGCGTACTCCCGAAGTTGTCCGTCGAGGGCCGGGCCTTTTGTATCATATGACCTGCTCCGGTCTGAGAGCCGCGCGGCGATTGACCAGACAACACTTGACGGCAGTACCATGGTCAAAAATGAAAAAAGCGGCGAGCGCAAAAAGCCGCGCCACCGTCGGTACCCATCCGTCATATCAACGGTATCGCCGTGAGAGAGATAGAATTTTTTCTTGTCAAGTGTAAGGAGGGCCTCGGCTTCCACAACAGTGGCCCCAAGCTCTTCAGTAAAAAAACTGCCCATGGAAAAATCGTGGTTGCCCTCTACGTAGATAATCCGCGTGCCCTGCCCGCTAACCCTTTTAAGGGCCGTGAGCACAGACTGATGGCGGGCGCGCGCAACAGAGTTGCGCGCTATCCAGAAGTCGAAGAGGTCTCCCAGAATCACGAGGCAGTCCACACCCTTCAAACTATCGAGGAACTTTATGATCTCTATCTCGGCGGGTTCGCCCTCGCCCTTAAGATGGGCGTCGGCAAGAAATATTATCTTCATACTCAAGGGGTCTTGAGGCCCAGGGCCTCCAGGGCGGCGCTTTTCATCACCTCAATGGGGGCCTTTTTACCCGTCCATATCTCAAAACTCTTCGCGCCCTGCCCGACGAGCATGCCGAGGCCGCCATGAGTGGCAAGGCCGAGCACACGGGCCTTTTTCAGCAACTCTGTCTCCATGGGCGTATAGACGATATCCGAGACAACGGCCCTGCTATTGAGGGCTTCGAGGGGCAGTTCAATCCGGCCCCTTCCTTCCATGCCGAGGGAGGTGGCATTTACGAGCAAGTCGGCTTCTTTAAGATGACCCTCCATATCTTCACTATCAAGGGAGACGGCCTCAATCTCCACACCCGGGCATACCGCCCCTAATTCTTCAGCGAGGGCCTCTGCACGGGCAATAGTCCGGTTGGCAATGATGATACGGCGCGCCCCGCCCGAGGCAAGGCCATAGACCACGGCGCGGGCCGCCCCGCCTGCCCCAACGATAAGGGCCGTGCGCCCCCGCGGGGCAAAGCCCGTCTCAGCCTCAAGGCTCCATATATAACCCACGGCATCGGTATTATAACCCTTGAGGGTTCCGTTGTTGTTGACTATGGTATTTACCGCGCCAAGGGCGCGGGCCGTATCATCGAGGTCGTCAAGAAACCCCATGACCCGCTCCTTGTGCGGTATGGTGATATTCACGCCCCGCAGCCCCAGCGTCCGTATGGCCTCCACGGCACGGCCAAGGTCGGCCGGCGCGACCCTGAAGGCAAGGTAAACCATGTCAATCTCAAGGGCGCGGAGCGCCGCACCCTGCATGACAGGGGATTTGGAGTGGCTTACAGGGTCGCCGAATATGCCAAGAATTTTTGTCGCAGTTGTTATCTTCATGAAACCTTCACATCCGCGAGAACCTTTTCCACCCGTTCCCTGTCCCGCTTAATCTGCCTTATGAGGGCATCGCCGTCACAGAAGGCCTTTTCGTTGCGGAGCCTTTTCATGAACTCCACGGAAATATCCTCACCGTATAAATCCCCTTTAAACCCCAGTATATGGACCTCTATCTTCCTGCTCTTACCCTTGAAGGTCGGCCCCCTGCCTATGTTGACCATGCCCTTGTAACGGGCGCCCTGAAGAGTGGTCATCACGGCGTATACGCCGTCAAGGGGGATAAGCTCACCTGCAGGCTCGATATTGGCCGTAGGAAAGCCCAATGTTCTACCCAGCGAGTCGCCTGAGACCACGCGGCCCCGTATGAAGAAGGGCCTTCCAAGCAGGGAGGCCGCCTTTTTGACCTTGCCATCGCATATCAGGGCCCGTATTCTGGAGCTGCTCACCATCTGCCCGCCCCTTGTGCATGGGGGCACGGCACGGACGACAAAACCCATATCCCTGCCAAGCTCCTTCAGCCTGCCCACGCCTCCGCTCCTGCCCCTGCCAAAAGAAAAATTCTCTCCCACAAGGACCTCTACGGCCCCGAGGCGCCGCACAATGACCTCCCTGGCAAACTCCTCCGGGGCCGTGGCGGCAAGCTCCTGCGTGAAGCGGGCGAAGACGAGGTACTCTATGCCCGCGGCCTCTATAAGGGCCTTCTTGTCCTCAAGGCCCACGATAAGGGGCGGGCACTTGTGCGGGGCCACCACCTTCAGGGGATGGGGGTCAAAGGTGTACACAAGGCTTGGAGCGCCAAGCCTTTGCGCCCTCTTTATGACACTCGCCAATATCTTCTGATGGCCAAGGTGTATGCCGTCGAAGTTTCCAAGCGTTATTACAGGAGGGGTCCTGCTCTTAAAAGAAGATTCCTGTCTTATGACCTTCATCTAAAGCCAGCGCCTGTGGAGGATGATTATAGTTTACCGGACCTTAATATCTGAATGACGAGCCAGAACCCGAGCCCCGAGGCCACTAAAAAACCCAGTATGCCAAAGGCCGGGTACCCTAATATGGAGGGTTTTACACCCGAGGTTATTACAAGGGCCGAGGCTATGACCAGCGCCGCTATGATGAGGCCGAAGGTCAGGCGGTTCGAGGCCCTGTCCATCTCGCTCATGAAGTTGTCAAGTCCCCTGTGAAGAAACTCTATCCTCAGCCGGCCCTCGGCCATCTCCGCCATGATGGACTCGGCCCTTCCGGGAAACTCCCGGAGCAACTCATTGTAATCACCGAGCGTTGTTAGCGTATCTTCCATTACAAGGCGGGGGTCCAGCCGCTTTTTAAGGAGTTTCTTTGCATAAGGCTCGCTCGCCTCAACGATGTTGGTGGAGGGAGCGAGAATCCTCATAAGCCCCTCAAGCTCGATGATGCATTTATCGAAGAGGATAAATTCCCGCGGCAGCCTTATGTGATGAGAGGCGGCAAGCCTTACATAATCCATGAGGAGCTCGCCAAAGCGCGCGTTCATTGCGGGCCTGCCAAGATAATTTACGAGGGCATCGGCGTATTCCCTCTTAAAGCGCGCCCTGTCAATATTTTCAGGCAGTATCCCCATCCTGAGGTATACCTTTGTAATCGCATCGTAGTCCTCTTTTATAAGGCTGATGAGGACATCCGCAAGGTCGCGGCGCATGACGCGGTCTACACGGCCCACCATGCCGAAATCAACAAAGGCTATCTTCTCATTGTTTATGACGAAGATATTGCCTGGATGGAGGTCACCGTGAAAAAGGCCGAACTCGAAGACAGACTTGAAAAAGACGTCCATGAGGACGCTCGCTACCTTCCCGCTATCAATGCCGCGCTCCTTGAGTTCATCCACCTGGTCTACCTTTACGCCGTGCACCCTCTCCATGGTGAGCACCCGGGTGGCGCTCAAGTCCCAGAAGACCCCCGGCACCTCCACACGGGCGTCGTCGCGGAAGTTTTCCCTGAACTTCTCGGTAAAGCTGGCCTCAAGGTTGAAGTTAAGCTCCTTATGTATAATAAGGGAGAGCTCCTCTGTCACGCCAACGGGGTCATAGGGTCTGCTTTCAGGCGCGTGGCGCTCAAGGAGGCCGGCAAGGTACTTGAGGATGGAGATATCCGTGGCAATGGTCTTTTCTATGCCGGGCCTCTGAATCTTGATGACCACATCACGGCCGGAAAGGGTTACGGCCTTATGTACCTGCGCTATGGAGGCCGCGGCAACGGGTATTTTTTCTATACTCCGAAAGAGTTCGCCCCATGGTTTTCCGAGCTCACCTTCCAGGACCCGCATGGCCTCGCCAAAGGGTACGGGCGGTATGCTGTCCTGAAGTTTCAGCAACTCCTTGATGTACTCATCGGGCAGGATGTCGGGCCGGGTGGATAGAATCTGCCCCGCCTTTATGAAGGTGGGGCCAAGTTCCTCAAGGGCGAGGCGCAGGCGCACGGGTTCGGTAAGAGACTCTTTTGCACGGGACTTGCGCCTCACGGCCAGCCTCGCGGGGATGGAAATAAGGCGCGTCATGTGCAGCCTCTCCATTAGCGGCGCAAAGCCGTGCTTCAGGAGCACGCCCACTATATAGCGAAGCCTCTTTATGTTCCTGTAGGCAAGGTGCGCCCTCAGGGTCTTCATCTCCTGCGTCTCCTGCCCCGCCTTTTTTGCTCACTAACGAGGCTTAAGTCTATGCGCCGCCTGCCGAGGTCCACCCTCTCTATCCTCACCTTTACGCCGACGCCGACGCGGAAGGCCTTTTTCGTCTTCTCTCCTCTCAGCATATGCTTTTTTTCGTCATATATATAATAATCGTCAAGGAGTGAGGAGACATGAACCAGCCCCTCGACAAAATATTCCTCAAGCTCTACAAAAAGGCCGAAACTGGTCACGCCGGAGACAATGCCGGCGTACTCCTCGCCCGTCTTGTCCTGCATGAACTGCACCTTCTTAAGGTCCACAATCTCACGCTCGGCCTCCATGGCCTTTCGTTCCATGGCCGAGGTAAGCCGCGCCGTCTCCGGCAGTGAGAGGGCCATGCGGTCCTGCTCTTTTTTGGAGTATTTGCCCTCTATGAGGAGCTTCAGGAGCCTGTGGACAACGAGGTCGGGATACCTTCTGATGGGAGAGGTAAAGTGCGTGTAATCCTTGAAGCCGAGGCCGAAGTGGCCGGCCCGGCGCTCGCTGTACACGGCCTGCTTCATGGACCGCAGCAGCATATGCGTAATGAGTTTTTCTTCGGGCCTGCCGCTTACCGCGGTGAGCACCTTCTGAAAAGAACGCGGCCCGCTGGCTTCCCTGTCCATGGTGAGCCCGAACTCGGCGATAAACTCCCTGAATGAATCTATGGTATCCTGGTCCGGCACATCGTGTACGCGGTATATAAAGGGCAGTTTGCCTCTGGTGAACTCCTCGGCAACGGCCCTGTTGGCCGCGAGCATGAACTCCTCTATTATCCTGTGGGCGATATTTCTCTCCGAGCGGACTATGTCCTCTACGCGCCCCTCTATGTCTATTATTATCTGAGGTTCGGGGAGGTCAAAATCTATGGACCCGTGCTCAATCCTCTTTTTCGTGAGCTTTTCGGCAAGCTCCCTCATGAGCTCAAGCTCGCTCATCAACGAGGCGGTCTTTTTTCCACCGCCGTCGGCGAGGGCGTCCTTTACCTCTGTATAGGTGAGACGCCTCTTGCTCCTGATGACGCTCCTGTAAAACTTTTTACCCGTCACATTGCCGCTTCCGTCAAAATCGAGCTCCGCCGTCATGGTAAGGCGCACCTCGTCCGGCCGCAGGCTGCATATGCCGTTAGAGAGGGACTCGGGGAGCATGGGCACGCAGCGGTCGGGAAAATAAACGCTCGTGCCGCGGCGCAGGGCCTCTTCGTCAAGGACCCCGCCTTCTCTCACATAGTGGCTCACATCGGCTATGGATACAAAGAGGCGGTATCCGTGGCCGGCAAGCCTCTCGATGCCCACGGCGTCGTCAAAATCCTTGGCGGTCTCGCCGTCTATGGTGACGATGGTCATCTCACGGAGGTCTCTACGGCCCGTTATTTCTTCCTCGCCTACGGCATTGGCAAGGGCCTTTGCCTCTTCCATGACAGCGCGGCCAAAATGCGAGGAGAGACCGTATTTCTTGAGTATCATCGCGGCCTCGACGTCGGGGTCGTCGGGGTCGCCCAGTATCTCGATAACGCGGCCAATGGCCGAAGAGCGCTTGGTAGGCCACGTCGTAATCTCCACCTCTACCATTACGCCGTCGCGGGCCTTCCTTGCACAGCCCTCGGGTATTATAATCCTGTCTATTATCCTTTCCTCGGAAGGGACGAACTCGCAGAGCGTTTTTTCCCGGTGCATGGTGCCCACAAGGGTCTTGTTTGCCCTCTTGAGGACCCTTATAATCCGGCCTTCCCGTTTTCCGCCCTCCTTGACGCCCTCGACGCGCGCCACCACGGTATCGCCGTGCATGGCCCCGGCAAAGCGCCTTCGCCCGATGAATACATCGGCCTCCTCCACCCCGGCCTCGCCCTTTTTCTCGGGGATGACAAAACCAAAACCATCGGCGTGGCACTGCAGCGCGCCTGTAACGAGGTTCATCTTCGCGGCAAGCCCGTACCTGCCCCCGCGCACCCTTACAAGGACGCCCTGGTCCACCATACGCCTTATGCGGGCCTTGAACTTGCCCTTTTTCTCCGTTGGCACGCAAAAGACCTTGATAAGCTCCCGCATGGAAACGGGCTTGGAGAGCTTTTGGTTCATCTCCTCCATGAAGCCCACTACGGCGCTATCAGATACATCCTTACATTTGCTCAATTTGGTTCTCCTCAAAATCAAGGGCCACGATGGACGAGCATATCTCGTTCAGACGTTTGGCCGCAACTACGTGCACCGGGTCTGCTCTGTAAGTCTCAAGCCCGGCAAGGTCGTCAAAGCGGGTGATAATGCCGAGATCATAGGACCTGCCGGCGCGAGAGACGTCCTCGCCCACAGTTAGCCCCCTGAGGGCGGGTATCTTACCATCCAGCCCCCGGAGGAGGCTCAGGGCCTCTGCTGTATTCTTTTCGTTTCTGTCCTTGAGTTTAAAGAGCACTATGTGTGTAATCATCGTGGATAAAGTCTCCTGCCGTATGGCGTTAAATCAGGGTCAGGCCGCGTTTGCGGCCAGGGACTTACCGCCCCTTTTCGGGCGGCTCCGCAGTCCCGGTATCCTGGCTCTCAGGGGAGCTGTCTCGCGCGGGCCATGAAATCCTCCTTGACTTACCCACCCCTGTGTGAGAATATTTTTTATTGAATAAGGGCCTGTCTTTAAAAGGTTATGAATATCCTGCCCGCCGCGGCATGGCCGTAGATACGGCCGCTTCTCTCATAAGGGTTCCCAGCGGAGCATATGAGTTAAATATATACTGAAAGACCGCGTGGCTCAAGGTTTTTTATATCTGCCGCGTGGGGCAAATTCCCGTTATCCCTGCAGGCCGAAGTGGCGGAATTGGTAGACGCGCTAGATTCAGGATCTAGTGGGCTCACGCCCATGGGGGTTCGAGTCCCCCCTTCGGCACCATA
>CAZMKZ010000014.1:0-38094 GCA_964567185.1 uncultured Thermodesulfobacteriota bacterium
GGGAAGAGATAACCCCCACGGACCTTTTCATCGCCATCTTTCAGGAAAACAACAGCCTTCCCGCAAAGGTCTTCAGGAGCTTCGGACTTGACCGTGATTATGTGATGCGCCGTATATCCGTGAAGGTGCGCAGTAAAGAAGAGCTGAAAGAAGAGCTCCTTAAAAAGTACGAACTCCCTCCCAATCTCAAGCACTTTGCCGTAAATCTCAATAAACTTGCCCGTCTTGACAAGCTTCCCCTTATAATAGGAAGAGACAAGGAGATAGACGAGGTAATCGAGATACTCTGCCACGTGGAGCGCTCCAACTCCGTCATGGTCGTCGGAGAGCCCGGCGTGGGTAAAACCGCGGTTGTGGAGGGGCTCGCCAGACGCATAGAGACATCTCCGGAGAGCGTTCCCAAGCGGCTTAGAGACAAGCATATCGTCAACATACAGATGAACTCCATTGTGGCGGGCACCATCTTCCGAGGCATGTTCGAGGACAGGATCGAGAAAATAATAAAAGAGATTAAAGAGAGAAAGAACATAATATTCTTCGTAGACGAGGCCCATACTCTCATAGGGGCGGGCAGCGCCATGGGTGTGCCGTCAGACGCGGCCAATATTCTTAAATCCACCCTCGCAAGGGGCGAGGTGCAGATAATAGGGGCCACGACGCTCTCGGAGTACAAGGAGTTCATAGCCGAGGACGAGGCCCTGGCAAGACGCTTTCGCCTTGTGAACATCGAGGAGCCTACCGTAGACGAGACAAAGAAGATTCTTTACGGCATACGGAAGAGGCTGGAAAAGAACTATTCCGTGGCCATAGATGATGTTGCCATTGATACGGCCCTTGAGATGAGCAAGAGGTATATGCGTAGCCTCAAGATGCCAGATAAGGTCATAGGCTGGCTTGACACGGCCTGCGTAAAGGTGGAGATAAACCGGCCCGGCGAGCCCGTTGGGGCCTCTGATGTCATAGAGGTCATCTCACAGGAGACAAAGATACCCGAGGACATGATATTCCGGGACACTACGACGCGTTTCAGGGATATGGAGAGGTTTCTCTCGGGCAGGCTTGTGGGGCAGGGAGAGGCCATTAGCGCCCTTTCCCGTAGGCTCCGTCTGAACAAGGGGCCGTTAAAGGAAAACTACGCCCGTCCCGACGGGGTGCTTCTCTTTTTAGGGCCTACGGGCGTGGGAAAGACGGAGCTGGCGCGTTCGCTTGCCCGGTTTCTCTTCGGCGATGAAAAGAAGATGATACGCCTTGACATGAGCGAGTACAAAGACGGCGGCCTTGCCGTTGACAAGCTCCTCGGCATGCCGCGCGGCATAGTGGGCTCGGAGCGCGGCGGCCTGCTTACGAACCCCGTGCGTGAAAACCCCTATTCCGTGGTCCTCCTCGACGAGGTGGAAAAGGCGCACCCCTATGTGCTGAACCTCTTTCTCCAGGTCTTTGACGAGGGCTGGCTTACGGACGGGCGGGGCAGGAGGGTCTATTTCAGCGATACGGTCATCATAATGACCAGCAACATAGGCGCCGACATCTTCAAAAAATACGTAAGACCCCTGGGTTTCATGCCCGAGGGGCAGAGCGTAAAGGCCCTTAAGAAGGACATCATGAAGGACCTTGAAAATACATTCTCGCCCGAGTATCTTAACCGCATTGATGATATAATAGTCTTTTCGCCGCTAACGCGCGAGGAGGTGCACGAGCTCTCTTTACGGTATATCAGCGGCATCAGGGAGAGCCTCAGGGAGTTTGGCAAGGACCTCAGCGTAGATGACGATGCCGTGGAGGCCCTTGTAGAGTCGGGCTACAGCAAGAAATACGGCGCGAGGTTTCTTAAGAGACACATAGATGAGAAGGTAAAGGTTCCCTTAACCCTTAAATGGAAGGAAGGAGACCTCTTCAAGGTTGTCCTGAAGGACAGGGATATTCAGGTGAGGTCCATGCCTTCCGCCAAACCGGTGTTATTATGATTAAGAAGATACTCGTAGGCCAGGACGGCTCTAACAACAGCGCCGCCGCCGCGGAATATGCCCTATGGCTGGCAAAGAGGTTCAAGTCTACCCTGACGGGTCTCTTCGTGGTTGACAGGGTCTTGCTTGAAGGCCCCTTTTTTTACGACCTCTCGGCCTCTGTGGGTTTAGAGCCCTTTGTTAATTTTTCAGAGAAGATGAAAGAAACGCTTGAGCATCGCGGCGAGGATATACTCGCGGAGTTCAAAGAGCGGTGCGATGGGGCGGCAATAAGCGCGGAAACCTTCATAACCACGGGCATTGTAGCCAAGGAGCTATGCAGGAGCGCGAGCCTTACGGACCTGCTTGTCATAGGCAGAAAGGGTGACAGTGAGGATTTTGATACGGGCATGCTCGGTTCCGTGGCCGAGGGTGTGGTACGGAGAAGCCATACGCCTGTATTTATCGCCCCCCGGGAGTTCAGCCCAGTTAAGAACCCCCTGCTTATCTACGATGGCAGTGAGAACGCAGGCGATGCCATGCGTATCGCGGCGGAGTTCGCAAAGGTGAGCGGCAAAAGGCTTACCGTGGCCTCCGTAGGCTCGGCGGGAGAGGCCGACGAGCACCTTGTCGATGCCATGGATTACCTGAAATCATATGATATCAAAGGCGCATTCAAGGAGCTCAAGGGCGAGGCCCCCGTGGAGATAGAGAGATACTATAAAGACGCGGGCCACGATATGCTCTTCATGGGCGCCACCCACAGGTCACGGGTAGTTGAGCTGGTGCTTGGCAGTACGGCAGAGTATGTGCTACGGGCCGCCACCGGGCCTGTCCTTGTCGTAAGATAATCTTCTGCCTATATTCCATTCCTTCGAGGTCTTCCTGAATTAAGGTTGACTTGCCTTTTTTGTCTGTGTTAATTTTTAACATTTAAAAGATTTTTTTGTCGATAGGGGCATTTGAATCTTTTCCTTCAGCCGCAACCCTCTCTGCGGGGCCGCGGCGGGCCCTTTTCTCTCCTGTGAGGGTAGCAGGTACATGGACCGCCCTTTTTTCCTTGATAGGCCAATGATTAACGATGAACACTGATATTAAAAAAACTCATATAGACGAGTTCAAAGACCTTCTCGGGGCGCGTGAAAGCGAGGCCATAAAAAAACTGGTCAAGGACCTTCATGCCTCTGATGTGGGCAGGATTTTCAAGGGACTTGATGACAGGGAGGCCATGGAGTTCTTCAAGCTCCTTACAAACGTAATGGCCTCGGAGGTCCTCCTTGATGTGGATGAGCATCAGAGGCAGAAGCTCCTCGATACCCTTAAGCCTGAGCGTCTCATCAAGGTCGTGGACGAGATGGAGTCTGATGACGCCGCCGACATCATTTCGGAACTTCCTGCCGAAGACGCGAGGCAGGTCCTTGACGGCATAGATGTAAAGGAATCCATAGAGGTGCAGAGGCTCCTCGTGTACCCCGAAGACACGGCAGGCGGAAAGATGCAGGCCGAGCTTGTCTCTGTTTCCGGCGATGCCACCGTAGAGCACGGCATAGAGGAGATACGGAAAAAGAGCGCCGGCATGGAGAATATAACAAATATATTCGTAGTGGATGCCCGCGGAAAACTTATAGGTGTCCTGCCGATTGCCCGGCTCATACTCAGCGACCCCGATGTCCGTATCTCCAGCATAATGGATGCCGACCCCATACAGGTGACAACGGATGTGGACCAGGAAGAGGTGGCAAGGTTATTTGAGCGTTACGACCTGCTCTCTCTGCCCGTTGTGGACGGCCAGGGCGTGCTTGTGGGCAGGATTACCGTTGACGATGTAGTAGATGTTATAGAAGAGGAGATATACGAGGACTTTTACCGCATGGCGGGCCTCAACAAAGAGGAGAGGATCATGGACCCTCCGGCCCGTTCCATAAAGATGAGGATCCCGTGGCTAATCGTAAACCTTGGAACTGCCTTCCTGGCCGCCTCGGTGGTAAAGGTCTTTGCCGGAACCATTGAGAAGCTTGTCATCCTGGCCGTGCTCATGCCCGTTGTTGCCGGCATGGGCGGCAACGCCGGCACTCAGACAATAACGGTGCTGGTGCGAAGCCTCGCCCTTGGTGAGCTTGAGTTGAAGGACGCTAAAAAGATACTATTAAAGGAGGTGACGGTGGGCTTTCTTAACGGCCTGCTCATAGGCATGGGGGCCGCTGTTATTGCCTATCTCCTTGGCGCCGGACCGGCCGTAGGTCTGCTGATATTCCTCGCCATGATAGCCAACCTCGTTATAGCGGGGTTCAGCGGGGCCTTCATACCTCTGCTTCTGAAGTGGCTCAAGGTTGACCCCGCCATATCAGCGGGTATCTTCGTCACTACCTGCACGGACATCGGGGGGTTTCTCAGCTTCCTGGGGCTTGCCACCGTCTTCATCAAGATGGGGTTTTTATGAAGAGAGGGCATTACGTTACAGATGCGATTATCCTTGATTCCTTTGACTTTGGCGAGTCCGACCGCATACTCGCATTCTGCACAAAGGAATTCGGCAAGGTTAAGGGTATAGCAAAGGGTGCGAGGAGGAGCAGAAAGAGGTTTGTGGGCAGGCTTGAGCCCGCCTCGTGCATAAAACTTTTTTTTCACTACAGCGAAAAGAGCGAGCTCGTAAGGGTAGAGGACGCGGCCCTTATTCATGGTTTTGATAACCTTAGAGGCGATGTGGAGAGCTTCACATCGGCCTGTTACCTCCTTGAGCTCACCGGGGCCTTTACGCGCCCGGGGTTCTCTTTGCCCGAGGTCTTCAACTTGCTCTCTAATTTTCTCTCCTTCATGGACCGCGGGGGAGATACCACTCTCCTGAGCAGGTTTTATGAGGTAAAACTGCTCTCCATCCTTGGCTATATGCCGGGGTTAGAGCACTGCGTATCCTGCGGGGGCGCGGTGGCCGGTCCTGAAAAAGGCGGGAAACTCCGTTTTTGCGCGCGCAGTGGGGGCCTTCTCTGCTACGACTGTCTTGGACGGCTCACGGGCGAGGGCTCCATGGGGCTTAGCGTGGGCACGTCAAAGTTCATTCAGGCCGCCCAGAGGATGGCCGTGGATAAGCTCGACAGGCTGAGGCCCGGACCATCTTTTATCAGCGAGGCGGGGCCCATACTGGACAGCTTCATAAAGATACGCCTTGGCCATGGTCTCAAGACCAAGAGCTTTATGGAACAGATGAAGAATCTCTATCCAATGCCCACATGAGGCAGGCACTGTTCTCTTAAAAAAATAAGTGTCTCTTAAAGAGAGGTGAAATAGCGATGATGTATCTTCAGGACCTTGTGTTGAATTTACAGAAGTTCTGGGCCAACCAGGGCTGTCTTCTTAAACAGCCCTATGATATGGAGATGGGGGCGGGAACCTTTCATCCGGCGACTTTTTTGAGGGTACTCGGCCCGGAGCCATGGAAGGCCGCCTATGTTCAGCCTTCGCGTCGGCCCACGGACGGGCGTTACGGCGAGAACCCCAACAGGCTCCAGCATTATTACCAGTTTCAGGTAATACTCAAGCCCTCGCCGGATAACATACAGGACATATACCTTGACAGCCTCAAGGCCCTTGGCATCAACCCCCTTGAGCATGATATAAGGTTTGTCGAGGACGACTGGGAATCGCCTACGCTGGGGGCATGGGGCCTCGGGTGGGAGGTATGGCTCGACGGCATGGAGATTACGCAGTTTACATATTTTCAGCAGGCCGGAGGCCTGGACCTCTCTCCCGTCTCCGGGGAGATTACCTACGGTATCGAGAGGATAGCCATGTATCTTCAGGACGTGGACAGTGTCTTTGCCCTCAAATGGAATAAGGATATTGATTACGGGGATATTCACCTTACGGGGGAGATAGAGTTCTCGCGTTACAACTTCGATGCCGCCGACAAGGATATGCTCTTCCATCTATTTGATATGTATGAAAAAGAGTCTCAGAGGCTCCTTGAAGATGAGCTTGTACTGCCGGCCTATGACCTCTGCCTGAAGTGCTCACATACCTTCAACCTCCTCGACGCGCGCGGGGCCATCAGCGTGGCCGAGAGGACGGCCTTTATAGGCCGGATAAGAAACCTGGCGAGAGGCTGCGCCGCAGGGTACCTGAAGATAAGAGAAGAGCTTGGCTTTCCCCTTATTGAAAAGGCCCGCAAGGCGGGTTTATAAAATTCATGGGGCATAAGGCGGCAAGGAATGCAAAGGGGGCAGGGACCGGGGAGGCCCAAAGGCTCTTTTTGCTGGCAAATAAAGCGAGGCAGAGCTCAAAGTTCGGCCCCGCGGCCCTGCTCTATGGCGAGGCGAGGTCTCTTGCCGGCTCTGACAGGGCCCTGAAGCTGGACTGCTCCTTTGCCGTCGGCGATTGCCTTCGCCTTACAGGTGATTTTTTGAAGAGCGCCCAGAGCTACCGTTACGCCGAAAAGTTGTGCCTTGCCATGGCCGACCCCTCCGGTGCGCGGGACGCGCTCATGGGGCTTGGCCTCTGCTACCGCGCTACGGGCAGATTGTCCGAGGCCATGAAGATATTTAACAACGCCCTGCGGTTTTACAGAAATCGCGGGGATAGGCCGGCCATTGCCTTTACGCTCTGGTCGCGCGGCGGGGCAAGGCGGCTAAAGGGGAATCTCAAGGGCGCCATAGCGGATTTCACAGAGGCAAAGGCCATGTATTCGGCGAGAAGAGACCGCACAGGCGTGGGGTTCTGCCTTACGGGCCTCGGCGGCGCCTCGCGGGTTGGCGGCGATATACAGGCCTCTTACAGGTTCTATAAAAAGGCAAACCGCATCTTCTCTTCCCTTGGTGATACCTTTGGAAAGGCCTACTCATATTGCGGCATGGCCAACGCCAGAAGGATGATGGGCGATTACGCCGGTTCCATGGAGTATTTTAAAAAAGCCCGCTTGCATTATAAAAAGATGGGAGACAGGGTCAGTTACGCCTATACCCTGTGGGCATACGGCACGAGCCGTCAGATGCTTGGCCGCGATAAGTCGGCCCTGCGGAATTTTCACGAGGCCGAGGGCCTCTTTAAGGAGACCGGCGACAGGCGCGGGCTTATATATTGCCTTATCTCAACGGGTGAGATTATCTTCAAGAGCGACTCTAAAGCGGGCCTCAAGATGGTGAAAAAGGCCTTGAAACGTGCCGGCAGGCTGGGCCTTGTTATTGAGGAGGGCTACGCGAAGCGCGTACTTTCTGCCATGATTAAGAGTCCCGGGGACCTTCCCCTTAACCTTGCCTGATAAACCCTTTCAAGACAGGTCGTCTCAACCATGAACATCTTTCACGCCATTATACTGGCCCTTGTGCAGGGGGTGACGGAGTTTCTCCCCATATCCTCTACGGCGCACCTCATACTGCTCCCGAGGCTCACGGACTGGCCGGACCAGGGCCTGGCTTTTGACGTGGCGCTGAATACGGCCACCTGGCTCGCCGTGGTCATCTATTTCAGGCGTGAGATTATAGGGCTTGCAGGCGGTTTTTTTAGGAGTATTTTTCCGGGAAGGCGGCGGGGACGCGGGTGGCGGGGGAAGGGACGGTCGGGGCTCGGCGGCAACGCCGAGGGCAGACTCGCGTGGATGATACTCCTCGGCACCATACCCGTGGGGCTGGCAGGATTTTTTGCCCATGATATCGTAGCCGGAAGGCTCCGTAGCCTCCCCGTGGTGGCCCTATCTTCCATTGTATGGGGGCTGGTACTCTTTGTAGCGGACAGGCGTCCCGGCAGAAGGGATATATCGGGCATGGGGTGGGGTAGTGTGGCCTTTATAGGTATTGCTCAGGCAATAGCCCTCATACCCGGCACAAGCAGGTCCGGGATAACCATAACCGCGGGGCTCTTTACGGGACTGTCAAGGAGCGCCGCGGCGCGTTTTTCTTTTCTTCTTTCCATAATAGTGGGCGCTCTCGCTGGCTCCATGGAGGGGCTGAAACTCGTAAAGGCCGGCCTTGATACGCCATGGTCCGCCATTATCGTGGGCTTTATCGTTGCCTTTATCTCGGCTTACCTTGTGATTCACCTCTTCCTGAAGTTCATCACCCACGCGTCAATGACCCCTTTTGTTATCTACAGGGTGGCGTTGGGCGTGCTGCTGCTCCTCTTTATCTTCATTTAGCTATGTAGGTTGGGGTGAGGCAGGTCACCCAACACATTTTTTGAACCCATTAGCTTTGCCGGGTTTCGCTTCGCTCTACCCGGCCTACGAGACTTTCCTTTGGAAAAAAGAAACCAAGACAAAGAAAACCAGCAGGGAAACGGGTCAGCTGCCATTGGAGTTGACCCCTGTGCCCCACTCGCACCCTTTACAGGCGTTTCATGCACTTTTCAACGGCATGGAGGGTCTTTGCTATGTCCTCGTTTGTATGCGCGAGGCCGATGAAGTTGGCCTCGAACTGCGACGGCGGGAGCATGACGCCGGCTTTCAGCATGCGAGTAAAGTAGCGGGAGAACCTTTTCAGGTCGCAGGCGCAGGCCCCGGCGTAATCCATGGGCCGCTCTTTATTGAAAAACAGGGTGAACATTGCGCCTGCCGCCGTAACCGTGCACTCCACTCCGGCCCTTTCTGCCACCTCTTTAATCCCCTCCGTAAGGGTCTTCGCCTTTTTAAGGAGCTTGGGGTAGGAGCCCTTTCTCTTGAGTATCTTAAGCGTCTCTATGCCCGCCGTCATGGCAATGGGGTTGCCAGAGAGCGTTCCGGCCTGATATACAGGGCCCAGCGGGGCTAACATCTCCATTATCTCACGTTTTCCTCCAAAGGCCCCTACGGGCAGTCCTCCCCCTATGACCTTTCCAAGGCACGTTATATCCGGGTCAACCTTGAAGACCTGCTGAGCCCCTCCGTAGCAGAGCCTGAACCCGCTCATAACCTCGTCCATGATAAGAAGGGCGCCGTATCTGCGGCAGAGTTTCTTCAGCGCCGACAGGAAACCCTCTTTTGGAAGGACTACGCCCATGTTGCCGGGCACGCCTTCCACAATGACGCAGGCTATGGAATCCGGGGCCTTTTTAAAGAGCCTTTCCACAGAGGAGATGTCGTTATATACTGCGTTCAGTGTGTTTTTAGCGAGGCTCTTTGGTACCCCCGGGCTCGAAGGGATGCCAAGGGTGGCGGCGCCGCTGCCCGCCTTTACAAGGAGGCTGTCGCCGTGCCCGTGGTAGCAGCCCTCGAACTTTACTATTTTGTCTCTTCCCGTATAGGCCCGCGCGAGCCTCAATGCGCTCATTGTGGCCTCTGTGCCAGAGCTTACGAAGCGGACCATATCCATGGACGGAAAGGCCTCGATGGTCATACGCGCGAGAGTTACCTCAAGTTCCGTGGGGGCGCCGAAGCTCGTGCCGCGCGCTATGGCTCTTGTGAGGGCCTTTACTACCGCGGGGTGGGCGTGTCCCACTATCATGGGACCCCATGAGCCTATGTAGTCAATGTAGGTGTTGCCGTCGGCGTCAGTTATCTTCGAGCCTCCGGCTTTTTTGATGAACAGGGGCTTTCCGCCTACGGCGCTGAAGGCCCTCACAGGGCTGTTTACACCTCCGGGGATGTATTTTTTAGCGCTTCGCAAGAGGGAAGTGGATTTTTTTGTAGTCTTTTTTACGGCCATGCCAGAGGCCTCCTTTTTTGATTTTTTTAATGAAAACAACCGTATCCTAACTTATCAACTGCCTTTATGTCAATCTCAATTTGCCTGCGGACCTTTTGTCACATTGACTTAACAGACCTGTCATAATTCTGTAACAAAGCACGTGTAGGGTATTAAAAAAAACAAAACACAGAGAAAACAAAGGAGGAAAATATGGAATGTCCCTATCTGAAAGGCAGTCAGACTCACAGGCTCTGCAAGGCCTCGCCAACGCTTTACACTCCGGTTATGGAAGACCTTGATGATTACTGCTCCAGGGAAGATTATACGGATTGCCCCATATTTCTCGCACATACACTGAGATGGACTTTTAGCGAAGGTGTCGCCATAACGGCCATATAACAACCCTAAAGAGCTTGAAAGGAGAGGAAGAGAAGAGATGAAAAGAGAAGAAATGATGACTAAAAGGGTTTTTGCTGGTTTTTCGGTATTTTTGATGGCACTGGTCATCCTCTTTACCGGCGCAGTACAGAATGCCGATGCCTCAGGCATTACCGTTTATCATGAAGGTGACAAATACGTCAAGATTGGCGGCAGGATTCAGCTTCAGTATCACTTTCAGAACATGCAGACCTCGACTACGGACCCGGCTGGAATGGACAAGATATTTTTCAGACGTCTTCGTCCCTTTATAGAGGGCACCGTGGTAAAGAACTGGAAGGGTAAGTTTCAGTGGGATATGGGCGAGTCCGAGGACGGTAATGAAATTGCCATCAAGGACGCCTTCATAGGATACTCAGGTCCTCACGACATAAAGATAGAGTTCGGCAACGCCTACTTCCGTTTCTCGCAGGAAGACCTTACATCTTCGAAGAAACAGCAGCTCGTAGAGAGGACCTTTGTAGGTGACCATAACTACGGCTCTCCCGAGAGGAACGCCGGCGTACATCTGACAGGTGCCCTTCTTGAGAAAAAGGTAACCTACGGCGCATCGCTGGCCATAGCGAGCATTGACCCCGATTCCAGCAAACTTGACTTTGACACCCCCATTAACAGAAACTCGGACTTCAATCAGGGCTACATGGCCGGCGTACGGGCAAGTTTCCACCCCCTTGGTCACCTTCCAATGAGCCAGGGCGACCTTGCCAAGGGTCCCCTCAAGGCCGTTGTGAATGTAGGCGGTTACGTATGGCAGAACGATGATGACAACAATACGCGTACCAACCTCAAGGGCAAGGATACAAGCGGCGGCAGTAAAATGGATGTCGATAACGTTGAAGGCCTTGAGGTAAGCGGCGCTGTACGTTTCAAGGGTATCTCCGTAGATGCCGAGTATAACAGATTTCGCGCGGAGACAGTTGACAACAGGGCCACCGGCGGCATATACAAGAACGGAGCCACAACCCTTGAAAACTATGTCTTTGAGGGTGGTTATATGATCCTCGCCAACAGGCTTGAGGTTGTGGCCGCCTTTCAGAGTCAGGACGCCAGCAACTATGCCAAGAAGTGGAGACGCAGCTCCGTTGGCCTCAATTACTTTGTAAAGGGCCATCATATAAAGGGGCAGGTCACCTACAGGATAGGCGAGAACCTTAACGGTATAGACGGCAAAGACAATAATGAGATATTCGTTCAGACCCAGTTAGTATTCTAAATGGGTCTACAAAGAGTTTACGGGGAAGCCCCGATCCTTTCCCGTAAATACCGCCAGGGATACATTACCCCCTCCCGGCGGGCTCTTCCTCCAGAGGGGGGGGCTATCCTCCCCCCCTCCCTTCTACAAAAACCGTGCGATAAAGGCGGATGATGGATAGATGATAGAGATAGCGGATAGTAAGGATAGGCCTTTAAAAAACAAGTAATTCTCAACCAGGTAAGGAGAAAAAATGAAGCGTTTGCTAACCATGGGATTGTCTCTTTTAGCGGCAGGCCTTTTTACCGCAACAGGAGCGCATGCCGCCCAGATACTCAACGGAGCGGGGGCCTCTTTCCCTTATCCAGTGTACTCGGCATGGGGATATAACTACAACAAGGATACGGGCATAAGGCTGAATTACCAGTCCATAGGCTCAGGCGGAGGCCAGAGGCAGATAGCGAGCAGGACCGTGGAGTTCGGCGCCTCTGACGCGCCCCTGAAACCGGCCAAACTGAAGAAAAACAGGCTCCTGCAGTTTCCGGCCGTAATAGGCGGCGTCGTGCCTGTCATAAACATGAGAGGGGTAAAGCCCGGCGCCTTGAGGCTTGATTCCAATGCGCTCTGCAAGATATTCCTCGGGGACATCACTTACTGGAATGACGACAGGATAACGGGCCTGAATAAGGGCCTCAAGCTCGGTCACAAGAAGATAACCGTTGTAAGGCGTTCCGATGGTTCCGGCACTACGGCCATATACACCACCTACATGGCCAAAGTCTGTCAGGAGTGGAAGGACAAGGTAGGGGCAGGAAAGGCCGTTAAATGGCCCGTAGGCATCGGCGGCAAGGGCAACGAGGGTGTGGCCAACTATGTAAAGAGGGTTTCGGGCTCCATAGGCTACGTGGAGTTTGCCTACGCCAAGCAGAACAACCTTAATTATGTCCGGCTCAAGAACGCCGCGGGAAGGTTCGTGGCCCCGAGCTTCGATACCTTTAAATCCGCCGCAGCATCGGGCAACTTCGACGCGGGAAAGGACTTTTACCTCTGGCTCGTAAACGCGCCGGGAAAGAACGCATGGCCCATAGCCGGTGCCACCTTCATACTGCTGGCCAAAGAGAAGAAGGATACGAACAGAAAGGTAGTGAAGTTTTATGACTGGGCCTTTGATAACGGCGACGATACGGCCACAAACCTTATCTATGTTCCGCTTCCAAATTCGCTCAAGGCAAAGATAAGGGCATACTGGAAGAGCCAAGGTCTGTACTGAGCAAGGCCCTTTGGGGTCAGAAATACATATTTTTTGTTGAATAAGGGGACGGTTATGTAATAATCTAAGCCGTCCCCTTATTATATGTTATAAGGCAGGGGGTCTCTCAGACTGTCTTGCAGACAATGACGCCACGAGGATATAATTGTCTCTTAAGAACAATAAAGATATAGCGGGAACCTTTGTCTATCTCTTAACCGGAGCGGCATCTTTATCGATAATAGCCTTGATTATCGGTATTTTTTATACCCTCTTCGTGCAGTCCACCCTTGCCATCGGGAAGTTCGGGTTTTTCGGTTTCTTATTCTCAACGGACTGGGATCCCGTAAGGGAGCTCTTCGGAGGGGCCACGGCCCTCTTCGGCACGGTGCTCATTACGACCCTGGCCATGATTATGGCCGTGCCCGTGGCCATAGGCATAGCCGTCTTCATTACGGAACTATCTCCCAAATTTTTCAAGGGGCCCGCCGGCGCCGCCATAGAGCTGCTGGCCGCCATACCGAGCATAGTATACGGCATGTGGGGGCTCTTTACCCTCACGCCCATAATGGCCGGGTATGTTGAGCCGGCCCTGCAGGCCACTTTCGGCAGGCTTCCACTCTTTAACATCCTTTTTGCGGGCACGCCCCTTGGCATCGACATACTTACGGCATCCATAATACTGGCTATCATGATTATCCCCTTTACGGCCAGCATATCAAGGGACGCCTTTAACCTTACCCCCGCAGTGGTAAAGGAATCGGCTTATGGGCTTGGGGCCACAAAGTGGGAGGTCATCAGGAACGTGGTGATACCCCACTCCAAGACAAGCGTTCTCGGGGGCATTATTCTCTCCCTCGGGCGGGCCGTGGGCGAGACCATGGCCGTTGCCTTTGTCCTCGGCGGCGAGCACAAGATAACGTGGTCCCTCCTTGACATGGTCTCCACCATTACCGTTACCCTTGCCAACGAATTCACCGAGGCCGACACGGATATGTACCTCTCGTCACTATATCTTCTTGCCCTCATACTCTTTATCTTCAGCTTTATCATGCTCGCAGGGGCAAGGATTTTTGTAATGCGCAAAGAGAGGAGGGCATGAGATGACGATTGTGCAGATGCGCAAGATGAAGAGCTTTATCGTGCTCTCGCTATCGGTGGCGGCAACGGCGCTGGGCTTTTTCTGGCTGATTTTTATCCTCATGGATGTAATCATAAACGGGATAAGCGCCCTTGGGCCGGGGCTCTTTTTTAATGACCCCGCGCCCGTAGGAATTGCGGGCGGTGGGCTAAGAAACGCCATAGTCGGCCAGTTCCTCATCGTCTCCATGGCCACCCTCATAGGCGTGCCGATAGGGCTGCTCGGCGGCACCTTCATAGCCGAGTACTGCAGGGGTAAATCCTACGCGCGTATCATAAGCGTGCTTTCCGATACCATGGTGAGCGTGCCCTCCATAGTGGTGGGCACATTCATCTATGCCCTGCTTGTAAAACCCTTCGGACACTTCAGCGGCTGGGCAGGCGCCGTGGCCCTTGCGGTGATAATGGTGCCCGTGGTCCTGCGGACCACCGAGGACATGCTGAAACTGGTGCCATGGTCTCTTCGCGAGGCGGCCTTTGCCCTTGGCGCGCCCACGTACAAGGTTATCTTCAAGGTCACTTACAGGGGGGCCTCGGCGGGCATACTGACGGGTGTGCTTCTTGCCATCTCAAGGATTGTGGGCGAGACGGCGCCGCTCCTCTTTACCTCGTTTAACAGCCCCTATTTTTCAACGAACATGAACGAGTCCATGGCATCACTTACGGTCACCATATTCCAGTACGCCATGGGGCCCTACGCATCATGGCACGCTCAGGCCTGGGCCGCATCACTGCTTATAGCCCTTGCCATACTGGCCCTTACACTTACCGGCAGGTTTATCATAAGATGGAAGTACGGAGCGCGATGAAGAGCAAGATAAAGATAGAGGTAAAGGGGCTTAATTTTTACTATTCCGGCGGGGTCCATGCCCTGAAGGGTATAAGCCTGCCCATACACGAGAATTCTGTTACGGCCTTTATAGGGCCGTCGGGGTGCGGCAAGACTACATTCCTGCGCTGTATCAACAGGATGCATGACCTCTATCACGGCAACCGTTATGAGGGTGAGATTGTCATGGATGGGAAGAATATCCTTGCCAATGAGACGGACCTCATGATCTTGCGCAGCACGGTAGGCATGGTTTTTCAGAAGCCTACGCCATTTCCCATGTCCATATTTGATAACATCGCCTTTGGCCTGCGCCTGAAGGGCATAAAGAACAAGAACGAGCTTATCGGCAGGGTGGAGAAGGCCTTGAAGGACACCTCGCTATGGGAGGAGACAAAGGACAGGATATTCAAATCATCGCAGGACCTCTCGGGCGGCCAGCAGCAGAGGCTCTGTATCGCGCGGGCCATAGCCGTGGAGCCGGAGACCATCCTCTTTGACGAGCCCTGCTCGGCCCTCGACCCTATTTCCACGGGCAGTATCGAGGACCTTATCGCGGAATTAAAGGAGAACTATACCATAGTCATGGTTACTCATAATATGCAGCAGGCGGCCAGGGTTTCCGAGTATACGGGTTTTTTCATGATGGGGGAGCTCATAGAGTTCAACAAGACCAATATAATATTCACGGCGCCGGAAAAAAAGCTGACAGAGAGCTACATAACGGGCCGTTTTGGTTAATGTAATAAGATAAGCGGAGGCGTAAGATGACAAGGGTTGTTTACAGGGCGGCGCTCAAAGAGGTAAAAGCGAATGTTGTGGAGATGTCTGAGATGGTGTCCTCGGCCATACTGAAGTCCGTTGACGCACTCAAAGAGAGGGATTTGAAGGCCTCGGAGAAGGTCATAAAGGGCGACAGGCTCATAAACAAGAAGCGCTTTGCCATTGAGAAAAAATGCATGATGCTCATCGCCACACAGCAGCCAATGGCAAGGGACCTGCGTATGCTCGGGGCGGTGATAAACATCATAACCGACCTTGAGAGGATAGGGGACCATGCCGAGGGCATTGCAAAGATAAGTATCTCCATAGGCAAGGAGCCCATGGTGAAGCCCCTTATCGATATCCCCCGCATGGCTGAAAAGGGCGTCGGAATGCTCACAAGGAGCATCAAGGCCTTTGAGGATAAAGATGAAAAGGCCGCGAGAAAGATATGCGATGAAGATGACGAGGTAGATGCCCTCTATGATCAGATATACAGGGAGTTGCTTCTCATGATGATATCGGACCCCTCGATAATTCAGGGCGCTACATACCTCATATGGGTGGCGCACAACCTTGAGAGGATGGCAGACAGGGTTACCAATATCGCCGAGCGGGTGGTCTATATGGTTACTGGAAAGATGGAGGAACTCAACGTCTCCTGCTACTGAGCGGCCTTGATGGGCGAGGGGAGGGGATAGGGAAGACAGAGTTGTATCCGCTCAAGAGATTGGCCGGGGGCAATAACTTGGAGCGAAAAGATGGAGGATGTGGGGTTTTTCATTTTCCGAAGGCCCTTGGCTTTTACTCCCCCCGGCCCCCTCGGCTATTCGTAATACTTCTGCCCCCTTGGAAGCAGGCTTGTAACCGTCTATCCCAATTACAAACCGCCCCGTAAAATCCGCAGTCGTAAGATCAGCCCCATAACATCTCATCCCCTTGTTGCATCACGGCCCTTGATGATTCCGGCCCCGTAACAGAGGCCCATGCCAACACCATGCCTCCCGTAATATCTGCCCATTTTGTTACACCACGGCCCGTTATGATTCCGGCCCCGGTGCCCCTTATCTGTAGATGCCTTCCATGGAGACGAGGTGTCGGTCGAGTCCCATCTGGTTTGAGCCGAGGCCAAGGGCGAGCCCCACGAGCTGAGGCAGGTGGAAGACGGGAAGCGATATGGTCTTCAGTGTCTTTTTTTCGGCAAGTCCCTGATAATTATCAAGGTTAATGTGACAGAAGGGGCAGGGCGTAACCATGCATCGCGCGCCTTTATCCTTGGCGTTCAGTAACCGCTTGCCCGTCATCTCAACGGCCACATCCTCTGCAACAAGGTCAACCTGAAAGCCGCAGCACCTGGTCTTGTCTTTGTAATCAACCACATCGGCGCCGAGGGTCTTTATGACGTCTTCAAGTGTGTGAGGGTTCTCAGGGTCGTCTACTCCAAGGGCGTCTGATGGCCGCAGGGTATGGCAACCGTAGAAGGGCGCCACTTTTAGCCAGTTGAGGGGCTTTACGACCTTGCTCTTAAGGTTTTCAAGGCCGTAGTCGCGGGCGAGCACCCAGAGAAGCTGTGTCACCTCCACGTCTCCGCTGTATCTGAGGCCGGCCTTTTCGAGGGTCTCGTTGGTGCGGGCGAGGAGTTTCGGGTCCTTCTTGAGGTCGCGGTTAGCGGTTCTCATGACCATGAGGCACGTGGAGCATATGGTCATGATGTCAAGGCCCATTGACTCGGCCTCGGCGAATATCCTTGCGTTGAGGGTTATGGCCAGCTCATAGTCGTAGTCGTACATGAGTCCCGCGCCACAGCAGTTGGCCTTTGGCATATCAACAAGCTCGATGCCGAGTTCCGAGGCGATCAGGCGCGTGGTGTTGTTCGCCTCTTTTGTCATCTCCTGCGAGGCGCAACCCGGGTAATAGGCGTATTTCAGAGAGGGCATGCTAATCTCCGGATATTTTCAGTCATTTTTTTTGTCCCTTTTTTCTTCTAACTCGGCGAATATCTTTTTTACCTCATCCAAGTTTTTTATCTGGGCGAAGAGGAGGGGTTTGGGCATCTTGCCGTGAAATTCCATCTTTATGCCAAGGGGTATCATCCCGATGGAGCGGAGAAAGCCGAGGGTTTTGTAAGTCATGGCGGCCTCATCGAGACGTCCGAAGCGCCTTACGGAATCGGCCATTGCAAGGACGTGTTTTGCGCCGTGGTTGTTCTGGATACCCTTGCGAACCGCCTTTTCCCGGAGTTTTTCAATCTGGCGGAGTGGCGCTACTTCCTTGGGGCAGAATTCGGTGCAGTGAAAGCATCGTACGCAGTCCCACATGCCGTGAACCTCGCTAAGGGGGAAGAGCCTTTTTTTCGGCATATCGTCGCGTACATCACCGACAAACCTCCATGATTTTGCCAGGGCCGCGGGTCCGATGAATTTACTGTCAATTTCCAGGGCGTTGCACTCCGAGTTGCAGACCCCGCACATGATGCACTTCTGGCTCTTATCTATCTTTTTCTCATCCTCGGCGGTTATGGCGGGGTGCTTTTTCCGTTCTGACGGGGGGATGAGAAAGGGTGATATCTTGTTTATCTTTTTCCAGAAGGGGTTGAAGTTCACGATGAGGTCCTTTAGGACCTTATGATTGGAGAGCGGCTCTATGAGTATCTCACCTCTTTTTTTGTACTCATCCATAATGGGCGTATGGCAGGCGAGTTTCGAAAAACCGTTTATCTTCATGGCGCATGAGCCGCATATGGCGGCGCGGCAGGAGCGTCGATACGCGAGCGTAGGGTCTTCCTCGTCAACTATCTTTTGAAGGGCCTCAAGGACGCTCATGCCGGGAGAGACCTCTATCATATAGGCCTGCGTGTAGGCCCCGGGTGATTCGTTGTCGCCGGGGTTGTAGCGTCTTATCTTTATTTTTATCTTTTTCATGTGGTTGGCTTGAGTTCAGCGGCCTTAATAGGACCGCGCCTCGGGTTTGAATATGGTTATGGAGACATCGCTGTAACGTAATTTGTACTCGCCCTTTTCCAGCGCTATCATGGTATGCTTGAGCCAGTTCTTATCATCCCTTTCAGGGTAGTCCGTGCGAAAGTGCGCGCCTCTGGATTCCGTTCTTTTAAGGGCGCCGAGCAATATGGTCGCGGATAGATCAAGCATATTCCCAAGCTCCATGACGGCGGGCAACTCCATGTTGTAATACCCGCTTCTGTCGGTGAGCGAGATGCTCTTGAAGCGCTCTCTCAGCTCCATCACTCTTTCAAGGCCCTCTTTGAGTGCCTTTTCTTCCCTGAATACGCCGCAGTGAATTTGCATGGTCTCATTCAGTTCGCGTCTTATGATGGGGGCCGATTCACCGTCGTCCCGCGCGAGGATAGCGGCCACGGTCCTTGCGGTATCTGGAAGAAAGTGGTCCTTGAACTCGGCGAGCGGTGTATTCGCGCAGAACTCGGCGGTCTTTCTTCCGGCCCTCCGGCCAAAGACTATGGTCTCAAGGAGGGAGTTTCCTCCGAGCCTGTTTGCTCCGTGGACGCTGACGCAGGCGCACTCACCGGCGGCATAGAGGCCGGTGATGGAGGTGGCCCCGTCCGTGTCTGTCTTGATGCCGCCCATGGAGTAGTGTGCCCCCGGTCTTATGGGGATAGGGGCATCTATGGGGTCTACGCCGGCAAACTTCATGGAGAGGTCTCTTATCTGCGAGAGTCGCTCCATTATTTTGGCCCTTCCAAGGTGCCTGATGTCAAGGAGGACGCATCCGTCTATGCCCCGGCCCTCGTTAATTTCGGTCTGCTCCGCCCTTGAGACAACGTCGCGTGAGGCAAGCTCTTTTGCGTGGGGGGCGTAGCTTTCCATGAACCGGTCGCCCTCGGAGTTGAGAAGGTAGCCGCCTTCGCCCCTTGCCCCTTCGGTTATGAGGAGTCCGGAGCGTTTAAGGGTAGTGGGGTGAAACTGGACGAACTCCATGTCCATGAGCTCAAGCCCTGCGTGGAGGGCGAGCCCCATGCCGTCGCCCGTACTGCTGAGCGAGTTTGTGGTGGAGCGGAAGACACGGCCATAGCCGCCCGTGGCCATGAGAACGGCCTTTGAGTGTAGACGGTGCAGTTTGCCGCTTGAGAGCTCATAGGCGATGATGCCCTGAGAGCGGCCTTCGTGGACGGCAATCTTCAGCACATACCATTCGTCGTATACAAAGACGCCGTATTTGAGGAGCTGTTCGTAGAGCACGTGGAGGAGGCTGTGGCCTGTTCTGTCGGAGAGATAGCATGTACGGGCGTAACCCGCGCCGCCAAAGGGCCTCTGGGCGATATTGCCATTTTCATCTCTACTAAAGATGCCGCCCATGGTCTCTATCTCAAGGATATTCTCCGGGGCCTCTTCCGTAAGGACCTGCACGGCGTCCTGATCGGCAAGGTAGTCGCTCCCCTTGACCGTGTCGTACATGTGGTCTTTCCATGCGTCATCGGCCTTGAGCGCGGCGTTAATCCCACCCTGGGCGGCTACGGAATGGCTCCTAACGGGGTATATCTTGGAGACAACGGCAACGTTTAGCCCGGCCTTTGCGGCCTCTATGGCGGCCCTCATCCCGGCAAGTCCGCCGCCTACTACTATAAGGTCATGTATTACCAAGGCATGCTCCCTGGTTAAGGACTGTTATGAGACAGGGTAGATAAGGCATATCTTCACAGGTTTTTGCCCGCCACGATGTGGCCGGGCATAAGCGGATGCTTGTTATAAACGCCTGTATTTGACAAGAAGAAGGAGACAGAGCTGTTTTTTTTTATGTATGAGAGGCCCTTTTACGCGAGTTCACGGGCCATGTCAAAGCCCTTCTGGAGGGCCTTTTTATTAAGTTCAAGGAATGGCTTGGGGACACGCGAGAGCACGGCATTTTCCATGGCCTCGTTGGAGACTATGTGCGTGGCTTCGGTCATTACGCCGAGAGATATTATGTTGGCGACGATTACCTTGCCAAGGTCTTTACGGGCCGTTTCTATGATAGGGAGGCTCATTATCTTGAAGGCCCCCTCGGGCACGTCTTTGACCTCATCGGAATCGATGATGAGCAGTCCGTCATCTTTTATGTCGCCGTAGTACTTTGTGCAGGCCTGCTGTGTAAGGGCCAGCATGCAGTCAATGGCAGTGGCCTTGGGGTAATCTATGGGGTCGTTGCTTATGATTACCTCGCTTTTACTGGCGCCTCCCCTTGATTCGGGGCCGTAGGACTGGCTCTGGACGGCGTTTTTGTCTCCAAATATGGATGCGGCCTCGGCCATGACAATGCCGGCAAGTATCATACCCTGTCCGCCTGACCCGCTGAAACGTATCTCATACCTTGCGCCCATCGCCTTTATACCTCCTCAGTTATGTACAGGGAGAATGCCCTTGTTAATATCTTGAAATAGTTAATACAATAATGGGGTAAACTTTAAAAGCCCACCCTGTAAATCTTTGAATGAGAGGGCCTGTGTTACAGAAAACCCCTACACCCCGTCTTCCCATAGCGCCGCCATGACACATCAGGCCCTGATTAGTCTTTGGTGGCCTTGGCGACTATGAGGTTATCGTAATTTTCGCAGTATTCCGGCCTCTCGGCCCTGTGCAGTACGCCCCTGAGTTTTTTGCCGCTTAGCTCTTCGGGGCTTAGTTTAGCGGCCTGCGCCACGGGGATGGTGCCGTCTTTTTCAAGAAGGTTCATCATCTGGCTCGCGCTCTTGTATTTATTCATCCTGCCGTAATAGATGGGGCACGAATCTACGATATCCACTACGGAGGTGCCTTTGTGGTTCAATGCCTGCAGGAGTATCTTTTCAAGCTCTCTGGTGTGATATGCCGTGCTCCTTGCCACAAAAGTAGCCCCGGCGGCCTTTGCCATCTCGCATGGGTCGAAGGGGGGCTCGATGTTGCCGTATCTGCTTGTTGTGGCTATGGAGCCCTGCGGTGTTGTGGGCGAGTATTGACCGCCTGTCATGCCGTAGATGGCGTTGCTGTATACAAGGACGGTTATGTCGATGTTGCGCCTGCATATGTGTATGAAGTGATTGCCGCCTATGGCCATGGCGTCGCCGTCGCCGGAAATTACGATGGTCTTAAGCTCGGGTTTGGCGAATTTGATGCCCGTGGCAAAGGCAAAGGCGCGTCCGTGGAGCGAGTGTACTGTGTTGAAGTCCACATATCCCGTAGTCCTGCTCGAACACCCTATACCGGAGACCATGCAGATATTGTCTTTTTCCCATCCGGTCTTGTCAACGGCTCGAAGGAGTGATTTAAGCACTACGCCGTGCCCGCACCCCGGGCACCAGATGTGAGGGAGTTTTCCCGGCCTCAGGTATTTGTCGTAATCAAAGGGTACGCTCAGTCTCTGTTTCGCGGCTGGCACAGCCATGATAACCTCCGGTTATATGTGTCTCATTTATATTTATTTATAAGTTCTATAATCTGTGTCGGGTGAATGCTCTCGCCGTCCACGCGGTTTATTCCCACGACCTCGCAGGCCCCGTTGCCGGCGCGCTGGACTTCGCCGATGAGCTGGCCGAGGTTAAGCTCGGGCACTATTATCACCTTTACCTGCTCGGCGAGTTTTTTAACCGCGCGGTCCGGGAAGGGCCATACGGTAAGCGGCCTCAGAAGCCCGGCCTTGATGCCGGCCTTTCTCGCGGCATTTACTGCGAAGCGGGCGGAGCGTGATGTGGAGCCCAGGGTGAAGATGCCTATCTCCGCGTCTTCAAGAAAGACCTCTTCGTTTTTTTCTATATCATCGATGTTCTCGTCAATTTTGCGCATGATGCGCTCGTTGTTCTCGCGGATAACATTGGGGTCGTTTACCGGAAAACCATCGTCTTTGTGGTTGAGTCCCGTGACATGATACCGGTATCCCTCTCCAAAGGGCGCGAGCGGCGCGATGAGGTAATTTTCGTCATAGGGGAGGTAATCTTCTTTCGCGCATTCAGGCCTTGCCCTGTCGATTATTTCAAACTCACCGGGCTGTGGTATGGTGATAGGCTCTCTCATGTGCCCCACAACTTCGTCGTAGAGCAAGATGACGGGTGTGCGGTATTTTTCCGCGAGATTAAAGGCCCGTATGGTCTCGGTGAGAATTTCCTGCACGGATGCCGGTGTGAGTGCCACTGCGGGGTGGTCTCCGTGTGCGCCCCATTTGGCCTGCATGATGTCTGCCTGTGAGGGGCCCGTGGGATAGCCTGTTGACGGCCCGCCGCGCATGACGTTTACGATTACGCAGGGAATCTCGGCGATGCAGGCGTATCCGAGGCACTCCTGCTTCAATGAGAAGCCCGGCCCCGATGTGGCTGTAAGGGCCTTTCTGCCAGCAAGGGAAGCGCCTATGACAGCGCCGAGGGAGGCTATCTCGTCCTCCATCTGTATGAATTTTCCTCCCCTCTGTGGGAGCTTTATGCTGAGTATCTCGGCAATTTCGGTGGAGGGGGTAATGGGATAACCTGCGAAGAAACCGCAACCCGCGTACAGAGCCCCCTCAACGCAGGCCTCATTGCCCTGCAAGAGTCTTTTCTTTGTGTTAGGCATTTGTCTCTTATCCCCCCTTTTATGCACCCTTGAAGACGGTTAAGCCCTCTTCGGCCACCTTTAAGCGGCTTTATATTATCTTTCCGTGAACCAGCGTATCGTGTCCGCCGCAACTACGCTTTTAAAATGAGCGTAACTCGTTGCAACGATATTTTCTTTTAAAATCAGGACAATGACGCCTGATAAGCCCATGGGCATCAGCCGTTGCACTCAGTGCCATGAGCCCGCTGCAATCGCGTCCGCCCTGTCCGCCCCTTCTGCCCCTATCGCCCCTAACGACCTCGCCTCCGCAACACAACCCCTACTTACCCCTTACTCGCCCCCCCCCAAAAAAAATCGCCCCTTAGGTGGGCACGGCCCAGCTCCCCGCAAATATCCCCCCCCAACAAATACCCCCCCCCGCAACAAATCTCGCCCCTCGGCCCCCTTATCAGGCCCTCAGTCGAAGACCCGGATGGCAAAATCAGGGCATCTGAGGTCGCAGAGCTGACACCTTGTGCAGGCCTCGAGGTTTTTCACCGCCACTATGGTTCCCTTCATTTCAAGGACCTTTGTGGGGCAGAAGTCCACGCATATCGCGCAACCCTTGCATCGAACCGCGTCAATTTCTATCCTTGGAAGTTTTTTCTCGGCCTCCGCCATGATAAGCCGTCCTTTTATTGGTTTAAGAAACTTTTTATGTTTTGTTTTTTTGGTTGCTGTCCCTTTTTTTACCATGTAGCGGGGTTCAGGTCAATAGCGTAGCGTAAAAATCAGGGTTTTTTCAGTATATCTTTTAATGTGGAGCCTATCTCCGCCGGGCTTTCCGTAACAGCTATACCGGCGTCTCTCATGGCCGCCATCTTATCTGTGGCCGTACCCTTGCCGCCTGATATGATTGCCCCGGCATGTCCCATTCTTTTGCCGCTTGGCGCGGTGACGCCGGCGATATATCCAACTACAGGTTTTGTCATCTTTTCTTTTACAAAGAGGGCGGCCTCTTCCTCGGCGGTCCCGCCGATTTCGCCTATCATTATCACGGCCTTTGTTTCGGGGTCGGCCTCGAACATGGTGAGTATATCGATAAAGTTAGTGCCGTTCACCGGGTCGCCGCCGATTCCCACGCAGGTAGTCTCGCCTATGCCGAGCCTTGTAAGCTGGTCCACGGCCTCGTAGGTGAGGGTGCCGCTGCGCGAGACCACGCCTGCTATGCCTTTGGCGTGAATATGGCCGGGCATGATGCCTATCTTGCATTCGCCGGGAGTTATTACGCCGGGGCAGTTGGGGCCTATGAGGCGCGAACCCGAGCCTTCCATGAAACGCTTTACCTTTACCATATCCAGGACGGGTATGCCCTCTGTGATGCAGATGACAAGCTCTATGCCCGCGTCTACGGCCTCCATGATCGCGTCGGCGGCAAAGGGCGCGGGCACATATATTACAGTGGCGTCACAGCCCGTCTCTTTAACGGCGCTGTCCACGGAGTTGAAGACCGGTATGCCGTCGATATCCGTGCCGCCCTTGCCCGGTGTTACGCCCCCTACCATGTTGGTTCCGTACTCCACCATCTGGCGCGTGTGGAAGGTCCCCTGCGCCCCTGTAATGCCCTGACATATTACCCTTGTGGAACTGTCGATGAGTATACTCATAAAGACTCCATTGTGTTTGCGTTAAATTTGGTTGGCTAAGAGTCTGGTTATTTTGCGGCCTCAACGGCCTTTTTCGCCGCCTCGTCCATCTTATCGGCGGCGATTATGTCGATTCCTGATTTGGCGAGTATCTCGCGGCCCTTTTCCACATTAGTACCCTGGAGCCTTACGATAAGGGGCACGCCGAGTTTCACCTCTTTTGCCGCCGCCACGATGCCCTCGGCTATGATGTCGCAGCGCATGATGCCGCCGAAGATATTTACGAGTATGGCCTTTACGCGGGGGTCTGCCATGAGTATCTTGAAGGCCGCCGTGACCTGCTCTTCCTGCGCGCCGCCGCCTACGTCGAGAAAGTTGGCGGGGTTGCCGCCGTAGAGTTTTATGATGTCCATGGTGGCCATGGCAAGGCCCGCGCCGTTGACCATGCACCCGATATGACCGTCAAGGGAGACGTAGTTGAGGTTGTATCTCGATGCCTCAATCTCGCCGGGGTCTTCCTCGTCAAGGTCCCGGAGCTCCTCGATGTCTTTGTGGCGAAAGAGCGCGCTGTCGTCAAAGCCCAGTTTTGCGTCAAGGGCGATGAGGTCTCCGGAGCCTGTGAGCACAAGGGGGTTTATCTCAAGTAGGGAGCAGTCAGAGCCCGTAAAGGCGTTGTAGAGCCCCCCGAGGAGTTTTACAAATTTATTGATGGATGGTTTTTCAAGGCCAAGGGCAAAGGCGAGTTTTCTGCCCTGAAAGGGGATAAGTCCCGTAGCCGGGTCGATGAACTCCTTGAATATTCTTTCAGGGGTCTTCGCCGCAACCTCTTCAATCTCCATGCCGCCTTCAGGCGAGGCCATTATGGCCACTCTGTCGGTGGCCCTGTCAACGACGATGCCGAGGTAGAACTCGCTTTTAATATCACAGCCCTCTTCGACAAGGACCTTTCTGACCTCTTTACCCTCTGGGCCTGTCTGGTGGGTAACGAGGGTCTTGCCGATTATCTCTTTGGCGTTGGCCAGGACCTCTTCCTTTGAGCGGGCGAGCTTGACGCCTCCGGCCTTGCCCCTTCCTCCTGCGTGTATCTGCGCCTTTACCACGCAGACGTCGCCGGGCTGGCAGAGAAAATCTTTTGAGGCCTCTACCGCCTCGGTGGGGGTGAAGGCGATTTTGCCGTCCGGCACGGGCACATTGTAGCGCCTCAGCACTTCTTTAGCCTGATATTCGTGAATATTCATGAATAGGACCCCTTTTTCTGTTGGTTACGGATTAACCTGAATCCTTTGCGTATACATGCCTTATTCAAGTTGTCAATCGAGGCGTCTTCGCGAAACGTGCTCCGGCGTATAGTCGGGAAGGAGCATGGGACCGGAGTCCGCGTTGCTTAAACCGGAGTCTTTCAATTTTTTCTGAAAGTCTTTTACGTGTTTCAGAGAGACCTTTTTAGAGGGCTTGCACTGGCCCGAAAACTCCGCGGCATTAAGCCCCGCCCTTCTTCCAAAAACAAGGATATCGAGGAGCGAGTTGCCCATGAGACGGTTTCTGCCGTGCACTCCTCCGGCAACTTCTCCGGAGGCGTAGAGCCCCGGTATGGTGGTCTCGGATTTGTCGTTTATGAGTAGTCCCCCGTTTTGATAATGGAGCGTGGGGTATACGAGCATGGGCAGTTTTGTAATGTCGATATTGTAACGCCTGAACTGGATGAACTTGGCGGGCAGTTCCTTTCTTACCGTGCCCTCGCCGTGCAGGAGGTCTATCATGGGCGAATCGAGCCAGACGCCGTACCTGCCCGTGGGCGTGAGCACGCCCTTGCACTCGTCAAGGCATTCTCTTATGATGCACGACGATTCCACGTCTCTGGGCTCCAGGGGAAAGCAGAACTGCTCGCCCTCTACGTTAAGTAGCTGTGCGCCGAGACCTCTCACCTTTTCCGTAATAAGGAGCCCCACGTTCTGCTCCGGGAATACCGCCCCTGTGGGGTGGTACTGCGTGGAGTCCATGTCCTGCAGTTTTGCCCCGGCGCGGTAGGCCATGACAACGCCGTCGGCGGTTGCCCCGTAGTGGTTTGTCGTTGGAAAGCCCTGTATGTGGAGCCTGCCGAAACCTCCGGTGGCGATTATTACGGACTTTGCCCGCACCACGTAGTATTCCTTTGTCTCCATATTGTATAGCACGGCCCCGCCGCAGCGGCCCTTATCGTCGATAAGGAGTTCCACGGCCGGGGTGAACTCAAGGACCTTTATTGATTCCGTGCGGTTACGGGCCTCGTCGCGAAGCACCCGCATAATCTCCGCGCCCGTCATGTCGCCGGACGAGTGCATCCTTTTGCGCGATGTGCCGCCGCCGTGACGTACCCTCATCCTGCCGTCGGGGTGCTTGTCGAACATCATGCCCAGGTCTTCGAGCCAGTGTATTATGAGCGGGGCGTCATTGGCCATGGCGGCCACGAGCCCTGTCTGGTTGGAAAAATGCCCTCCGCCTATGACGTCGAGGTAGTGGTAATATGGAGAGTCGCATTCCTGGTCCGCGGCCTGTATGCCGCCCTCTGCCATGACGGTATTGGAGTCGCCGTGGCGGAGTTTGGTGGATATGATGACGCTTTGGCCTTTTTCAGATGCAGTAAGGGCCGCGGCAGTGCCTGCGCCGCCGCCGCCTATGACGAGGACATCGGTCTCGTAATCGGGTTTTGTAAGGGTGAGGCGCGCCGTTGTGAGCCTGCTTTTGGATTCGATTACAGAGGCAAGCTCCTCTGGAAGGACATCGCCCTTATTGGGGCCCACCGCAAGGGGACGCCGGCCATCGGCTTTGTAATCAGGGTGGTATCTTTCAAGGCGTTTGGCCCTGTCCTCCATGGTGAGGGCGGGAAAGTGCCCGCCCTTTCGGGCCTCGGCCACCCGTTCGGCCCTCGTGGCTTCCACCTTTTTTATCTGCTCCATAAGTTCAGGCGTGTATCCGCTCATTTCAGCTCCCTCTTACTGTCAAAAATCCCTACAAATATCTTTTTACAGGTGGCTCTCGTCTTTTGGCATCCAGACGCCCGCCTCACTCATATCAGGCTCACGCTCTCTCTCGACGTATAGTTTTTTAACGGCCTCTTCATCCATCTCGGCAAGAGAGTTAAGCATACCATTATATTTTCCGTTTTTTATATCTTCCACTCGTTTTTCAAGGTGGCCTGCCTTTGGCATGATCTCACGGCCGTAAAGTCTTCTGACGAACATGGCGGCCGTAAACTGGGAAATCTGCGCCGGGCACCTTGAGGCGCAGAGCCCGCAGAGCACGCAGTCAAAGCTCTTTATGGCCGCGCCCTTCAGGTCGCCTCTTTTCATGAGGGCGATGTAGTCCATGACATCAATGTCCATGGGGCATGTCCTTGTGCAGGTGCCGCATCCCACGCATTTAAAGACCTCGGGGTAGAGTTGCCTTAACACCTCGTGGGGCGCGCCCTCCATGGCGGTAAGGTTGTAATCGGGACGGTTCGAGGGGAAGAAGGGCAGCTGCATGATTATCATGCCCTCTGTGGCCACGGTCTGACAGGCAAGGCCCGTTCTCAGCCGGTAATCTCCCACAAAACGAAAGAAGGTGGCGCAGGCCCCGCATATCCCGCCCCGGCAGCCGCAGCCGCGAGTGTATTTATAACCCGAGTACTCGATGGCCTTCATTATGGTAAGCGTCTCAGGGACCATGTACTCTCTGCCCATGATATAGATGGGTATCATCTTCGCGCCCTTGGGCGGTATTGTGCGGTCTCCTGTGGCGGCGGGTTTTATCTTTGTCATGGCTGGTCTCCAAATGTTCCCCGAAAGGGGGTTTTAATTCTTGCCGCAGGCAATGCGGCCCCCTGGCGGGGGTAATTCAATTTATCAATAATTGTCCTGAAAACCTCTTGCTCCGGCCCTCATGTTTTTAAGGGCGGTATTCTTTAATCCTTCCAATTACCCCCGCTTGAAACTGCAAATAAGTAACCCTCGTCCCGAAGGCTCATTAAAGAGGTCTTTTAATCCGCCCACGTGCCCGGGTTAAAAGTCGTAGTACATTTTTTTTATCTCGGCGGCCGTGTACACGGGGCCTTCCTTGCAGATGTAGATGTCACCCACGTTGCATCTGCCGCATTTCCCTACGCCGCACTTCATCTTGTTCTCAAGGGTGGTGTAGACGTCTTCATCAGAGAAGCCCAGGCTCTCAAGAACGGAGAGGGAGAATTTTATCATAATCGGGGGGCCGCATATTATGGCCACGGCGTTTTTGGGCGAAGGCGCGGCTTTTTCAAGTACCGTGGGCACAAAACCCACCTCGCCCTTCCAGTCGGGCGTCTCGCCGCCGGGGTCTACTGTCTGATAGAGGCCCACGTCGTCGCGTTCGTTCCAGTGCATGAGCTCGTTTTTGTATACGAGGTCTTCGACGCACCTTGAGCCGTAGACTATGGTGATATCTCCAAAATATTCGCGCCTGTCGAGGCAGTTCCAGATAACGGACCTTACGGGGGGAAGGCCTATGCCGCCGGCTATGAAGACAAGGTCCTTGCCCTTCCATTCCTCAATGGGAAAGTGGTTGCCAAAGGGGCCTCGAAAGCCCATGGTATCGCCTATGGAGAGCTCGAAGAGCCCGCCGGTGACACGTCCCGTTTTTCTGAAGGTGCATTGGATATAGCCCTTTCTTGTAGGGGCGTTGGATATGCAGAATGTGGACTCGCCGAGGCCGAAGGCCGAGAAGAGACCGAACTGGCCCGTCTTGAAGGTAAAGGAGTCGCGCAGGGCCTTATCCTTGAAGACAAGCCTGAAGCTCTTGACATCAGGCGTCTCGTTATAGGCGTCCTCTATGGTTACGAGTTTCGGCAGGTACAGGTTTTCCATTGTCTTCTTATTCATCATCAAGCCTTTGATATTTCTTCCATTACCTCTGTTATATCAAGGCGCACGGGACAGACCCTGATGCAGCGGCCGCAGCCCACGCAACCCGTTGTCTTGAACTTGTCGGGGTAGTACTTGAACTTGCACATGAAGCGGTTGCGCCATCTTTTGTACTGCGTGTCGCGGGGGTTATGCCCGCTGGCGTGGGCGGTAAAGTTTTCGAACTGGCAGGCGTCCCAGTTTTTCCGTCTCTCTCCGCCGAAGGCCGTGCCCTCGTCGGTTATATCGAAGCAGTGGCACGTTGGGCAGCTGAAGGTGCAGGCCCCGCATCCAAAACACTTGCGTGTAAGGCGGCTCCAGAGCTGGTTCTGGTAATTGTCTGTGTCTGAGAGCCATGCGCTTATCTTTTCCCTGTCAATGCCCTCAATCGGATCGGGGAGTCTGAGGTCTTTAAGCACGGGCTCCTCGCCCCTCTTCTGGTGGAAGAGGGCCTTATGGGCGGTTAAAAAGGCCTCGCCTTTTTTTGTAACGGCCTTTGCCAGATACTCGTCATCCGTGGTCTCGCGAAGATATATGTCCGAGCCTGCCGTGGACGCCGGAGACAGATCCACGGTGGTGCAGAAGCACTCGTCGTCGATATCCACGCAGCCGATGGTGATGACAGTGGTGCGGTCTTCGCGCCGTGTGTAGAACTCGTCATCATCGCCCCATGTGAATACGGACCGCAGGGACGCGAGGCTCGCGGCCTCGCAGGCCCGCGCGCCGAAGACAATGACCTCGGCGGGGTCTATCTCCACACCGGCAAGGTCTACGCCCTCTTTTGAAACGGCAAAGGTGGCAACCACCTCTGTCTGCGGAAAGACCCACTGCTTGTAGGTGTTGACGGGGATTATATAATCGTCTGTAATCCCATCGGCGGACTCGACCTCTTTATACACGACACGTCCGGCCTCAACCACAGGGGCAACGAAGACTGCTCCGGAGGCGCGCACCGAGTTGACCAGCCCATTGAGTTCCGATTTTTTAAGGTATCTGGCTTTCATAAAGGATTCTCTTATTTTATAAAGTTTTCTTTGTCATCCGGGCTGTAGACGATCATGGGAGGATGCACCTTATCGTCATACCCGGACTTGAAGTCAAAGGCGTCTTTAACCGTAAGCACGAGTTTCTGGTTTACGAGGTTTAGTTTTATATTGGCCGGGCAGGAGCGCTCGCACTCGCCGCAGAAAGTGCATCTGCCCGCCAGATGCATGGCCCGCACAAGGTTCCACGCGATGTTGCCGCGCTGGTGCGCGCTTGTCTCTATCCACTGGGGCACGTTTTTTTCCGTAATGCAGCGCTCGCAGTAGCATAGCGAGCAGGCCTGCCTGCAGGCGTAGCATTTAATGCACCGGGAGAACTCTTCGAGCCAGAAGGCCCAGCGCCCGGCCGGCGTCATGGCGTCGAGCTCGGCAATTTTATCAAAGACCATGCCCACCGGTTCGTCGGGCGGGGTAAAGTCGATCTTGGCGCCTATTACAAAGTCCGTTACATGGGGGTTGCGCACGTCGCAGTTATGGCACTTTACGGGCATTATTTCGGGTTTCAGCTCGCCCTTCCAGAGCCCCTGCTTGTAGACGACGCCGCTGCAGGACATGCCTATGATGATAACGTTGTCTCTATTAACCTGACCCTCGGTTATAAGGACCACGATGTTTTTTATGTCGCACCCCTTGGCCACGATGGCGGGCCTGCCCAGCCTCTGAATATCCTTGTACTTTCTCGTAAGGTATATGGAGAGGTTATTGACGCAGAGGGGGTTGAAGACGAGGCTGTCCACCTCCGCGGGGTCTGTTATGAAGACAGGGGTGGTGCGCGTCTTTCTCCGGTTCCACCCGTAGCCGATGATTACATTAGCCTCTCCGGTGGTGAGGAGCTCTTTCGCTTTTTCTCTAAGGGCTTTTTCCATTAGATTTTTATCAACTCTTATAGGGCTTTGTTTTACAGTCCGTCTTTAAAGCCTCTCATCCTTTCAGGTTCTTAAAGTCCATAAATGGCCCAAGGGCCTTGATCTCGTCGGTGACGTTATTTATGAGGTCTACCCATTTCAGGGCCTCTGAGGCCGATACCCAGGAAAACTGAAGCCTTTTCATATCAATGCCCGTAAACTCCATGAGACTGCGGAAGGCTATCCAACGCCTTTTGGCGTGGTAATTGCCCGCCGTGTAGTGGCAGTCCCCGGGGTGGCAACCTGATACGAGCACGCCGTCGGCGCCGTTCTCAAAGGCCTTTATTATAAAGAGCGGGTCAATCCTGCCCGTACAGGGCAGTTTTATGATACGAACGTTGGGACGGTACTCCATACGGCTCGTGCCCGCAAGGTCCGCGCCCGCGTAGGTGCACCAGTTGCAGACAAAGGCCATTATCTTCGGCTCGAATTTTTTTGTTTCCTGTTTTTCTTCGCTCATCGGTTAGTTCCCAAGCCTCTTTTCTTTATTAAAACGCCGCCCCAAGCCTCTATGCGCCTATTTTTCATAACCCCCGGCCCGCTGCTACCCCTATGCTTTTTTAAATCCCCCCGTAATTGGCCCACTTTAAAAGGCATTTATGGCGGCAAAGACCTGCTCGTCGGTGTAGCCCTTCAGGTCTATGGCCTTACTCCTGCAGGCCGCAACGCAGGTGCCGCACCCCGTGCATACGCCGTCGTTTACATGGGCAAGCCTTCGTATTACGTTACCCTCGTGGTCTTTTACCTCTGTCTTTTCTATGGCCGAGTATGGGCAGGCCACTACGCAGTCCCAGCAGGCGTTGCAGGTAAAGTCGTTTACAATGGCCGTGGTGGGGTCTTTTGTCATCTCATCGGCGGAAAAGAGGCCAAGGACCTTGCTTGCCGCCGCGCTGCCCTGCGCCACGGTCTCGGGTATGTCCATGGGACCCATGCACGTGCCCGATAGGAATATGCCAGCCGTTACCGTCTCAACGGGTTTGAGCTTCGGGTGATATTCGTTGTAGAACTTGTACTTGTCGTAGCCTATGCCCAGTTTCTGTGCCAGCGTATCGGCCCCTGTTCTTGATACAAGGGCAGTGGCAAGCACCACCATATCGGCCTCTATTTCTACCTGAGAGTCGCTCAATGTGTCGGCGCCCTGCACGATTACCTTGCCGTCCTTCTCGTATACCCTTGAGACACGGCCCCTGAGATACATAGCCCCCTCGTGCTCTATGGCCCCGCGCACAAACTCTTCATAGCGTTTTCCGCCCGAGCGTATATCCATGTAAAAGACATAGGCCTGTCCGTCATGGACCTTGTGCCGGTAGAGCATGGTGTGCTTTGCCGTGTACATGCAGCAGATCTTTGAGCAGTAACTGACGCCTTTTTTTTCGTCCCTTGAGCCCGCGCACTGGATGAAGACGATGCTTTTGGGCTCCTTGCCGTCAGAAGGGCGTAGAATTTCGCCGCCCGTGGGGCCGGAGCTTGATGCGAGACGCTCGAACTGAAGGCCGTTTATTACGTCCTTAATCCTGCCGTAGCCGTACTCGCCAAAATGCTCGTTGGGCATGAGGCCGTAGCCCGTGGCAACGACGATGGCGCCGACTTTTTCTTCGATAATGGTATCTTTCTGCTCGTAGTCAATGGCCTTCGGCCCGCAGACCTTGGCGCAGACCCCGCATTTGCCCTTCTGTATCATGGCGCAGTTGGGGGCGTCGATGACGGGTATGTTGGGCACGGACTGAGGGAAGGGCGTGTAGACGACCTTTCTCTTTTTAAGGCCGTGCTCGAACTCGCTGTCTGCCTTGAAGGGACATTTTTCCCAGCATTCGCCGCAACCCGTGCAGAGGTCTTCTTTTACATAGCGCGCCTTTTTCTTGATGGTTACGGTAAAGTTGCCTATGAAGCCGGCCACCTTCTCTATCTCCGAGTAGGTCATGAGCGTTATCTTGTCGTGAAGCTCGGCCTCCACCATCTTTGGCGTAAGTATGCACTGAGAGCAATCCATGGTGGGAAAGGTCTCGGAGAGCTTCGCCATGTTGCCGCCGATGGATGGCGTCTTTTCAACGAGTATTACCTCTCTGCCGCCGTCGGCAATATCAAGGGCCGCCTGAATACCGGCGATGCCTCCGCCGATGACGAGGGCGCGCTTATTAACGGGAATCTTGTTTGGTTTAAGGGGCCGGTTTTTCTTGAGCCTCTCAATGGTCATGCGCGTAAGGTCCATGCTCTTGGCAGTGCCAGTTTCTTTTGTCTTATCGTGATGTACCCAAGAGCACTGCTCGCGGATATTGGTAATCTCGCACATATAGGGGTTCAGGCCCGAGCTCTCGCAGGCCCTGCGGAAGGTCTTTTCGTGCATATGCGGACTGCAGGCAGAGACTATTATGCCGTCAAGACGGTGTTTTTTTACGGCGTCTTTCAGCATGGCCTGCCCCGGGCTCGAGCACATGAACTTGTAGTCCTGCGTGTGCACTACGCCGGGGATTTTTTTCATCTCATCGGCCACCTTCCCGGTGTCTACCGTATCCGCTATGTTATTGCCGCACTGGCATATGAAGACGCCTATTCTTGGCATGGGTTACCTCTTTATAAAAGCTCTTTATCCCTGAGGATGGGCAGGGGGCTGAATTTGTTTTTGTCAAAACCGAGGGCCTCTTCGTCCTGACCGAGGGCAAGGCCCAGCAGCTGCGTGAAGTAGACAATGGGCAGGGCCGTGCCGTCTGATTCGGACTGTGTGTTCTCGAGGTTATACTGACAGAGCGGGCACGTTGTTACGATTACTTCCGCTCCCTCGCGCATGGCCGAGGCGATAACATTGCCTGATAGCCTTGTTACTATATCCGGCTTATCCATGGCCAGGTGCGCCCCGCAGCACTCAACGCGGTCGGGAAAAAATACGGGCTCGGCGCCAAGGGCCTTTAGCAGGTCTTCCATGATGGTTGGAGACTCGGAGTTGTCTATGCCCATGTCCTCGAAAGGACGAAGGAGCATGCATCCGTAGTAGGCCGCCGTGCGTATGCCCTTAAGGGGCCTTGTGACGGCCTCGGCCACCTTATCAAAGCCGATCTTGTCGCGCAGTATCTCAAGGTAGTGGGCAACGTCAACGTCGCCGGAGTATTGCTCTTCCATGAACTCGTTTATGGTGGCGAGTTTTTCCGAGTCCTTTTTCAATACAGTGTTGGTGCGTTTCAGCACGTTGTAGCAGACCGAGCAGAGCGTGGTAAGCGTCTTGCCCTCTTTTTCGGCGTTTGCCAGAACCTTTGCCGGGGCGCTGAGTGCCATGAGGTTATCAGGGGTAAGGGGATATGTGGCCCCGCAGCAGTTCCATTGCTTGAGGTCGGTTATCTCAAAGCCCATCTTTATTGCCGAGTCCTTTGCCGAGGTATCGAAGTCCTTTGCAACGGTACTGAGCGTGCATCCCGGATAATATGGTATTTTCAGCAATGTAGTATGCCTTAATCCTGATTTATGAAAAGCGCGGCGTAGCCATTGGCCGCACCTTGCCGAACAAATTAAAATTTTCCGCGGCCCTCAGCTTACGAATTTTCTGAAACCGCATACAATGGCCTGTTGCGGGGCATTTTTCATAAAGGGCACCGGCAGGTCTTCGATTCTCTCGTGGTCAACGCCCTTACGGAGCGATAACTGCCTTGCCGCCTCAAGGATATTTGCCGCGCTCACGCCCTTGGGACACCGTGAATAGCACTGCAGGCACCCAACGCAGACCCACATGGAGTTTGCCTTCATGACAGGCTCGAACTTTCCGAGCTGAAGAAAACGGATTATCTGGCTCGGCGGTATATCCATGGCGTATGAGACGGGACAGCCGCCGGAGCAGTTTCCGCACTGGTAGCACTTTTTGAAGTCTTCGCCGGAGACAGAAGAAATCTGCGTGACAAGGGCTCCCTCGATATCGGACTTAGAGAGTTTTATCTTCAACTTGTCTTCCTGTATTTTTCGACTCCCTCTACGAAGAGGTCTCCGCCTTTGGAGTCGTTAGCCACAATAGCGGGAAAGTCCACGACCTCTATCCTCCGGACGGCCTCGGCGCCAAACTCGGGGTAGGCTATGACCTCGGCGCTCTTTATGCTTCTGGCGATAAGGGCGGCGGCGCCGCCGACGGCCATGAGGTAGACGGCCTTATTGCGTATAAGGGCCTCTTTTACCTCATCACTCCGTTGACCCTTGCCGATTGTCGCTTTCAGGCCAAGGTCATGGAGGCGCGGTGTGTAGGCGTCCATGCGTCCGCTTGTGGTGGGTCCAGCCGAGCCTATTGCGCGGCCCGGTTTTGCCGGGCTTGGCCCAACAAAATAGATTATCTGCCCTTTAAGGGGTATGGGAAGCTCCTCACCCCTGTCAAGGAGCTCGAAAAATCTCTTGTGCGCCGAGTCCCTCGCCGTGTATATTACGCCGCTTATAAGGACGCGGTCGCCTATGGTGAGGGATGCCACTGTATCGTCGTCAAGGGGAGGGCTCAGTCTTATCTTTTTGTCTTCCATTTAGATAATAATCTCCTTGTGTCTGTCAGCATGGCATTGAACGTTTACGGCCACGGGCAGGCTTGCTATGTGACAGGGATGGGTCTCCACATGGACGGCAAAGGCGGTGGTTGAGCCGCCAAGGCCCATGGGGCCTATGCCGAGGGCGTTTATCCTTGTAAGCAATTCATCCTCAATGGCGGCAATAGCGGCGTCGGGGTTTTTTTGTCCCAGGGGACGGATGACGGCCTTTTTGGCTATTAAAGCGGATTTTTCAAAACTTCCGCCTATGCCTACGCCGATGACAGTGGGCGGGCAGGGGTTGCCTCCGGCTATCTTGACGGTATTGACTACAAAGTCCTTCACGGCCTCGATACCGTCCGAGGGCTTGAACATCTTAAGGGTGCTCATGTTCTCGCTTCCCCCGCCTTTCGGGGCTATTATCATGCGGATTTTGTCTCCCTCTACAATCCTTGTATGGATAATGGCAGGGGTATTGTCTTTTGTGTTTACCCTTGTAAGGGGGTCGCAGACGGATTTTCTGAGAAAGCCGTCTTTGTATCCCCTGCGTACGCCCTCGTTTATGGCGTCTTCCAGTGAGCTGTCAAGGTGCACGTCACGGCCAAGTTCCACAAATATTACGGTAATGCCCGTATCCTGGCACATGGGCACGGTTTCGTTTTCGGCAATCTCGAAGTTGTCCGCTATCTGCGAGAGAACATCTTTGCCTGTTGGTGACTGCTCTTTGCCGCGGGCCTCAAGTATGGCCTTTTTCGCGTCTTCGCCAAGGTTGCAGGCCGCGTCAATGCAGGCATTCCTGACTTGACCTATTATTTCTTCACTTGTTATGGTCCTCATATTGTCCTTTGTTGTTTTTTGCGGATATTTTTTTATGGGTTACGCTTCGCTTCACCCATCTTACACGTGTTTTTTAAAGTTTACCAAGCAGGCTCTTTATGGAGTCTGCAGAGGTCCTGAAGGCCTCTTTTTCATCTGCCTCAAGCTCGAGCTCAATTACCTGCTCCACACCTCCTGCCCCAAGTTTTACGGGTACGCCTATGAAAAAGCCCTCCTGCCCGAACTGGCCCTTAAGGTAAGCGGCGCAGGGGATTATCCTTTTTTTGTCCTTTATTATGGCCTCGGCCATTTCTGTTGCGGCGCGGCTCGGGGCGTAGTAGGCGCTTCCGGTCTTCAGGAGGGCCACTATCTCGCCGCCGGCCTTTCTGGTGCGCTCTATTATGGCGTTTATCTTATCTTCTGATATAAGGGTGGATATTGGGATGCCCGCCACCGTGGAGTACCTGACAAGGGGGACCATCTCGTCGGCGTGTCCGCCAAGGACCATTGCCTGCACGTCTTCCACGGAGACGTCAAGCTCCATGGCGATAAAGGCCCTCATGCGCGCGCTGTCAAGTGCCCCGGCCATGCCTATAACCCGCTCCGGGGCGAGGCCGCTGGCCTCCCATGCCTCGTATACCATGACGTCAAGGGGGTTGGTGATGACGAGCAGGATTGTATTGGGCGAGTGCTTGATTACGTTTGTAACCACGTCTTTTACAATTGTCTTATTCTTTTCTATGAGGTCGCTTCTGCTCATGCCGGGCTTTCGGGCAAGCCCCGCGGTGATAATCACAAGGTCCGAGTTGGCTGTGCCTTCGTAATCCACCGTGCCCTGCACGCGGGAGTCAAAGCCCTCCATTGGCGAGGCCTCCATCATGTCAAGGGCCTTGCCTTCTGCAGTGCCTTGCACTACATCAAGAAGCACGACATCGCCAAGTTCTTTCATTGCGAGCCAGAGGGCCGTAGTGGACCCCACATGACCGGCCCCTATTACGGATATTTTTTTTCGGGACATTAGCGCCTCCAACTAATTTCTGCCTGAAGGGCAGATTGTGCCTGAAAGAATAAAAGGTAAGAATACTATGTAGATACAGGGGTAAGGACACCCGTCCCTCAGTATGTGCCGAGGCCTTTATGTAAGCTCTGTGGACGGCCCCTTTAAGACCCTATGCGCCTCTGCCGCCGAGAATAGGACTCATGCGCCTTGCAGGGACAGGGTATATCTTGTGTATTGTATACAGTATACAAAAAAAAAGGGCCTGTCAAGCAAATTTTGCCCTCATGCGGCCCTGTATCGAGGCGCTGAAAAGAGTGAGGGCCCATTTGATTTAAGCCCGTGACTCGAAAAGAAGTGTGTGTTATGTTAAAAAAGACATGATTTATTCAGGCCCCCTGCGGGCGGTGGATGTTGTGTTTTTTTATTGTTTTCCTTGTCCGGTCTCTTTTTGTTGGTAAATCGGTGGGTTGGTGTATTTTTTGTGTTAGCGGGGCAGTTGCGCTTTTGGCCTTTCTTGTCCTGCTTTCTTTTTGGAAGCCGGGCGGGAGTTTGGAGTAATTTAGTGGTAATAGGGCAGTCCCCCTATTGCTTTTCTTGTCTTACTTTCTTTTTGGAAGCATGGCAGGAGTTTGGAGTAATTTAGTGGTAATAGGGCAGTCCCCCTATTGGTTTTCTTTGT
>CAZMKZ010000015.1:0-13343 GCA_964567185.1 uncultured Thermodesulfobacteriota bacterium
CCTCACACATAACAGGCCCCGTCCTCCTGCACTCCTGCCACCCGGCGGCCCGATATATCACAGGCCCCATCCCCGGCGGCCCGGCGGCCTCACACATAACAGGCCCCGTCCCCCTGCACCCCTGCCACCCCGGAGGCCTGACACATAACGGCCCCCTGCTCATAAAGAAAAAGTGGGCTTACCGCCCACCTCATCACCTTAATGAGTCGTATCTTGAAAAATTAACATACTTTAATTTTTTTTTCAAGTGCAAATAAGGGGGCTTATTCCACCACCCTTATCTTCATCTCCACCCTCTCATTGGGCAGATCCCTTGGGTCGCGCGGCAGGTTCACTATCTTGTCGGCAACGTCCATGCCCGAGACAACCTCGCCGAAGACAGTGTACTGTCTGTCAAGAAAAGGCGAGTCGCTCACCACGATGAAGAACTGCGAACCAGCGCTGTCCGGGTCCTGTGACCTTGCCATGGAGAGTATGCCCCTTTTGTGGGATATCTCGTTGAACTCGGCCTTTACCTGATGGTTAGGCCCGCCCATGCCATAGGAGGCCTTATTGGTCCCTTTGGTGTTGGGGTCCCCGCCCTGTATCATAAAGCCGGGTATTACCCTGTGAAAGATGGTACCGTCGTAAAAGCCATCTCTGGCGAGGTCTGTAAAATTCTTTACATGCCCGGGCGCCGACTCCGGAAAGAGCTTCAATTCTATCTCTCCGTAAGAGGTCTCTATTACGGCCTTTGTCTCTTTAGCTTCAGTCATGCCACTTCTCCTTTTGTTTATCTTGTATTACATATCGCGTAATCTAATATAAAAGTGCTTTTTCAGGGCTTTGTCAACCCCATCTTTCATCAATCCACTTTTTTATGCAGGCATGAGCCCCTTTTTTGTCTCTTACCTCCCCTGAAAGTATGGCCTTTCCGAGCATCCTTTTCAGAAGGCCAACTCCCTCTCCCCGAGGAATTTTAAAGTCTCTCATTATCTCTACCCCGCTAAGGAGCGGCTCCGGAGCGGCGGCGCGACAGGAGCCGAAGTAGTACTCCGCCATGGCATATAGGGCCTTCTCGCGCTCTGCCTTTGATGCCTCGCCCCGGGCCCTCGCCTCCACCATGGCAAGCGCCACGAATATGGGAGGCCCAAGGCCGGTCTCTTCTTTAACGAGGGTAAAGAGCAGGTCGGCTACAGGGTATGAGCCGCAGGCGGAAAGGGGCACGCCGGACCATCTCTCAAGGTTGCAAAGAAGGCCCTTAACGGCCCTCACGGTTTTATTGCCAAAGGTCAGCTCCTTTAGTATCACTGCGCAAAGGCGCTCTTCGCCTTCGGGGCCGCCGAGGCCCTCGCAAGAGCCGGCATTACGGCGGTGCAAGGCGGCATCATGGAAGAAGGCGGCAAGTTTCAGGACTGCGGCCACGGAGGTGCCGCCTGCCCTGCCTTCAAAGGCCCTCTTCATCTCAAGGGGGCGTTGAGGGAAAAGGTCGGCCCTGATTTCCCTGATAAGCCTCTCCGCCTCATCAAGGGTCTCAAGGGAAAAAAGGGACTCATTTTTAATGAACGGGGCAAGCGCTGGCATGACCGTATTAATCAGGCCCAGCTCAAGGAGGCGGCAGAGGGCCTTTGATGTGCCGCCGGAGGCGAAGATAAGGCTCAACTCATCCCTTATCCTCTCCCTTGATACGCGCCTCTGACGAATAAGGGGGGCGTACTCTCTGATTAGGCTCTCCGCCTCCTTTTCAATAGACAGTCCATATTGCTGTGCAAGCCTTACGGCCCTCAGGCACCTCAGTGGATCTGCTTTCAAGGTCTTCTCCCCTGAGACCAGGCAAAGGACCCTCTTTTTACAGTCCCCAAGACCTCCGAAGGGGTCGATAAGAGAGGGGCCCTTGCCGCCGAACCCAGATAGCTCCGTTAGCGGGACGGCCATGGCATTAACCGTGAAGTCTCTGGCGCCGAGGTCATCCTCAATAGAGGGATAATTCAAGGGGAGAAAATCCATGGTCACATTCTCAGCCCCATCGCGGGCCTTTACGGCCACCCTGTAAAGGCCATTATCCTTATCAAGGACAAAGGCGCTTCCATTGAGGGCAAGGGCCGCCTCTACCGCAAGATCGGCGGTATCGCCCTCATATACAAAATCGTAATCATGGGGAAGGGGCCTCGCCAGGCAGATATTCCTCACCATGCCGCCTACAAGATAGAGACTCTGCCCGGCCCTTTCGGCAAGGCAACGCACAACGGCAAGCGAGGGGTCATCTTTGAGGGCATGGAGCCCTTTAAAAAAAGAGGGCCCCGCAAGGCCCTCTTCAAGAGATGAACCCTTTGACGCAGTGGGTTTCACAGGAGCTCCACCTCCAGTATGGTGTCATCAAGAGGGATGGCGCGTCTTTTTATAGCGGCCTTTTTAATCTTTTTTGCCACATCCCTGAACCTCGGGTCTGTCGCGTATATTGAACGGAATATTCCATCCGCCTCGCTCTCCTGCCCCGAAGACGCGTATGAGCCGGCAAGGTCATAGAGAAAGCCCTTTCTCTCGGACTCGGAGCCATTAAAGCCCTTCAAGACCTTGAGAAAATAGATTATGGCCTCTTCATGATTCGCCTCGGCCATGGAACATCTGGCGAGGTTTATGTAGCACTCATTGTCGAGACGGCTGTCCTTCAAGGCTATCTTAAACTCCCTGGAGGCTTCTTTGAAAAGCTCCATCTCAAGGTATTCCTTGCCGAGGTTAAAATGCGTCCCGGCGTCTTCGGAGCTTAACTGGTTCTCGAAACCTGTTTTCAACTCTTCATAGGTCTCGTAGACATCACCTGCGGCACTGCTTCTGGCAAGGTTCTGAATGGCCTCTTCAAGCTCCGGCTCTGTATATATTATACCTATGGACGAGTCTTTATCCCCACTTTCCTGCTCATCGGAAGGACCTTGCCCGGCAGGGGCTTCTTCCTCGATATCAAGAGATACTTCCTCTGCACCATCTTCCGCAAGGGCTGGTTCTTCCCTTACTTCATCAGGGGATTCCAACTCCTCTTCGGTCTCAAACTCATCTGGCGCCTCTTCGTCAAAGACATCTTTTTCATCTAAAGCAAATTCCTCATCAGGAGATTCTTCGCCAAAGGCCTCTTCCTCAACGGCAGTCTCAGCCTCCTCGGCTACTTCTTCAGAGGGCTCCAACTCCTCCGAGCCTTCCAATTTTTCAGAAGTTCCTTCAAAGACCTCCAGCTCACCTTCGGCCTCCAGCTCCTCCGGGGCCTCTTCCTCAACGGCGGGCTCAGCCTCTTCGTGAAGTTCTTCCGCCTCAGTCTCTAACTCCTCCGGGGCCTCGACCTCTTCACTCACTCCGGCAAGTTCTTCCTCAACCGGGACTTCCTCGTCAGGGGACTCTTGCTCAAGGGCAGGTTCTTCAGAGGTTTCTTCCTCCTCTTCAAGGGCGTCGCCCTCAGTCTCCTCTATATCAAAAGAAGGCTTTGCCTCCTCCGAAAATGCATGGGGGGCCTCAACCTCATCAGTGGCCTCTAACTCTTCAGAAGTTTCTTCCTCAACGGCAGGCTCAGCCTCCGTTGCTAATTCTTCGGGAGTCTCCATCTCTTCATGAGTTGATTCCTCTTCAGCGGCCTCATCTCCAGCGAGGGCTTCTTCCCCCTCCTCTAATTCTTCGGGAGTCTCCACCTCTTCATGAGTTGCTTCCTCTTCAGTGGCCTCATCCGTGACAATGGTCTCCAACTCCTCAGGGACCTCAACCTCTTCGCTCTCTCCAGCGGCTTCTTCCTCTACAGAAGTTGCCTCTTCAAAAACATCTTCTTCAAGGGCTTCTTCTACCTCGCCAGACTCATCCCCGAAGCTCTCAAGTTCTTCTTCGCTCTCAAACTCTCCAGCAACTCCTTCCTCTTCTTCAGGGGCCTCATCTTCAACGAAGACTTCTTCCCCCTTCTCTAATTCATCGGGGGTTTCCAGCTCTTCGTGAGGTGCTTCCTCTTCAGGAACCTCATCCGTGACAAGGGCCTCCAACTCTTCTACTGTCTCGGTAAGCCCCTCGCCTGCCTCATCCGGCGAGGCCATCTCATCATCAAAGCCCTCTTCTACAAAATCCTGATCAAGTTCGACCCGTCCTTGCTGATGATAGATGCCATCATAGGGCATAACTTCTTCACCTAAAGGCTCCTCCACACCGGCTGGTTCCTCCGCTGATTCCTCAGAGAGCTCCACATCCCCGGAAGTCTCCTCTTCAAACCCTGTTGCCGCTTCCCCCTCGGACTCAAATTCTTCAAGTGTCTCCAACTCTTCGGAGGTTTGCTCCCCAAAGACCGCCTCCGGCTCTTCTTCGCCTTCTAACTCCTCAACGGCCTCCTCTTCTTCAGGTCTATCCAACTCTTCGGAGGGCTCAGCATCTTCGTAAGGTTCCGCCTCTTCAGTAGCCTCATCTTCAACGGGGGCCTCTTCCCTTTCATCTAATTTATCGGGTGACTCCAGCTCATCAAGGGTCTCTAATCCTTCAGAGATTTCTTCCTCATCAATGGCAAGCTCCCCATCAGGAAGTTCATCGTCAGGGGACTCTTCCTCAATGGTCTCCTCTATATCAAGAGATGGCTTTGCCTTCTCCGAAAATTCATCGGAAGCCTCAACCTCATCAGTGGCATCTAACTTTTCAGAAGTTTCTTCCTCAACGGCTTCCCGCTCACCTTCGGACTCCATCTCTTCGTGAAATTCTTCCTCGACAGTCTCTACCTCATCATGGGCCTCGACCTCTTCACTCACTCCAGCGACTTCGTCCTCGACCGGGGCCAGCTCCTCAACCGGGACTTCTTCTTCAGAGGACTCTTGCTCAACGACCGGTTCCTCTACCTCGCCAACCTCTTCTTCAAGGGCCTCTTCCTCAACAGGAGGCTCGCCCTCCTCGACTACTTCTTCGGAGGGCTCAGCCTCATCGTAAGGTTCTTCCTCGACAGTAGCCTCATCTTCAACGGGGGCCTCTTCCCTTTCATCTAATTTATCGGGTGAACCAGGCTCATCAAGGGTCTCTAATCCTTCAGAGATTTCTTCCTCATCAGTGGCAAGCTCCTCAACCGGGACTTCTTCTTCAGAGGACTCTTGCTCAACGGGAAATTCTTCTTCCCCGGCTAATTCTTCAGGGTTCTCCAGTGCATCAATGGCCTCTAACTCTTCAGGGTTTTCTTCCTCAAAGACATTTTCTTCTACGGTCTCTAACTTATCTACTGCCTCTTCAATGCCCTCGCCTGTCTCATCGGGAGAGGCCGTCGCTTCGCCAAAGCCCTCTTCAATAAATTCAACGTCAGGTTCAGCCTCTTCCTCAAGAGGAGACTCTTCACCCTCGGCCTCCTCTATATCAAGAGATGGCCCCGCTTCCTCCGCTACTTCTTCGGGGGGCTCAACCTCATCGTAAGGTTCTTCCTCGACAGGGATTTCTTCCTCAACGGAAGGCTCACCCTCCTTTGCTACTTCTTCGGAAGTCTCCGTCTCTTCTGTATCCTCATCAAGAGTCTCCAGGTCCTCTGTGGTCTCTACCTCATCATGGGCCTCAACCTCTTCACTCACTCCGGCAAATTCTTCCTCAACCGGGCTCAACTCCTCCTCAGGGGACTCTTGCTCAACGACCGGTTCTTCTACGTCGTCGATCTCTTCTTCAAAGGCCCCTGCCTCTACCAACAAAGGCTCTGCTTCCATTAATCCTTCAGAGGTTTCTTCCTCAACAGGGGTCTCTTCCTCCTCCGTATGCTCAGCCTCAACGGGTGTTTCAGAGGAGTCGGCAGAGTCTACGGAACCTTCTCTCCATTCTTCCGCAAGGCCGCTAATCTCCAGGTTCACATACTCCTCATCAGTATCCCCCTCTGCCTCTGCCTCTTCCTCTTCACTGTCCTGCTCTATTGCATCAAGCCCGCTCTCTCCGCCTTCCTCTCCAGCGCCATCCGGAACGGCGTCTGCGGCCTCTTCAAAGCCCTCCAGGGATATCTCTATCTCCTCACCTGAGTCCTCATCTTCTTCCGATTCATCTCTCAAGGACTCGTCCTCAAGGACATTCTCATCATGGACTTCCTCTTCCAACTCCATGGCCTCGGCGTCGCCTGAATCCATGGTATCGGCTTCCCTGTCTTCACCGCCGGAAAAATCAGGACCCGGCGCGGCCTCTGTTAATTCTTCAGGAGCATAGCTCTCAAGAAAACTCAGGCTCTCAGTATCATCGGGTTTTATCGAAAGGATTTCCTTGCTTACAGCGCTGGCGTCTTCGAGCTCTCCGGCACGGATATAATGCCTTAAGAGCATGGCCGAGTACGTAAGACGCTTCTCGTCCTCGCCTTTTTCCCTGTAGACGTCCACAAGGCCGTTCAAGACACGCGGCTCCTCGGGATACCCCTTGTAGAGCTCTATATATATATCCTCCACCTTCTTGAGGTTGCCCGCATCTTTAAGTTTGCCGCATATATCACCGTACATCTCAAAGGCGTCATCAAAAAAGTCCAACTTTCTGTACATATCGGCGAGCCGCAGCCTTATGTTCTGATTCGAGGGGTCAAGGGCTACCATCTTTTTAAGGAGTTCCAACTCCTCATTATCCAAACCCTTTTTCTCAAAGGTATTCAGGATAATGGTGTACTGGCTCATGGCGTCGGCGATGAGACGCTGTTTCGTATAAAGCTCGGCCAGTTTATAATGGATATCCGTATTGCTGGTCTCTATCTTGAGAACCCGTTTGTAAATGGCGATGGCCTTCAGATAAAAACCGCGCCTCGCGTTGGTCTTTGCCGCGCTCGTGTATTCCTTTACGGCCCCTTCATTATTGCCCATCTGCACAAAAAGGTCCCCAAGGCGCAGGCGCAGTGAAACGTCGCCGGGGTCCATATCTTTTAAAGACATGTACTCTGTCACGGCCTTCTCAAAGGCGCCCTTCTGAACGTATTTCTGCGCCTTCTTAAGTATTTTTTCCTTTTGTGCCATTGTGCCCTCTACGCCGCCTTTTTTTACTGTCTTCTATTATGCGTCCTGCTCGTCCCCAAAGGCCCTGACGCCGCTCTGCGGCACCCCCCCCTCGGCGTGGTCATTCCACTCTTTTCTTGAATATCTTTCCTTTATGAGCCTCTGCTTCAATTCCTTCTCATACCCGGTAAGCCCTGCCTCGGAAAAAGAGACCTTCAGGGTCTGGGATACCTTATCAATGAAGACCTGCCTGAACAGGTCCCTCTCTACCCGCTGGTCCCTGTCCGTGAGCGTGGCCGTCGTCGTAAGCACCTCTTCGCCGAAGATTGCGCCCCACATGGCGCTGTCAATGCCGAATATTATGGAGCCGTGCTGTAAGACTCCGCCCTTCAAACGCCTCTGCGCGCTTCCCGCTATCTTTTTCCCCCCCACAAGGACCTCGTAACGCGCGGAGCTGGCGAAACAGGCCGAATGCCTCCTGTAAGCCGAAGGCGACGCAGGCCTGGCAAAGGCCGCCTCCATGCCAAACTCCTGCAATGCCCCTACAATGGCACGGCTTATGGCCGAGTAGCACCCGGCAATGCCCAAGTCGTACAACTTACTATCAGCGCCTGCGGCAATGGCGTAAGTAAGCTCATCGTCATGTAGCAGAGCCCTGCCTCCCGTAATCCTTCGCACCACGGGCAGAGGGTTGCCGGAAAAAGGGCCGGCCTTCTGAAGATACCCTATGGAGACCGTTGGCTCTGCCCATCCGTATATCCGAAGGACTGGCGAGCCGGCCCCATCCGACGCGGCGGCAAGCAAAAGGGCCTCGTCAGTTGCCATATTATCGGACCCCCTTCGAGGCGGGTCTATGATGAGTCTCCACTTTTCCAACATCGACGTATAATAAAAATTTGTTTAATATTTATCGCAGGAAAAGCCCACAGGTAAAAAAGAAACCCGAGAGGATTAGAGGTATAAGAAGAGAACACATGAGGAAGGGACCTTACCCTGCCTCATGTATATTTTAGGCGAATCTGGATAGAAAATCTATATCTATTTTACCGGCGATGAAGTCGTGATTCTTCATTATCTTGATAAGAAGAGGCACATTGGTCTTGATGCCTTTCAGATGAAACTCGCCAAGGGCCCTTGTCATCCTCGCTATGGCCGCCTCTCTGGTCTCGGCGTGGACTATGACCTTGGCAAGGAGGCTGTCATAATAGGGAGAAATGGTGCATCCGCAGTATATGGCCGTGTCAACCCTCACGCCGGGGCCTCCGGGCAGGACCAGCTCCGTAATCTTACCCGCCGAGGGCACAAAGGTCTGCGGGTCCTCGGCATTTACGCGGCACTCTATGCTATGGCCCTCCATCTTTATATTTCTCTGCCTGAGGCGCAGTTTTTTCGTGGAGGCTATCTTTATCTGTTCCTTGATGATATCAATGCCCGTAACCATCTCCGTAACAGGGTGCTCTACCTGCACGCGGGGGTTCATCTCCATGAAGTGAAATTTTTTGTCCTTATCGAGAAGAAACTCAACTGTGCCGGCATTGGTATACCCTATGGCCTTTGCGAGCCTTACGGCGGCCTCTCCCATCTTCTGACGGAGCTTGGCGTCAACGGCGGGGCTTGGGGACTCTTCGATAATCTTCTGATGCCGCCTCTGTATGGAGCACTCCCTTTCGCCAAGATGAATCACGTTGCCGCTCTCTCCGGCGAGTATCTGTATCTCAATATGGCGCGGCAGCTCGCAGTACTTTTCGATAAAGACCTCGCCGTCGCTAAAGGAACTGATGGCCTCCCTGCGGGCCATATGGAATGAGCTTGCCATGGCCGCCTGTGTATGGACAAGTTTCATGCCCCTGCCGCCGCCGCCGCTCGATGCCTTTATAAGGACGGGAAAACCAATTTTGCGTGCCACGGCTACGGCCTCTTTCTCGTTCTCAATAGGCGCGTTGCTCCACTGGAGCACAGGTACCTTTACGCCCTCGGCGAGTTTTTTTGCCTGCACCTTGTTGCCCATGAGCCTTATGATGGCCGAAGACGGCCCTATGAACTTGATGCCGCATTTTTCGCAGGCCTCGGCAAAGGCGGCGTTCTCGGCCAGAAAGCCATACCCCGGATGCATGGCCTCGGCATCGGCCACCTCCATGGTGCTTATGAGGTTTATCATATTGAGATAGCTGTCAACGGGCTTGGCCGAACCTATGCAGATGGCGCCGTCGGCGAGCTTTACATGAAGGGCCTCTTTGTCGGCCTCGGAGTACACGGCAAGCGTCTTTATGCCGAGCTCCTTGCAGGCCCTGATTATCCGTACGGCTATCTCGCCCCTGTTCGCTATGAGTACCTTATTGAACATACCTTGCTCTCACTCCTCCTGTCATGGGACTTAAGGCGCAGGCCCGGCGGTTGCCTCCGGCAACGCGGGCGCGGCTCCGGCGTCTCCATGCACGCCCTATGAGACCTCTATATAAAAAAGCGGCTCACCATACTCCACGGGCTGTCCGTTCTCCACGAGTATGGAGGTTATAACTCCGTTAAATTCGCTCTCCACCTCGTTCATGAGCTTCATGGCCTCTATGATACAGAGGGTCTGCCCGCTGGTGACACGGCTACCCACCTCCACATAAGCGTCCGAGTCAGGGACCGGAGCGCCGTAGAAGGTCCCCACCATGGGAGAGGTAACGGTCTTGATATTCTTCGAGGGCTCGGTTTTGGCGCTGTCGGCCCCGGCCCCGGCGGATTCCGCGGGAGCTGGCTCCGGGACAACACCTGCAGAGGGCGCCTTTACCACGCCCGTGGGCTCCCCTCTTTTAATCACTATCCTGCCCTCGGCGTCCTCGGATTCAAGCTCCACTATGTCGGTGTTTCTTAAAAACCTGTAAAGGGCCTTTATTTCCTTTAGGTTCATGTCGCCTCCTGTTTATATACAGAGAAGTTTTTCCGGCGAAGCCGTAATCAACTCACAACCATTCTCTTTCACAAGGACCATATCCTCAATCCTTACCCCGCCCCATCCGGGCAGATATATTCCCGGCTCCACGGTTACCACCATGCCGGCCTTAAGGACATCATCACTTTTGGGGCCTATGCCGGGCCCCTCATGCACGGCAAGCCCGAGGCCATGGCCCGTGCCGTGGCCAAAGTACCTGCCATAGCCCGATTTTCTTATGTGCGCTCTGGCCGCCGAGTCAACGCGCGAGGCCTTGACGCCCTCCGTTATCCTCTCCACGGCGAGCATCTGCGCCTCTTTTACTATGCGGTAAATCTTGCTCTGCAGGCGCGTGCTCTTGCCTATGGCAAAGGTCCTTGTGGCGTCGGAGCAGTAGCCCTTGAAAGAGACGCCCATATCCACCACCACGAGCTCGCGCTTCTTTATCTCTTTACAAGAGGCCTTGCCGTGAGGCATGGCCGAGCGCGGCCCAGAGGCCACTATGCTCTCAAACGAGACTCCCTCGGCTCCACTGGCTATGAAAAAGTCCTCGACCTTACGCGCCGCGTCGCGCTCGACTACGCCGGGCCTTAAAAACCTCTCGGCCTTTTTGAAGCCCTTCTCAAGTATGGCGGCGGATTTTTTTATTAGCTCTATCTCGGATGGCTCCTTTACCATCCTTATCCGGCCAGTTACGTCATTAATGGGCCGCAGGCGCAGGGGCTTTAAGGACTGCTTCAGTTTCTGATAGGCATTGAATGAGAGCCCACCGCCGTCCACGGCAACGGGGCCGGAAAAAGAGAGCTTTTTTATCTCCCCTGAAATGACGGAAAAAAGGTCTTTTTTGTATATTTTTACGGAAAAACCGTTCTTTTTAACCTCTTCACGTGCCTGAGAGGCATACCTCGAATCAGTCAAAAGCGTAGACTTCTTATTCGAGAATATCAAGAAAGCGCTTGAGCCGGTAAATCCCGTAAGGTAACGGATGTTATCGATACCCGTCTCTACAAAGACGGCGAGCCTCCTGGCGCCAAGGAGAGCGGACATATGAGCGCGTCTTTTTTTGTAATCACCCTGAGTAGAGATAAGTCAACTCTCCGAATTATAAACAATAGAGTTATGAGAAGCTAACCCCCTGTTTATACTTATAAAAAAAACATCCATTAAAGACAGCAGGCCCATCTTCTAACCGTTCCTGAAGATACCTTTTCTGCCTTTTTTAGTGGCGGCAAAATCTTTCAGAGACTTTATCTTTCGCCCTATCTCTTCATCAGAGGGGCTCGTAACGGCAAGGATATTGTATATCATCAGGGCGTCTTCAAGAAAGCCCTGCTCTTCGAGGACCTCTGCCATGGCCCTCGTAAAGAACATATCGTCACCCGCTTTTATCTCGTCCACAAGGAACTCGCTATTTCATGAAAAAGGGCCAAAATCAGCAAAAAATGCCCTTAAATTAAACATTATTAGAGAATAACGGGCAAGTCAAGAACATTCTTGACTTGCCCTGAAAGGCGCGTCGCCGGAATTGAGAATAGAGCCGCCCAGGCAAGGCTTAAGATGCAGGCAACGCAGTGCGCGGCTAAGTGGCCATCAGGAATTCCTCAAGCTCACCTTCTGTCACATCGCGTAACTCCACGGAGCCTATCTCCCTGACAAGGATAAAACGGAGCCTGCCGCCCGTGACTTTTTTGTCATGTTTCATGGACTCGATAAAAGAGCCGGCATCTATGGACGGGGCCTCAACGGGCAGGCCAAGGGCTGATATAAGTGCCTCGATACGGCTGGCCGCGCCTTCAGCGCAGAGCCCGATCCGCACCGAAAACCTCGCGGCCATGACCATGCCCAGGGCAACGGCCTCGCCGTGCCTGAAAACGCCGTAGCCCGATAGGGCCTCAATGGCATGACCAAAGGTATGGCCAAGGTTGAGCACTGCCCTCTTGCCCGTGGTCTCGAACTCGTCTGCGGCCACTACATCGGCCTTGATGGCGCATGAGCGTCTTATGGCCTCTATGACAACGCCGCTCTCCAGGGCCGTCAGGCCATCTGCGTTATTTTCAAGAAAGGCAAAAAAATCACTGTCAAGGATTACGCCGTATTTAACCACCTCGGCAAGACCTGTCCTTACGTCTCTCTGGTCAAGTGTCTTGAGCGTCTCCGGGTCGATAAAGACAGACCTTGGCTGATAGAATGAACCGATGAGGTTTTTTCCTCCCCTGTGGTTTACGGCCGTTTTGCCGCCGACAGAGCTGTCCACCTGCGCGAGCAGTGTTGTAGGGACCTGCACGTAAGGCACACCGCGAAGATAGGTGGCCGCAACAAAACCCGTGATGTCCCCTATGACGCCGCCGCCAAGGGCAAGCACGGGAGAGCCTCGCTCAAAACGGTTCTCCACAAGCACGTCGTAAATTTTGCCTGCCTCGGCAAGGTTTTTATATTCCTCGCCATCGGGCACGGTTATAAGGAGTGGCTCGAAGTCCCCTGCGCGTGCAAGGCTTTCAAGGAGAGCGTCGCCGTAGAGCCCCTTCACAAGGGGGTTGGTGACAACGGCGCAGGGACCGGAGTATCCAAGCGCCTTCAGGCGAAGGCCCACCTCGGCCAGAAGCCCTCTTTTAATCTCTATGGGGTAGCTCCTCTCCTTGAGCTCTACCTTTATCGTAGCCAAAAAATATCCTCCGCTGATATTAAAATATTAGGCCCCGGCCTGTTTATCTCCCTGCTCCATGAATCGCCGTATCTTCCTAACCACATCGGTAACAGAGTCCCATGTGGTGTCAAGCGTCATATCGCAGTCTCTGTAAGCGGAGGCCCTCTCCTTGAGGAGTCTTCTTACCTCGGCCTCCCTGTCCGCCGTGGCAAGCAGCGGCCTTTTTTCACCCCTGTCCGTCCTCGCCAGTATGGTCTCAACAGAGGCGCTAAGGCATACGACAGGCGCCCACTCCTTGAGGAGCGCCCTGTTCACCGGGTCCGCCATCACCCCGCCGCCCGTGGCGAGTACGATACCATCGCCCATCCCACCTGATACAACGCGCTTTACGGCCTCTCTCTCAAGCTCTCTGAAGCGCGGCTCGCCAAGGGTTCTGAAGATATCCTTCACAGACAAACCACTCTCTTTTTCTATCTCAACGTCAAGGTCTATAAAGGTCATGGAGAGCTCACGGGCAAGGATACGCCCTACAGAGGTCTTGCCCGTACCCATGAAACCTGAAAGGACTATATTTTTCATATCAAAAAAGGGACGGTACGCTATCCCGGCTGGTTTTCTTTGTCTTGCTATTATTTTAAATGCAACGCGGGAGACCAACGTATATTTAATGGGAGTGAGACTATTCCCCTACTGGTTTTATTTATCTTGCTTTCTTTTATAAGTTTTTAAAGCCTCGTGGGGCGCGAGGCGCATGTTCAGCGGTGCACGCCTTGCCCCATATTGGTTTTCTTTGTCTTGCTATTATTTTAAATACAACGCGGGAGACCAACGTATATTTAATGGGAGTGAGACTATTCCCCTACTGGTT
>CAZMKZ010000015.1:13443-37276 GCA_964567185.1 uncultured Thermodesulfobacteriota bacterium
TGCTTTCTTTTATAAGTTTTTAAAGCCTCGTGGGGCGCGAGGCGCATGTTCAGCGATGCACGCCTTGCCCCATATTGGTTTTCTTTGTCTTGCTATTATTTTAAATGCAACGCGGGAGACCAACGTATATTTAATGGGAGTGAGACTATTCCCCTACTGGTTTTCTTTGTCTTACTTTCTTTTATAAGTTTTTAAAGCCTCGTGGGGCGCGAGGCGCATGTTCAGCGATGCACGCCTTGCCCCATATTGGTTTTCTTTGTCTTGCTATTATTTTAAATGCAACGCGGGAGACCAACGTATATTTAATGGGAGTGAGACTATTCCCCTACTGGTTTTATTTATCTTGCTTTCTTTTATAAGTTTTTAAAGCCTCGTGGGGCGCGAGGCGCATGTTCAGCGATGCACGCCTTGCCCCATATTGGTTTTCTTTGTCTTGCTATTATTTTAAATGCAACGCGGGAGACCAACGTATATTTAATGGGAGTGAGACTATTCCCCTACTGGTTTTCTTTGTCTTACTTTCTTTTTTCTAAAAGAAAGTAAGGACCTGCCTTATATAAGAAGAGACGTTTCTCTTTATTTCCATCATGGAGTCGCCGCCGAACTTTTCCAGAAAGGCCTTTGTAATGGTAAAGGCAGTGACGGCCTCGGCAACAACAGAGGCGGCCGGCACGGCGCATACGTCTGACCTCTCCACACTTGCCCTGAAGGGTTTTTTTGTCTTTATATCCACGGAGCGAAGGGGTTTATAAAGCGTTGGTATGGGCTTCATTACCGCCTTGAGTAAGATCGCTTCGCCGTTGGACATGCCCCCCTCGATGCCTCCGGCGCGATTGGTCTTTCGGAAGTATGGATGGTCCCGGGGCCAGAAAAAGGAAGGAGAATTTTTTGCAGGCTTTCTGAAAAAAATCTCGTCATGAACCTCTGAGCCGGGCAGAACTCCCGCCTCGAAACCAATGCCCACCTCAACGCCTTTCATGGCCTGTATACCCATAAGTGCGCCTGCGAGGAGACCATCGAGTTTCCTGTCCCACTGCACATGACTGCCAAGACCCGGAGGCACGCCCGTAACGGCCACGCGATAGACGCCGCCAAGGCTGTCTCCGGCCTCCTTTGCCTCGTCTATCCTCGCCTTCATCTTCAGCGTGGTTTTTCGATCCGGGCACCTTAATGCCGATTTTTCGGCCTTCTCGAAGAGCCCCGCAAGGTTTGCCTTTGCCGGGGCCTGCCACGTTACGCCGCCCACGGTCTCTACCCAGCTGAAGACCTGAATGCCGAACTCCTCAAGGAGCCTCCTTGCCGCCGCGCCTACGGCAACCCGTGTGGCCGTCTCTCTGGCGCTTGAACGCTCAAGGATATTTCGAAGATCACTCTGCCCGTACTTCTGTCCGCCCGCAAGGTCTGCGTGTCCGGGCCTCGGTTTTGTAAGGGCCTTTGCGGAGCTGCCCCGCAGCGGGCCGTCCGGGCCCATGACGTCCTGCCAGTTTTCCCAGTCGCGGTTATTCACCACAAGGGTTATGGGAGAGCCCAGCGTAAGGCCGCCACGCACGCCGGAGGTGATTTCCACACGGTCGCTCTCTATGGCCATGCGTGCGCCGCGGCCATACCCGCACTGGCGTCTCTTCAGCTCCCTGTCGATAAAGGCGCTGCTGAGCCGCAGCCCGGCAGGCATACCCTCCAGTATGGCCGTAAGATTTTTTCCGTGCGATTCACCGGCGTTCAGGTATCTTAACATGATATGAGATTCCTCATAGCCCCCCATGTGTCAAATATGTAGGAAAAGGCCCTTTTCTTGCAAAAAATGCCTTAAACAGGCAAAAAATAGCCAAAAACAATCAAAATCTACTTTGGTTCCACGGGGCCTCCGGCCTTTACCCAGGCGGCAAGGCCGCCCTCCAATGCCCGTACCCTTCTGAAACCCGCCTTCATGAGATAGAACGCAGCACCTGCGCTCGACGCTTCGTGCGGTCACGTGCAGTAAGTGACTATTTCTGTACCCATGGGGAGTTCATACATCCGGGCCTCAAGCTCTGAAGGGGCTATGCGCATATCGCCCTTTATCCTTATATCGCCTGCCTCATAAGCGCCCTTTGAGCGGATGTCCAGTATGAGTATCTTCTCACCGGCCTCCTGACGGGCCATGACCTCATCGGGGGTTATCCTCTCCACGTCGTAGATGGTAAGGGCCGAGGCGTATGTAACAAGGCCCATGCCGAGGACAAGAACAACGGCCATTATTATTTTTTTCATGTATCCATACCTCCGAAAAATTATGATTGCACATTATCACATAATTGTCCCTAAAAATCAAAGGCCCAAAAAACGCAAAAGCAGAAGGCCGCGGACTTTTATCAGTGGTATGAAGAGATAAAATCATCTATAATAGGGCCATGAAAAAAATAAGCGCTGATAGCAGGCTTGACGCCCGCGGCATGGCCTGCCCCATGCCCTCGGTAAAGACGGCCCTTGCGCTTGAGGATATGGAGGCCGGAGAGGTCCTTGAGGTCATTACCGACGACCCGGTCTCAAAAAAGGACCTTCCCGTATGGGCAAAGGCATCGGGCAACAGTGTCCTTGACATAAGAGAGGAGATACTCGAAGGCCGCGAGGCCATAACCATCTATGTGCAAAAGGGTTAAGCTGTGACGGAGCTATATCATCTCGGTCTTACAAAAGAGGCCATATCAGGGGCCGACATTGTCCTCATGCCCGGGGACCCGGCAAGGGCCGGTAAAATCGCCGGGAAGATATCCGCCTCCTTCGGCGGCGCGTCCAATGAGCTGGCCTCAAGGAGGGAATTCACCACCTTTATCGCCATGGCTGGCAAAGTCCCTGTTATCGTCACATCAACAGGCATCGGCGGCCCCTCCGTATCCATAGCCGTAGAGGAACTCGCCCGTATAGGCGTAAAGACCTTCATAAGGGTTGGCACTACGGGGGCCATACAGGAATACTTGAAAAACGGCGACTGCGTAATCACCACCGGCGCAGTGCGCCTTGACGGGGCCTCCAGGCATTACGCCCCCATTGAATACCCCGCCGTGGCAAACCTTCGCGTAACCAACGCCCTCGTAAAGGGCGCGGAAAAGTCCGGCGTGCCCTTCCATACCGGGATTACGGCCTCGTCCGACACCTTTTATCAGGGCGAGGAAAAGACGGATTCATTCAGAAAATACGCAATAAGAAGCATCAGGGGCGGAACAGAGGAATGGCGCATGCTCCATGTGCTTAACTACGAAATGGAGTCGGCCACGCTCCTTACGGCAACGGCCTCCATGGGCCTTGAAGGGGCCTGCATAACCGGCGTCATCAACCGTGCCGAGGGCGGGCTCATTACAGGTGAGGACCTTGAAAAAGGCGAGTCCAACGTAATAAAGGCCGTGGTCTCGGCCCTGGAGTTTCTCTGAAAAGGCCGCGCCAGGCCCCTTCAGAGACAGCAAAACCCCCAATAAGAGTATGAAAAAAATACCACGCTCCCCCATAATCCTTATACTTATTATCCTTTTGCTCGCAGGGTGTGCCCCTGTCATCTCGCGTCGCACGCTCAGGGACGTGGACAGGGACATCAAATTTACGGATATCAAAAAAGACCCCTCAGGGCATAAGGGGGCCATGACTCTCCTTGGCGGCAGGGTAATAGGCGTATCAAACCAGAAAGAGACGACCCTCGTAGAGGTCCTTCAATTCCCACTCTCACGCAAGTTGAAGCCGCGCACCAATAAGGGCTCTGAGGGCCGCTTTCTCATCCGCTTTAAGGGCTTTCTCGACCCCCTCGTCTACAAGGGCAAACTCATCACAGTGGCCGGGCCGCTCACGGAGCCCGTAACAAGACCCCTTGGGAAGGCGGTCTACACCTACCCTGTAATCGAGTCCCGGGAATCCTACCTCTGGAGGTTCGGAGAGGATAGAAGGCCGCCCGTAAGCATCGGCATAGGCCTCGGCATCTCCGGCGGATACTGAGCAAGGCCCGCCCTCACCCCGCAAAAAAAATCAGACTCTTCTCAAGCACCCGGCAGATGGCCGACCATTTGCCACCCCTCGCGTATTAAAGAATTTCCCCTTTCATTCGATAATAACGTATGAGCGATTTCACGGTCTTACCGGCCAAATACCCCGGAGTCCGCAAAATAACGAATACAGGAAAGGAGCGGCAGGCATGAAGACACGTGAGGAGATACGCAGGGAACTTGGCGCCATTAAGGACCTGCCATCACTGCCGAGGGTGGTGATGAAACTTCAGCAGGAGATGAACAACCCCGAGGCCGGCATAGAGACCGTAGCACGCATCATCAGCGAGGACCCGCCCATAGCCATAAAGGTTCTGAAGGTGGTAAACTCGCCCATGTACCGGGCCATGCGAAAGATAATAAGCATACGGGACGCCACCTTGCGCCTTGGCCTCAAGGAGATATATGAGATAGTGCTCGCCACGTCCATGTGCAATGTCATGAATACAGGGAAAGACCTGGACTTCACCCGTTTCTGGAATCACAGCATCTCCGTTGCCCATGCCGCCAAGGCCGTAATAGCCATATCTTCGGGCAGGAGAGAGGCCTTTCCAAAACCCGTGGCGGACGCGGCCTTTACCGCAAGCCTCCTCCATGACATAGGGGTTCTTGTACTCGATAAATACATGCCCGGTGTCTACGGAAAACTCATTAAAGAGGCCGATAGCGGCAAGGCCACGCCCATAAATGTCTTCGAGGAGCGCTCCTTCGGCATCACGCATGGCGAGGCCGGGGCCTTTCTGCTCAAAAAATGGCATCTGCCCGATGAAATTACCCTTGGGGTAGAGAGGCACCACTGCCCCGTGCTCAAGGGTGATGATCAGCGCGTAGCGCAGATTATCCACGTAGCGGACTATGCCTGTGTGGAAGAGGGTATAAGCGGAGGCGTAGAGGGGTGGACAAACGGCCTTATTGATTCTGCCTGGAAGGAGCTCGGCATTTCCCTTGACGATATCCCCGAGATTGTCGAGACAGTGCGCGAGGGGCTGAAAAAATCCCCCCTGCTCGTAGCGTGACAACCTGAAATGGAGCCGCTACGTTACAGGGATAAAGAAAAGATGAGATGGGAGAGTAAGAGTTACAGCGCGGCCACGGCCTCGCGCATCTTCGCTATGGTATCACTGTAGGAAGGCGTCTTGAATATGCCCGAGCCCGCCACAAAGACATCCGCCCCGGCCCGTGCGGCCTCGGCTATGTTATCGACCTTTATCCCGCCGTCAACCTCCAGCTCCGTGGCAAGCCCCCTTTCCGAGATGAGCGACCGCAGGGCCTTTATCTTTCCAAGGGCCCCGGGTATAAAACTCTGCCCGCCGAACCCGGGATTGACGCTCATGACAAGGACAAGGTCAAGGTCGTCAAGAATATCCTCAAGCGCACTTACAGGGGTGGCGGGATTTATGGAGACGCCCGCCCGCGCGCCGCTGGCCTTTATGAGCTGAACCGTGCCGTGAAGGTGACGCGTGGCCTCGGCGTGAACGGTTATGATGTCAGCGCCTGCCCCTGCAAATTGAGGGACAAAACGCTCAGGCTCCTCTATCATGAGATGCACGTCAAGTGGGACACTGGCAACACCCTTCAGGGCCTTTACAACAAAGGGGCCTATGGTGATGTTGGAGACAAAACGGCCGTCCATTACATCCACGTGCAGGTAATCGGCGCCGGCGTCCTCAACGGCCCTGACCTCTTCGCCAAGCCTCGCGAAATCCGCCGAGAGTATGGATGGTGATATCTTCATAATAAGCCGCCTGTGTTTTTTTGTTTTATCGGCCAAGCACTTCTTCTATCTTACCGGCAAGGTACTCTTCAGGCATGACGCCGCTCTGGATGTAGCCCACCGTGCCGTCTCTCTTTATGATAACGGTCTTTGGTATACCCCTCACATTATAGGCGTCCGCAAGGCGGTCGCCTGTATCAGGGCCCGCAGGAAAGGTCCAGCCGAATTCTTTCAGATACTTCCTTGAGCCCTTCTCGCTGTCCTGTATGGCAACCCCCACGAAGACAAGCCCCCTTCCGGCGAACCTCTTGTTCAGCGCCTCCATCAAAGGACCCTCAAGCCTGCAGGGGCCGCACCATGAGGCCCAGAAGTTTATAAGCACCGGACTGCCCGCGTGACTGGAGAGGGAAAACTCTTTGCCGTCAAAGGTCTTAATAGTAAAATCAACGGCCCTGTCGCCTACGGCGTTAACCACAGTGGCCTTGCCCGGGGCCTTGACCTCGCCGGAATCCGAGCACCCCGCAAGGAGTATCAGCGAAAAGAGGAGAAGAAAAGAGGATATTAACGTGTGCCGTAAAGGTCTCAAACGCCTGTGGACTCTCATCTTCCTCTTATCATTTTATTATCAGGGATATTAAAGACACAGAATAGCGTAAAGGCAAAAAAGGACAGCCCGGTACGACTGCCCCTGCCTGCGCTATGAGACGGAAGAAAAAAACTCTCAGCCTACGGCCTTCTCCACAAGATCGGTTATCTGTTTCTTGGGAACAGCGCCCACGACCTGATCAACCACCTTGCCGTCATTAAAGAGTATAAGCGTTGGGATGCCCCTTACGCCGAACTTTCCCGGCGTCGCCGGGTTCTCGTCGACGTTCATCTTAGCCACTATCAACTTGCCGTCGTACTCGCCGGCAACCTCCTCCACCACCGGAGCAATGGCGCGGCATGGGGCGCACCAGCTGGCCCAGAAGTCAACAAGGGTGGGCTTATCCGATGAAAGGACTATGCTCTCGAAGTTGGAGTCAGTAACATGAATGACCTTCTCTGACATATGGATTTCTCCTTAACTAACTTTTTAATGCTCCGAAAAACCAAAAAACGCCGAAACCTTACAGTAATATAAATAAATGGCGATACCCTGTCAACATCTTATTTTATCCGGCGCGGTCATTGATGTGACCTTAATCTCCTTGACATGAAAACCCCGAAGATGGACAATATATAGCATGAAAGATGAACTGCTACTTGAAAAGCTCGAAGAAACAGCCGGACGGCTCTCCATCAAGGTGGACTACGACGACCTGCACAAGGGCGAGATACGCACCAACGGCGGTCTCTTTACCCTAAAGGGCGAAGAGCGCATACTTATACACAAGAAGCTCTCCACAAAGGAGCGCGTGGGGGTGCTGTTGCGCCTTCTCTCAGACCTTGACACAGAGGGCCTTCACCTGCCCGATACCGTAAGAAAGAGGATAGAAGGCTCACGCGGGGCCTGATACGCCCTCCCTCTCACCTTCACTCTATTTGACTACGCAAGCAAAAGATGTTAAACTTTCATAGTGGCGGTTTTGGACTTTTGATGCCCCGGCAAGGGGACTAATGCCCCACGCCGCACCCCGTTGCACCCCATGTTGAGACCCCCGCAAGGTCTGGCCTCATCCCCCCAATAACAACAGGGCGCCTGTCCGGCGTCCGGGCCACACTTTTTGGAAACAGGAGTAAGAGTGAAAAATAATATACGTAATAAAATAAAGGCCTTTTCCCTGATTCTTGTCATGCTTGTCTCAACGGCGCTTATGTTCAGCTCCACGAGCCTCGCCAAAGGCAGATGGGGCAAAAAAAGCAATGTAGACGCAGAGATGACGCAGAGGAGCAAGGTCTACTACTATTACATGAGCGGGCACACCCTCAAACAGAACGGCTACACAAAAGACGCGCTGGAACTATACAAAAAGGCCATCGCCATAGACAGCGGCTCCACGGTTCTCAATAATGAGATTGCCGAGCTGTATCTCCAGCTCGGCAATTACGAAATGGCTGAAAAGCACCTGCAGAGAGCGGTGAAGGAAAACAAAAAATATGCGCCCACTCAGGTACTTCTTGCCGAACTCTACACCATACTGAAAAAGCATGACAAGGCGGCCGCCAGTTACAACAAGGCCATCGAACTCGAACCTGACAAGCACAGCAATTATCTCTACTTCGCCACCTTCTACGCGAGAATCAACGAGTATGACAAGGGCATAAATGTCCTTAAAAGACTCCTTAAAAAAAATCCCGACGCCATAATGGCCTATTACTACATGGCCAAGATAGAGGTCAAAAGAGACAACCTTACCATGGCTGAGAAGTATTACGGAAAGGCCCTGGCGCTGAACAACAGGTTCTCCCCCGCCTACGCGGAGCTGGCCATGACCTACGAAGCCGACAAAAAACCTGATATGGCGGAGAAGACCTACAGAAAGGCCATCGCCAACGTGCAGCCCCCAAAGGACTTCATGCTCAGGCTCGCCACCCTGCTTCTAAAAGAAAATAAACTCGAAGAGGCCCTTAAGACTTACAGGCAACTCGAACAATACAGCTCAACCCGCTACGGGGCCATGGCCAAAATAGGCCTTATACGCTTTGAGCAAAAAAACTACGATGCCGCCATAGAGGAATTCCGCGCTTTGCTCGAGGAGAGCCCCAAATTCAACAAAATACGCTACTATCTCGCCACGAGCTACGAGGCCAAGGGCGATATAAAAAAGGCCAGTGAAGAGTTCGCGCGCATCCCCGTAGAAGACTCAAGCTATGTGGACTCCAAAGTCCATCTCTCCTACATATACCAGCAAGAGGGAAAAATAGACAAATCCATCGATGAACTGAAAGACGCCCTTGACGCCAAAAAAAATGACCCCGACCTCATAAGGCTTATCGTAACGGTAATGAGGGAGGACAAGAGATTCGACGAGGCCATCGACATCGTTAAAAATGCCATAAGCATTGACCCCGGAAACGCCGACCTCTACTTTACCCTCGGCGTCATCTATGACGACACGGGCAGGGACCAGCTTGTATTCAGATCCATGGAAAAGACCATCGAGCTCAACCCCCGCCACAGCAACGCCCTTAACTACCTTGGATACAGCTATGCTGAAAAGGGCATAAAACTCGACAAGGCGGAGAAGTACCTGAAAAAAGCCCTTGAAATAAAACCCGGCAACGGCTACTACCTTGACAGCCTCGGATGGGTCTATTACAAGCAGGGTCAATATGACAAGGCCATAAAAAGCCTTGCAGAGGCCGTAAAACTGCTTCCCGAAGACCCCGTCGTGGCCGAACACCTCGGAGACGCATACCGCAAAAAAAATCTCAAGGAGAAGGCCCTCACCTTCTATGAAAACGCCTCTAACCTGAACTCGAAGAACAAGACGCTCAGGACAAAGATAGAGACCCTCAGAAAGGAACTCCCGGCAATCGAGGCAAAATAGAGCCGTGAGACAACGGGACCTTCTTCTTATCTCTCTCATCACTATCTTTGCGGCTGTCTCCGGTTGCGCCCACAGGGTAGAGAGGCCGGGGGCCCCGGCCCTTACAGGCGCCCCCCAATCAATAAAGGCCGCCGCCATAGTTGAGCTCACTAAAAATACCACTGAAAAGGGCCGCGCTCTTATCTATGCCTCAAGCCCGGACTCCTTCAAAATTGTGATAAGAGGCCCCCTTGGAACAACGGGTGCCCTTATCATCGGCAACAAAAAAGGCCTCACCCTGGTCTCAAGAGGAAACTCCACCAGCTACAAACCTGACGACGCGAGAATCCCCCTGAATATCAGCGCCGTTGAACTTGTCTCACTGCTGCTCGGAAAAGAAAAACTCGCCGCCGAGGCAGACGCCTCCTTTGAGATACAAAACATCCCCGGTGGAAAAAGCGTCACCAAACGCAGAAAGGGAGTCATACTCTACCGCGCCGCCATGACCAAATACCAGAGGGTCGAGGGCTTTTATCTACCCTTTGCCATATCCATAGATGGAGGCGGGTATAAACTACTTGTAAAATATATAAAGGTGAATATAAACCCGGAAATAAAAAAAAACCTCTTTAAAATAAAACGTTAACACAAAAAAGACCTTTCACTGTTGACTCCACCGCTATTTTATGTTATAAATATCTTACCCAATCAAGATGCTGCCCTACTTGCGCTCTACAACCAAAGGAACTTAATGTCAAACAAGATAAATCAGTCATTTAAAACCGGCGACCTTGCGGTATACCCGGCGCACGGCGTTGGAAAGGTCGTTGGAGTGGAGACCCGCGAGATCTCCGGTATAGGCACCTCCTTTTACATAATCAAAGTCCTCGACACGGACGCCACGATAATGGTCCCCGTGCAGAACGCAAACCATGTGGGCCTTAGAAAGGTCATGGCAAAAAGCCAGGTCCCGCAGGTATACGCCATACTGAAAGACCGCGAAGATAACACCGCCGACACGCAGACATGGAACAGGCGCTACCGTGAGTACACGGACAAGATAAAAAGCGGAAGCGTAGTCGAGCTGGCAAAGGTCTTGAGAGACCTCTATATCCTCAAATTCGATAAAGAACTCTCCTTTGGCGAACGCAAGATGTTCGATACGGCGAAAACACTCCTCGTAAAAGAACTCTCCGTCGCCAAAAAAACCAACGAAGACACGATAGAAGAAGAACTCTACCGTCTCCTCCAGGAATAGGGGCCGGGGGCCGGGTTCAAAATAAAGGCCGGGTTTCAAAATAAGGGCGGGTTCACAGACGGGGCGGGTTGCAAATAAGGGCGGTTGCAGAAACGGGGCGGATTCACAGACTGGGTGGGTTTCAAAATAAGGACGGTTGCAGAAACGGAGTGGTTGCAAAAACGGGGCGGATAAGGGGCAGGGATTAAGAAAGGCGGATTAGAAAAAGAGACTTATCAAACCATAACAGACGATTTTTAAAAACTGCCTTAAAACATCTTTTAAATACAAGCCGGTATCCTCTCAAGGAGCCGGTTTTTAAGTATGTGGGTCCGATGCAAAGCACGCCCATATTAAAAGTTCCTTTTTTTTTGGCGATTACGCGGCTCACCATAGAGAGGCCATATCTCCCTTAAATTCCTTTTTTTACCAAAAAAAAGACCTGTTTTATTAAAAAAAGAGGCTATTTTCAAACAAATGCTTCTGTATCAATCCGTAGGTCAGGGTCTCTCACATAAACTATCAATTTCCGTAAAATGGCCTGTTTTCTTTCAAAAATAGCTATTTTTTATCAAAAAAGACCGTTTTAGTAAAAATAGCCCAGATTCCAACTCAATCATTTATACTCCCGTCTCCTTCATGATGAATAATACCGTTAACTCAAAAGAAAATCTCAAAACCGTAGTCATAATACCGGCCGCAGGCAAGGGCCTGCGCATGGGCGCTGAAAATAAACTCCTCCTGCCGCTTATGGGCCGCGCCATACTGCTGCGCTCCATTGAGGCCTTTCAGAACTCTCCCCTCGTAACCGCCATTGTCCTTGCCGTCTCAGACGAGACCGCACTGTTCTGCGATGAGTACGTAAAAGGCAAACCCGGCTTTGAAAAGGTCGCCATGCTTGTGCCAGGCGGCGACACCCGTCAGGCCTCTGTCTATAACGCCCTCAAACACGTGGCCAAAGACTTTGATATCGTCCTTGTTCACGACGGAGCGCGCCCCCTTGTCGAGAGGGCCGTAATAGAGAGAGCCATAAAGGGGGCCGCAGACCGGGACGCCGTTGTGCCGGCAATCATGGTAAAGGATACCATCAAGGAGGTCTCCAAAGGCATTATCACAAAAACCCCCTGCAGAGACTCCCTGCGGGCCATACAGACGCCTCAGGGCTTCCGTGCGGGCATTCTGCTCTCTGCCTTTGAGGCCGCTATCTCCGAGGGCTTTACAGGCACGGACGAGGCCTCTCTTGTCGAGAGGTCCGGCCGCAATGTAAGCATTTTCCAGGGTTCATACGAGAACATAAAGATAACAACGCCTGAAGACATGCTCATAGCCCGCTCAATCCTTGAAAAAAGAGCCCAAACCTCAGAGGGCACTCAGCCGCCGGGTAGCAGAAAGGACAAAAAAGGTTGAAAGCAGGCGGGCCATATTGTATCTTGATATCGCCATGAGAATAGGCTTTGGTTACGATGTTCACAGATTCGCGGAAAACAGACCGCTTTTACTCGGCGGGGTAGAGGTGCCCTTCAGGCTGGGGCTCACCGGACACTCCGACGCCGACGTACTTGTGCACGCCATGATAGACGCCCTCCTCGGCGCCGCCGCCCTCGGTGACATCGGCCTTCATTTTCCCCCTGACGACCTGGCCTATAAAGACATCTCAAGCCTCACACTGCTCAGCCTTACACAAAAGGCGCTCACCGAAAAGGGCCTTACACTCTCCAACATGGACTCCACCATCGTCTGCGAGGCCCCGAAGCTCAGCGGCCATATACCGGCCATGAGGTCAAGGGTCGCCGCAACGCTCAACTGCTCCGAGGACCTTATAAACATAAAGGCCACAACAGAAGAGGGGCTCGGTTTCACGGGTAGAGGCGAGGGCATGGCCGCCTATGCCGTGGCCCTTGTCAGGGAGATTACAGGGCCGTGAAGGTACGGACACGCTTCGCGCCGAGCCCCACGGGAAGGCTCCACATCGGGGGGGTAAGAACGGCCCTCTTTAACTACCTCTTTGCCAGAAAACACGGCGGCTCCTTTATCCTCAGGATAGAAGATACGGACAGGGCGCGCTCAAGGCCGGAGTTCGAGCACTCCATACTCTCGGACCTCCACTGGCTCGGCCTCGGCTGGGACGAAGGCCCTGATAAGAGCAATAACGGCTACGGCCCATACAGGCAGTCCGAGAGAATCCATCTTTACAGAGAACTCGCCAGGAAACTACTCGCAAAAAACCTCGCCTACAAGTGCTACTGCACTGTAGAACGATTAAAAGAACTGAAAGAAAAGCAAATAAGGGCCGGAGAACCACCGCGTTATGACGGAGCGTGCCGAGGCCTTAAGACGGCCCCTGCAAACGCGAGGCCTGTACTGCGCTTTCTTATTCCGGACAGGGAAATTCGCTTTGCAGACCTTATACACGGCCCCCGCGTCTTCAATCCCGGGGCCTTCGGCGATTTTATCATCATGACCCCCGACGATGTGCCCACATATAACTTCGCCTCAGCCGTTGACGACGGGCTCATGGAGATTTCCCATGTCTTGCGCGGCGACGACCATCTCTCCAATACGCCGAGGCAGATTCTCCTCATGGAGGCCCTTGGCTTCAAGGCCCCGGCATACGCCCATATGCCCCTTGTCATAGGCCCGGACCGCAAACCGCTGAGCAAACGTGATGCCGGGGTAGGCATCGATGACCTGAGGGATAAAGGCTTTGTGCCCCCTGCCCTGCTTAACGCCGCGGCAAGGCTCGGCTGGGCCCCGGGAGAGGGGCTGATCACCCTCCCCTCCATGGCCGCCGCCTTCTCGCTGAAAAAAATATCAAGGAGCCCTGCCCTCTTCGACTCAAGCCTCCTGCTGCGCCTTAACAAGATGGCCATAAAAGAGATGACGACAGAGGATATCATAAAGCTCGCAGACCTCGGGGGCCTTACTGAAGATAAAGAGCGCCTCTACGAGGCCGTAAGCGCTGTAACGGATACGGCCGCTACGCTTGGTGAGTTCAAACCCCTCATGACGCCACTGCTCAAGATGCCGGCCATTACGGCAGAGGCCGCCCTCATCATAAATACTACCCATGCCAAGGCCCTCTTGCGGGCCGTTATGGACGAGCTGAATACAGGTGTGGATTCATACGGGGAGTTGATTACAAAGATTAAAGGCCGGACAAAATTCAAGGGCAAGGCACTATTCATGCCCATCAGGTGCGCGCTTACGGGGACCACAAAGGGAATAGAGCTCGAAAGGATATTTAAGATCCTCGGAGCCCAAGAGGTTGGCCAGAGGATTAAAGAGGCCCTCGCTCACGGCAAGGCCAGCGCCTCGGAATTAAAAGATTGCTAATTAAAAAGGCCCTCAGGACAATATCAGACAAAAGATAAAAAACACTACTCAAGTAAAGTAAAAAATACAACGAGGTAACATGGGACTGAAAGTTTTCAACTCACTTACAAGAAAAAAAGAAGAGTTTGTCACAGCCGAGAAGGGAAAGGTGCGCATGTATGTCTGCGGCCCCACGGTATACGCCCCGGCCCACATAGGGCACGCCAGAAGCGCAGTATCCTTTGACGTAATCTACCGCTATCTCCTGTACAGCGGCTTTGATGTCACCTACGCGCGGAACTACACTGATGTGGACGACAAGATTATCGCCCGGGCAAATGAACTGGGTATTGAGCCCTCAAGGCTTGCCGAAGACAACATCAGGGCCTTTGACGATGATATGGGGGCCCTTGGCGTACTCCTGCCCCCAATTAGGCCGCGGGCCACGGAGACCATGGAAGAGATTATCGAGCTCGCAGAGGGTCTTATAGAAAAAGGGTTTGCCTATGAGCTCGACGGCGATGTTTACTTCGCCGTAAGAAAACTCCAAGACTATGGCAAGCTTTCGGGCAAGAATATAGACGACCTTGAGTCCGGCGCCCGTGTTGACGTGGACACGAGGAAGAGAGACCCCCTTGATTTCGCGCTCTGGAAGGCGAGCAAACCCGGCGAGCCCTCATGGCCGAGCCCCTGGGGTGCGGGGCGTCCCGGCTGGCATATAGAGTGCTCGTGCATGTGCATGAAGTGGCTCGGTAAGACCATCGACATACACGGCGGCGGTAAAGACCTTATCTTTCCTCATCACGAAAATGAGATTGCCCAGAGCGAGTCTGCCACGGGCCTGAAACCCTTTGTTCGGTACTGGCTCCACAACGGCTTTGTCAATATCGACAAGGTGAAGATGAGTAAATCCCTTGGCAATATCTTGAATATACACGACGCCCTCAAGGGCGCCACAGGCGAGGCCATAAGATTTTTTCTCCTCTCATGCCATTACCGCTCCCCCGTGGATTATAGCTCCGAATCCCTGAAAGAGGCCGGCGCCGCTGTGGAGAGGTTTTATAAGACCGTAGAGAGGATACGCACCGAGGCCGGGGTTGCGCCTGAACTCATCCCCAACGATGATGAGCTTAAAGAGAGGATGGCCCCCATAATAGAGGCCATGGACGATGATTTTAACAGCGCCGGCGTCATAGGGCTTCTCTTTAAAGAGATAACCCTGGCCAACCGTCTCATGGACAGGGCAAGAGGTAAAAAGGCCTCTGCCGGGACGCAAAAAGAACTTGCCCTCATCCTCGCCCTCTTCAGAGAGGCCGGTGGTTTTCTCGGTCTATTCACACAAGAGCCGGAAGAGTACTTTAATAAAGAGAGGGCCGGCGCTGGGATTGGAGCCGAAGAGATAGAAGGGCTTATAGCACAAAGATTAGAGGCGCGTAAGGCAAAAGATTTTAAAAAAGCCGACGCCATACGCTCTGATCTACTTGAAAAGGGCATAGAGCTTGAGGACCACCCCGGGGGCACACGCTGGAAGGTGCGCGCCGAGTAGAGATAAGGGGCCAAATATATAAAAAGACTTTTCAACTGCGTAAAAGGCCCTTAAAGAGAGCTGAACGGGGAAGCTAAAACAGGCTGTGCTGAAACGGTAAGGTTGGAACGCGGGCCAAGTAAAACCGTGGAGGTGGGGATAAAAACCTGGGGGTGTAACTAAAACCTGGGGGTGTAACTAAAACCGGGGGGCTGAAACGGGCCGGACTATCAGGGCCCCTCGCTGTGGACCCAGTGCTCGATACCATCGGCCACTTCGGCGCTGATGGATGTAAACCTTATTCCCATGCCGGGCTCGGCCCTGAAGCCGGGCTCAAAACCCCTTCTCCATACGACCTCACAGGCACAGCGGGCCTCCTTGCCGTATCCGGGCGGGGTAAAACTTATCTCCATCTTCTCGCCCACGTCCCTGGGGTTTACAGAGGCTATGAACATGCCGCCCTTGCCTATTGTCTTGGCGTAGCCGAAGAAAACACCACGCGAGTCCTCTCCCCTTATCTTCAGAACGAGAAGATGGCTCCTGAGGTTCTTTCGCCTGTTTCCCCTCAAGGCGACAAAATCCTTTTCTTTCGAGTTGTCACCACTTGCCATGATGTATAATCTCCTTAAGGGATTTGCGGTTTTTTTCCTCTACCACGAGGTCTTCCATGGGATATCCAATGGCAATAATCGCCACCACTTCTATGTAGGCCGGGATATGAAGTATCCTCTTGACCCTCGCCGGGTCAATGGCCGCTATCCAGCATGTGCCAAGGCCCTCTGCCGTTGCCGAGGCTATCATCTCCGATACGGCGATGGTAACGTCCACCCAGGCGTAATTCACGCCATCTACCTTCCGTACCCAGGCCAGGTCCGGCTCGGCGCAGGCCACCACCACTAATGGGGCCTCTTTGAAACCGTCTTTTGTGAATACCTCGTTGAGTTCCTGCCTCCCGCTTTTTTCTACAAAAATAAAATGCCAGGGCTGACGGTTGGCCGCGCTCTGTGCCCTCTGCAGGGCCCTCTGCAGGCCCGCTATCTTTTCGGGTTCCACGGCATGGCCTGAAAACTCTCTTACGCTCTTTCTCCTCCATAAGAGCCTGTGGAAGGGGTCTATATCATCGTCCATCAGCGTTGCCATCGGTTCTCTTTGACCTCAAATAATGGCCTCTACGAATTCTCTCGCGTTAAACTCGCGCAGGTCCTCGACACCCTCGCCTACACCTATGTAACGTATGGGAATTTTCAGCTCCTGTGCCAGAGGCACGATGATTCCGCCCTTTGCCGTGCCGTCGAGCTTGGTGAGCACGATTCCCGTGACCCCTATGGCCTCATTGAAGAGCCTCGCCTGATTGAGCGCGTTCTGCCCCGTAGAGGCGTCAAGGACAAGGAGCTTCTCATGGGGCGCACCGGCAAGCTCGCGCCCGGCTATGCGGTTAATTTTTTTTAGCTCGTCCATAAGATTGGATTTCGTATGCAGCCGCCCGGCCGTGTCAAGAAGTATGATGTTGGCGTATCTGCCTATGGCGGCCTTGATGGTGTCGAAGGCTACGGCCCCGGGGTCGGTGCCGCTTGTCTGCCTGATGACATGACAGCCAGTACGTTTGCCCCAGAGTTCAAGCTGCTCGCCCGCCGCGGCCCTGAAAGTATCGCCTGCGCCGAGGATTACGTTTTTTCCTGCCGATGAAAAATGTGCTGATAACTTACCGATTGTAGTGGTCTTTCCCACTCCGTTGACCCCCATGACAAGTATCATGAAGGGACTTCTCTCTATCTTTAAAGGACTCTCAACGTCCTTCAGTATTTCGTAAATAAAATCACGCAGATAGGCCTGAAGGCGCTCCACGCTCAGACCGCCCTTGCTCCTTACGCGCTCGGCTATATCCAGAGATGTAGCCACGCCCATGTCCGATGTGATAAGAGACTCCTCGAGAGTTTCGAGAAACTCCTCCCGGCTGATGCCCGCAGGGGCGTTCGTCACACCGCCCATAATGGCGTTGTGAGTCTTTGAGAGCCTCTGCCTCAGCCCGGAAAACCCGAGCTTCATCTTTTTGAACATATACCCTGTCCCGCAAAATTGATTCCCCCTTTTAACACAAAAGGCTGTTTTTTAAAAGCCTTTTTACCTCTTTAAGATACGCTTCATAAGGGGCAAATTACAATGACGTAAGTCACAGGCCATGATGCCATGGGCGGGGACGCAATGAAGGCGGGAGATATGGCGAAGGGAATAGGGGCATCAAAAGAGGCGAAGCCTGAAAATGGCCGTTAATCCTCGAATTCAGCCCTGCAAGGACGGCAAAAGAGCAAAAAATCCTTAAAAAACGCCGCATTCTCCATGGGCTCACTTCTTGTGGAGTTTGAGGACCCTTTTTATGATATTAGTGGTGGACCTGCCCTTGAGGAGCCTTATTCTTGAGACCTTGCCGCCGCTCTTCTTCACCACGTCACCTCCCACTATCTCGTGGGAGGCCCAGTCCGAGCCCTTTACGAGGATATCGGGCTTCAGGGCGGTTATGAGGCGAAGAGGCGTGGGCTCGTTGAATATAACCACGTAATCCACGCACCTCAGCGCGCCAAGGACCTCGGCCCTCTCGGCCTCGGGCACAATGGGCCTCGCGGTCCCCTTGATGGTCCGAACCGAGGCGTCGCTGTTGAGCCCCACTACGAGCAGGTCCCCGAGGGACCTCGCCTTCGTAAGGTACCTCACGTGACCGGCGTGTATGATGTCGAAACAACCGTTTGTAAAGACTACCTTACGGCCTTTTTTCCGCAGTGGCTCCAGCTCCTTCAAGAGCTTCTTGAGTGATATAATACTCTTCATTTTTTTCCCGTATAATTTTTTTTGGCATGTAACGGCCGGACAAACCAGCATTAGGGCCTACAGAACAACCCTTGCGAGCGTAACCACCGCCACCCTCGCCCCCGCCTTTTTCAATACCCTTGAGCACTCGCCCACGGTGGCCCCTGTTGTGAAGACATCGTCAACAAGGAGAACGCTTCTGTACCTGAACAGCTCCGCGTCCTTTACATCAAAGGCCCCGGCCACGTTTTTGCGTCTTTGACCGCTTGCAAGCCCCACCTGCGAGAGCGTCGGCCTCGACCTCACGAGGTTTGTTATGTCCAATTTCCAGGAAAGGGCCCTTGCCAGGTGCCTCGCGAGGATTACCGATTGATTAAAGCCTCTTTTTTTAATCTTATTCTTGTGCAGCGGAACGGGCACGACCATGTCAGCAGTGAACTCCATCCTGGTAACGGCATGGGCCATTACCCTTCCAAGCGCAGGGCCGAGCATTGCGCCCCACCTGTATTTAAGCTCGTGGACTGCCTTTCTGACCTCACCCTCATAGGCGTAAAGACTGCGCGCCCTGATAAAAGAGGGAGGGGTTTTTATACAGCTCCCGCAGGCATGGCCGCCGCCGGAAGCGTTTCTAAAAGGCGCGCCGCAGATCAGGCACAACGGCTCCCGTATCAGGCGAAGGGCAAAACGCTCCCCGCACGCCCGGCAGAGCCCGTCGTTTCGCTCCAAGATAGCCGAGGCGCACAAGGGGCAAAGTGGTGGAAAAAGGATATCCATAAAAGCGTTTGCCACAGCACCGGAACTCATGGAGACAGTATATAACATCTCGCGAATCTTTTAATATTTTTTTTTAAACCGAAGGGGCCGAAGCCGCGAGAGAGGACTATTGCGGAAAGTAATATCCTAATACCAATTGATATATTGACAGAAGTCACATGAATAGTTATAAGTGTTCTGTAAGATTTAAAAATACGTTTCATATGCCGTTCAGCTAACATAAAAAATAAAAGGGGGGAAAGATTTATGAAGACATGGGAGAAACTATCGCAGAAGGTTTCCGATGAGTGGAAACTTTTAGAAAAGAAGCTCAAAAAATCCGTAAAGGACGGCACCAAGGAGGCCAAGGGCTGGAAGAAAAAGGCTCTGAGCATGGAGAGGGAATCCCGGCTCCTTCAGAAGGCGCTCAAGCAATGGGAGACCACCACAAGCAAGTTCAGGAAAAAGGCCACCGAGGTAACAAAAAAGAGCAAGACTGTTGAGACCCGGCTCAGAAAAAAATTAAAGGATACGGAAGCCAGGTATAAGAAGCAGATAAGCACCCTTGAAAAGAAGATAAAGACGCTGGAAACAAAGATAGGTAAAAAAGTGCCCATCAAGAGGGGCAAGGCAGGCGCAAAGGCTGGGGCCGCGAAAAAGACGGCTACTGCCAAAAAAACCGCCGTAAAGAAGGCCGCGACAAAAAAAACAGCCTCCAGGAAAACGGCAACATCAAGGAAGCCTGCCGCCAAAAAACCCGTAGCGCGGAAAAGCCCGGCAAAAAAGACGGCCGGAGCTAAAAAACCCGCCGCTAAAAAGGCCGCGGCAAAGACAAAAAAATAACCCTCACTCTGGTAGAGGGTATCTTTCATCAATAAGGGGGGCGTTCCGCCGGGCAAAGCCATGCCCAAAGGACGCCCCCCTTCTCTTATAAGGAACCTCTGAATGATTCGTCCCTGAATTATTCAGAGACGGGAAAGAAAAAGCTGGACTTCTTTTCCTCACATTTTCAACACATTTCAGCTATTAAAAATAACGAGACGTCCCCGGGCCGCAGGAAGGTCTAATTTATTCATGCCTTCCTTGTATAAGTGCGTAGGTTGATTGACCCTTTGCCCTTAAAGTCGTCCCTTTATTTATCATCTTCCTTATTCTCCGCCACTTCAGGCTCCTGCTTCTTTTTACCGAATATCCTTGCCAGTAAAATCCCGAGAAAATAGAGAATAAGCAGAGGTCCGGCCATGAGCATCTGGTTAAAGGCATCGGGCGTAGGGGTAAGTACGGCCGCTACGACTACGATGGCAATAACGGCGTACCTCCACCATGAGAGAAACCTCGCCGCCGTAACAACGCCAGTCCTTGCAAGAACAAGCATGGCAAGCGGCAGCTGGTACACTACGCCAAAGGCAATGAGCAGCCTCGTGACAAGAGAGAAATAACTGTTCATGGAGATAAAGGGTTTTAACTGCGGACCTGAGTAGCCAAGGAGGAACTTGAAGGCAAAGGGAAAGACGACAAAAAAGGCGAATAAAAGACCGCAGATGAAGAGGGCGCACGAGAACAGGACCGTGAGCATGAACCAGCGCTTTTCCGCCTCGTAGAGTCCCGGGGCCACAAAGGCCCATATCTCATAGAGGATGACAGGGCTTGCCAGAGCGGCGCCGCCCAGAAGACCTACCTTTATGTAAACGAAAAAAGGCTCTACCACGCCCGTAAAGGCCACGAACTCCGAGCCCTTTGGCATGGCGGGAAGAAGCGGTGATATAAGGATGGAATAAAGTCTGTCGGAAAAAAAATAGGATACGGCAAAACCAATGACAAGGGCGGCTATGGATACTATCAGCCTTTTTCTTAGCTCACGCAGATGGCCTGTCAGCCGTGCCGCCGCGGCCTGCTCTTCCGTCATAATCAGGTAGCCTTTTGTGAGTCGTCTTCGGCGTTGCCACCGGTCTCGGCCTCTGGCGCGGTTTTCTCTTTTTTCTTGTCTTGCCCCGTCTCCTCCGCTTTGGCGCTAAACCCTTCTTTTACAACAGAAGAAATATCCACGCCTTTTACCGTGCCCTCTACGGTGCGCTTAAGATCGAGGCCGGTACGCCGGAGCTCGTTATATGCCTTTGCCATTGTCCTTGCCACCTCCGGGAGCTTATCAGGACCCAGGACAAGAAGGGCAACAACAAGGACCAGCAGGAGCTCAGTAAAACCGATTCCAAACATAAAGGCAACCTTTTGGTTTTTCGGGGTCTTATGAGGCCACAGGGGGGATGGCAAGCACGGGCACATGGGAATTTCTGATTACATTATCCGTATTGGAACCGTAAACCAGACGTCCAACGCCCCCTGTGCCGGAAGTGCCGATTACTATGAGGTCCACATCCTTTTCCCGGGCCACCCTCAATATCTCGCTGTGCGGAGCGCCCGAGCACATGAGAGGCTTGATCTTCACGCCTTGCTTTGAGAGACAATGGCATAATTTCTTCAATGACTTTGCCTCCCAGGACTCTTCTTCCTTGTCGAGAATCTCAAAAGATATATGAGGCACGTAGATGCCGGCGGCCTCTAACGAGGTATCCATAACGTGGAGCACATATAATTTGGCGCCAAAACTCTTGGCCATGGACAGGGCGTATGCTGACGCGCTCTCTGATATATCGGAAAAATCCGTTGGAAAAAGGATGCGCTTAAAGGTAATGTCCTGTTTTTTTTCTTGCATGGCCCCCCCCGGCGAAATCTGAATTTATTTTATATTATTATAATACGGGCATATTTTGCAATGTTTTTTCTTTTTAGCATTTGGAAAAAAAGGTTTGACCTTTAAGCCGCATAATGATAAATGAGTGAATCAACAAGAAAAAAGGCGTCTATTCCTCTTCTTTCTGGTACCTTACTCTTACGCACGCGCTGACATGGTTAAAAAACCTTTTTTCTCCACCCTCTGTTCCACATCGCTACGCGCGCTTTTTGTTCTCGCGCTCGTTGCCGCGATTCTGCTTTTCCCCGGGCTCAGCAAAAAATCCAGCTCCAAGGACGCCCACGGAGTTCAGACCTCCGTTGAGAGGCCCGTGGAATCAGGCGTCACCCCCCCTCTCTCCACAGAGGTCATCAACAACATAAGCGCAAAAACCACCCTTGCATCCAACTACGTCCTTCCAAACAGCGTAAGTCCCTCCGAGACCATCGTTCATCACGTGGAAAGGCCCTCCATAAGCCCGCCCAATATCACGAGGGGAGATATTCACAGCACCAAGATATCCGTCACCTTTGACGGTGGCATGGGCTCAAGGCAGGCAAGTGAGATACTCGATATCCTGAAAAAAAGAAAGATAAAGACCACCATCTTTCTAAGCGGCAACTTCATCAGGGCCAATCCTGACATTACAAAGAGGATTTTGGCCGATGGCCACGAGGTGGGCAACCACACCACAACCCACCCGCATCTTACACAGCTTGAGATTAACGGCACACAGAAGACCCTGCCCCACGTTACAAAGGCCTTTCTCCTCGATGAGCTCAATACAACGGATAGGCGCTTCTTCGAGGTTACGGGCCAGCACATGTCTCCGCTATGGAGGGCCCCATACGGCGAGATAAACAGTGAGCTTCGCGCCTGGGCCTTCAGCGACGGATACCTTCACGTGGGCTGGACCTACGACGCGAGGAGCGGGCGGAGCCTGGACAGCCTGGACTGGGTGGCCGACAAGGCCTCGCGGCTCTACCACGGGCCAATGGAAATAAAGAAGAAGATAATCGACTTCGACAAAAAAGGGGGAGGGCTCGGAGGGGGCATAATACTCATGCACCTGGACACGGACCGCGGCCCTGACAGGGCCTCATCAGTGCTCGGCGAGATACTTGACAACCTGCTGGAAAGGGGCTTCAGCCTCGTAAAAATCTCAGACCTCATAGTCAACCAGAGACTGCTCCGTGAGGCAAAGGTCAAAAAAGACAGGTCATACAAGGGGATGCGCTTCAGCCGTCAAGCCCCGGGCAAGCGCAGATTCAAGATACATGTAAGGGCGCGCGGCTAATCAATGGCAAGCCCCTTTATCCGCGCCAATACGTATTTTCTCACATCCACGGCCTTCTTAAGCTCCCTTACAACGCGCCCCTCCTCTATGAGGGGTAAAAAAAGGCTCTTTAACGCGCCCTCGCATGAGCATGGCTCGGCCTTTGTCCTCTCTCCCTGTCTAAAGAGATAAAATGCGCCTTCACAGGAACATGGCCCTGCCTCGGCCCCAAGGGGAGTCACGGCACGCGCTCCGCAGAGGGGACAGCGCAGAAGGTCCTTTGCCCCGGAGCACTTGCCCCTCTTGGCCACGGGTTTTCCGTCTATCTCCATTATGTCCATGGAAAAGTCCAGCACAGGGGCGTTGCTTATGGAGGTTCCAACGCCGAAGGCGTCAACAACAGGCGTTAGCTCACCCACGGTCTTCTCGTCAAGCCCTCCGCTGGCAAAGAGTTTTACGTTCTTGAAGCCCCGCAGGTCAAGCTCCCACCGAACCTCCTCGAAGATACGGTAAAAATCGCCCCTCCTTGTGGAGGGCGTATCGAGCCTCATGGCGTAGAGCGCCTCGCCCATGCCCTCGGCCACCTTGAGGGCCTCGAACTTCTCGTCATTAAACGTATCTATAAGGGCCACCCTCTTTATGCTTTTATCCACCACGTCGTCAAAGGCCTTTACCGCGGCAAGGGTATCTCCTATGACGAGTATAAGCCCGTGCGGCATGGTGCCCACGGGCTCGCACTCTATGAGCTCTGCGGATAGAAGTATGGCTACGCCGTCACAACCGCCTATATAAGCGGAACGTTCAATCATGGGGGCAATGGCCGGATGCATGCGCCTTGCCCCGAAGCTGGCCACGGTCTTCTCACCTGCGGCTATCCTTATGCGCGCGGCCTTGGTGGCCACACCGGAGGCCTGGCATATAAGACCCAGCATGGCCGTCTCGAAGACGCAAAAATCCCTGTAAACACCCTCTACCTCCATTACGGGCTCCCATGGATAAAAGACCTCGCCCTCGGCAAGGGAGCGGA
>CAZMKZ010000016.1:0-21062 GCA_964567185.1 uncultured Thermodesulfobacteriota bacterium
CTCGCCGCAGCCGCAGGCGAGGCGTGCTATACAAGAGGAGTCTTTACACTCTGCCTACCAGTTCTCGCCAAGGACCTCGAAGTGGGCCTGTGGATGGAGGCACGCAGGGCACATGTCCGGGGCCTCGGGGCCCTCGTGCAGAAACCCGCAGTTGCGGCAGCGCCATACCACGGTGCTGTCTTTTTTGAAGACACGGTCTTGCTCGATATTTTTGGCCAGATCAAGGTATCGTTTTTCGTGCTGACGCTCTGCTACGACGATGGCCTCGAACATCTTCGCGATATCCTCAAAGCCCTCCTCCCGTGCGGTCCTGGCAAAGGACGGGTAAAGTTCCGTCCATTCGTATCTCTCGCCGGCGGCCCCGGCCTTGAGGTTTTCAAGAGTGCTGCCTATCGCCCCGTAGGGAAAGGCCGCGGTTATCTCCATCTGCCCTTCGGTCATGAACTTGAACATGCGTTTCGCGTGTTCCTTTTCCTGATTGGCGGTCTCGGTAAAGATATCGGAAATCTGCACAAAGCCCTCTTTTTTAGCCTTGCTCGCAAAGTAGGTGTACCTGTTGCGGGCCTGCGACTCTCCGGCAAAGCCCTTCATGAGGTTCACGCCGGTCCTGCTCTCCTTAAGCTCCATAAGAGTACTCCTTATTCGATATTTGTCTCCAGTCCGTCAGGGGAGGACCGGGTAGGTGAATTTGGGCATCTCGCCTGTAAGGGTTTTCAGAAATTCCACGATGTCGTCGGCGTCCCTGTCACCTGTCTCGCTTCCGAGCATCTTCCTGCTCATAATTTTTACGGCGTCCCGGAGCTTCCATACGGAACCGTTGTTGAAGTAGGGATAGGTAAGGGCCACGTTTCTAAGGGTCTGGACCCGGAACCTGTATTTATCGTCTTCTTTTTTTGTCACCGTGTATCTGCCAAGGTCCGTGGAGCCGGGCACCTGTATCCTCTGGAAACTGCTGTTCGTAAAGATAGGCCCGTTATGGCAGGCAATACACCCCTTGCTCTGAAACAGCTCCCATCCGCGTTTGGCGCGTTTTGATATGGCTCCCCTGTCTCCGGCGAGGAAGCGGTCAAAGGGCGAGTTCGGCGTGATGAGTGTGCGCTCGAAGGCGGCAATGGCCTTTGCGATGTTTGCCGGTGTAACGGGCGGCGGATTCCCGCCGAAGACCTCTTTGAAGAGGTTCCTGTATCGCTGGATGGAGTTCAGGCGGTCCACGACGTTTTCGAGTCTTTCATTCATCTCCACCGATGCCTGTATGGGGCCCAGGGCCTGCTCTTCAAGCGTGGCGGCGCGGCCGTCCCAGAACTGGTTTTTGAGAAATGCCGAGTTCAGCACCGTAGGGGTATTCCTCGGCCCAACCTGATGCTTGTGCCCGAGGGCGCGCGATACCCTGTCCGTAAAGGCAAAGGACGGGTTGTGGCATGTGGCGCAGCTTATGACCCCGCTCGAAGAGAGGCGCGGGTCGAAAAAAAGCATCTTTCCAAGCTCTATCTTTGCCGGGGTCATGGAGTTATCGCCAGGTATGGGCGGCACCGAGGGTATGGGCTCGGTGGCGTGGGACCGGGCGGCGAAAAAGATAAGGGCGAGGAAGACTACAGGATAAATCGATCTGCGGATCATGGCCTTCTCCATTTAAGAGGTTTTCATAATGGGGCGTAAGGTCATCTGTTCAAGGCGTCGATACCCGTTAAGAGAGACTCTGTTTTACGAACTTTTATAAGTGCGCCAGGTCTCATGCCTTTAGCTGTCCTGCTGATATGGATAGTTTACCTCTGGTGCCCAATAAAATCAAGGGGGCCCTGCAGGGCTGTTTCCTTGGCGCGGGACCCTTGAAAGGACGCGCGTTATTGCAGTAGCATTGAGGGGACACTGAACTTTTGGGATGGAAGACCCTCTTCAGGCCGTCTGTCCGGCTTTTATGGAATTTGGTTCAAAAGTCACAGATAAAGTCTGCCAAAACCTGTATATTCTATAAGGAGGCCGTCTCTATTTAAGCGCCTCCGTACCAGCGGAAAAAATATTTGTATTTTTTTATAAAAAGAAAGGCAGGTAAAAAAATGTCCATATACGCCTATATAATTTTAGCGATAATAGCGCTCATAATCATCTGGGCCGTCGCCGCCTACAATGGCCTTGTAAGGCTGAAAAATCAGGTCGATAACGCCTGGCGGCAGATAGATGTGCAGCTCAAGCGGCGCCATGACCTCATACCCAACCTCGTTAAGACAGTCAAGGGGGCCATGGAATTCGAGCGGGGGACGCTTGAGAGGGTAGTAGAGGCGCGGAGCAAGGCCGTCGGCGCCAAAAGTTTGCTGGACAAGGGGGTCGCAGAGAACATGCTTACCGCGGCCCTGGGAAAGCTCTTCGCCCTTGTGGAAAATTACCCGGACTTGAAGAGCAACGAGAATGTCCTCAATCTGCAGGAAGAGCTTACCTCCACGGAGAACCGCATAGGTTTTGCCCGCCAGTTCTATAACGACATCGTGACGCAGTTCAACACCAGGCAGGACGTCTTCCCTTCAAAGATAATAGCCGGGTCCTTTGGCTTCAGGAAGGCCGATTATTTTCAGGTTGAAGAAACGGCAAAGGCCGTGCCAGAAGTGGACCTAAGCCTCAAGTAAGAGAGGCTCCCACGGAATGATTAAGACCCTCCACCATTCATCTGAAAAATGCCATGACTGATTTTTACTCCCAGCAGAGGAGGAACCGGAAGATTACGGCCCTTCTTATGGCTGGTTTTTTTGCGCTTGTAATCCTGCTGGGCCTTGCCGTGGACCTGTACTCCTTTGGTTCCATCTCCGCCTTCGGCTTTCCCGTGGCCACGGTTATCGCCCTTTCCCTTGCCACTATCAACGGCACTGCCGCCTACTTTTACGGAGGCGCTATTGTCATGAAGTCTCTTGGCGCAAAGGCCCTTGATTTTGAGAACCCTTTGCACAAGAAACTCCACAATATCGTAACTGAGATGGCCCTTGCCTCGGGGCTTCCCATGCCGAAGATATTCATAATGGCCGATGCCTCGCCCAACGCCTTTGCCACGGGCCGGGATCCGCAAAAGGCCGCTATCGTCGTCACAGAGGGGCTCCTTGAGACCATGAACCGCGAGGAGCTTCAGGCCGTCATCGCCCATGAGATGGGTCATATAAAGAGCCTGGACATACTGACCATGACCGTTGTCGCCGTGCTTGTGGGCACGGTGGCCATATTGTCCGACTGGGCCGTAAGGACGTGGAGGTACGGCGGCATGAGGGGCAGGAGGAGGGGCAAGGGGCAGAGCGCCCTTGTCCTTATTATCATAGTTGTTTTTGTGCTCATCTCGCCCCTTGTCTCAAGGATAATAGCCATGGCCGTTTCAAGGAGTCGTGAGTATCAGGCAGACGTGAGTTCGGCGGAGTTTACAAGAAACCCCGGCGCCCTTGCGAGCGCCCTCGGCAAGATCGGGCAGATCGCGTCGCCCCTGAAGTCCGCCCACAGGGGAACGGCCCATTTTTTCATATGCGACCCCATGAAAAGAAGGCTGAGCGAGAAGGAAGGCCGCCTCGCCAACCTCCTCTCAACGCACCCGCCCCTTGCAAAGAGGATAGAGAGGCTCAATAAAATGGCCTATATATGGGAGAAGAGGGGCCTTACGGAAAAAGTGAGCCTCGCTTGAAGGCACGGCAACGCCACGCCATGGCGCGGTGATAAGGCCTTTAAAGGATTAATCGATAAGAAGACCTGAAGACCATGGAAAAGAAGAAAAAAATATGTCCCGGATGCGGCGGGGCGCTAAAAGAGGTCTTTGCCGGCGCCACTTACGGCAGGGTCCTGCTGCTGGACCAGTGCGGACGTTGCGGCGGTGTGTGGTTCGACAAGTGGGAGCTTTATTTTTTAAAACCCGGCGAGGCAGAAAGGCTCGACTCCCTTGACATTAAGGCCCTTTCCGCCTTGAACCCATCCATAAAAGGCTCCGGCAAGTGCCCGGTATGCAGGGAGGCCCTAAAGGAATTTAAAGACCCCTCACTTTCCGCGGAGACATCCATAAAGAGGTGCCCTCAGTGCTCGGGGCTCTGGCTTAATAAAGGCGAGCTTACAAAATACGCCGCCCACAGGGCCACGTTTCACGGCGCGGAAAAAAGGACCTCTTCTGAAGGCCCCAACCTCGAGACCCTTAAAAACCTCCAGAAGGCCATTGACACAAGCTCTATCTCAAGACAGCGGACCCCTCCGGCCATTGACGACTCGCCAATAACCCCGGCGGAGATGGCAAAGGACCTCGCCCCCGTAATACTCCAGATACTCTTTAAACTCATATTCAGGATTTAAGCACTCAGACCTTGACAGAGGGGCCTTTTATGGCTTCAGTTAAGGTACGTGTTTATGGTAAATTTAGAATAACTCCTTGAATCCCCGGCCGAGGCCTTTGTTAATTAAGAGAGGGAATGAAATGGCAAAAGAACTCTTTACTCCCATAAACGTTGGCCCCTGTACTCTGCCCAACCGCGTCTTCATGGCGCCCATGACGAGAAACAGGGCCCCCGATAACATAGCCAATGAGCTCATGGCGCGCTATTACGCCCAGCGCGCCACCGCGGGGCTCATCATCACCGAGGGCTCTCAGATATCTCCGCAGGCAGTGGGTTATCCCGCAACGCCGGGCATATTCAATGAGGCGCAGGCCCGCGGCTGGAGGCTTGTCACTCAGGCGGTGCATGATAAGGGCGGCCATATCTTCGTTCAGTTATGGCATACCGGGCGCGTATCTCACCCCGACTACCATGGGGGAGAGCCGCCCGTGGCCCCATCTGCCATAGCCCCGGCAGGAGAGGCACCCACATATGAGGGCATGAAACCCTATGTGACGCCGCGCGCCCTTGACACCGGGGAGATACCCGCCATCATAGAAGACTACGCAAGGGCGGCGCGTAACGCCCTTGGCGCCGGTTTTGACGGCGTGGAGATACACGGGGCAAACGGTTATCTCATCGACCAATTCCTTCGCGACGGCACCAACAAACGCACAGACCGGTACGGCGGCGCCCTTTCCAACCGTGTAAGGTTTTTAATGGAGGTGACCGGTGCGGTGGTGGACGTATGCGGGCCCGGCAGGGTGGGGGTGCGCCTCTCACCAAGCGGAACCTTCAATGACATGGAAGACTCGGACCCTGTAAAGACCTTCACCTATGCGGCCAAAAGACTTAACGAGTTTGAGCTTGCCTATCTCCATATAGTAGACGCCCTGGCCGATGACATAAGGCACGGGGCAAAGACAGTGCCCTTTGAGCTTTTAAGGGATACTTATAAAGGCGTTCTCGTGGCCTGCGGCGAATACGATAGATATAGGGCAATGAAGGCCGTCAGGGATGGACTATGCGACGCCGTTGCCTTTGGCAGGCTCTATATCTCCAACCCCGACCTTGTGGAGAGGTTAAGAAGGGGCGCGCCCTTAAACGAACCTGACCCTGCGACCTTCTATGGAGGCGGGGAAGAGGGGTATACGGATTACCCGGCCCTTGAAGAGGGGGATTAAAGGATAGGGGATCCCTTATGCAATGGACCTCCACGCAAGAGCGTTTCGGGGCCGTCTCGGTCCTCATGCACTGGCTTATGGCACTGCTCGTTATTTTTTTGTTCTTCCTTGGAAGGCATATGATTGCCCTTGATTATACGGACCCGTGGTATAAAGCGGCCCCGATCCTCCATAAGGGGGCCGGTCTTATAGTATTTATTCTGCTCCTCTTCCGGGTCTTCTGGCGGGCCGTTGTTGATACAAGGCCCGCCTCCGTACCCATGCCCCGGTGGGAGAGGGCCGCGGCCGCTATTGTTCAATACTCTTTTTATATCCTCCTTTTCGGTATATCCCTTAGCGGATATCTCATACCCACGGCAAAAGGAGGCGGGGTGGAGTTTTTTAATCTCTTCGAGCTTCCGGCCCTTTTTTCTGGGATAGACCATCAGGAGGACATGGCCGGAGACGCCCACTACCTTCTCGCTTATATAATAATGGCCCTTGTGCTTCTCCATGCAATGGCGGCCCTGAAACATCATTTTGTGGAGAGGGACGAGACGCTGACGAGGATGCTCGGCATAAAGAGAAAAAGATAAGGAGGGATTATGCGGGGAAAAACAAAAGCGCTTTTATCGTTTTTAGGGGTCATGGTCTTTTTAATCTCGGCCGGCCCGGCAGGCGCGGCCGATTACATCATCGACTCGAAGAACGCCCACGCCTTCATACAGTTCAAGATTTCGCACCTTGGCTTCAGCTATGTGCTTGGCCGTTTCAACCGCTTTGACGGGACTTTCAGTTATGATGAGGCCGAGCGGGACGCCTCGACGGTAAGGGTGATAGTAGACGTATCGAGTGTGGACAGCAATAATCCCGAACGTGACAAGCACCTGCGGAGTAAAAAGTTCTTTGATGTGAAAAACTATCCCGAGGCCACCTTTGTAGGCTCTTCCTACGAGCCAACGGGCAGGCATACGGCCCTTCTGAAGGGCGATTTTACGCTTCACGGCGTAACTCGTCCCATCGTGATTAAGGTCAGGGAGCTCGGCGCGGGCAAGGACCCCTGGGGCGGGTACCGGCGGGGCTTCGAGGGGAGCGTCAGGCTCGCCTTGAAGGACTATAATATAAAGACGAGTCTCGGCCCCATGGCAAAAGAGGTGGATCTGTTTTTGTCCGTAGAGGGTATAAGGCAGAAATAGGGAAGGATAAAGAGGAGGCAAAAAAATGATAGACAGGGAAGTCGGTTTTATCGGAGGAGGCCGGGCCACACGAATAATCCTCGGGGGCCTTAAAAAAGCAGGCAAGATGCCCCGGCGTGTACTCGTAAGCGATAGGGATGGCAATACACTGAGCCAGTTAAAAAATATTTTCCCTGAAATAACCACGTCCCTGAATGATAACCGGGTGCCGGCCTCATCACGGGATATTGTCTTTATCTCCGTCCATCCGCCGGCCTTTAAGGACGTGGCAGAGGAGATAAGGCCGGACCTCAACCCCGGGGTTACGGTCATCTCGCTTATGGCAACGGTTTCCATGGCAAGGCTCTCAGCAGAGTTGGGCGGCTTTAAAAGGGTTATGCGCATGACGCCTAACGCCCCTTCAATCGTAAACGCCGGGTTCAACCCCGTGGCCTTTTCCAAGGGGTTTACCGGCGCCGAGACTGGTGAGATAAGAGACCTCTTGAGCGTCCTTGGAAAATGCCCGGTGGTAGATGAAGAGAAACTTGAGAGCTATGTCATACTGACGGCCATGGGGCCCACATACCTCTGGTTTCAGCTCTATGAGATGGAGAGGCTTGGCAGGGAGTTCGGCTTGACCGCGTCTGAAGTTGAGGCGGGAATCTCGGAGATGGCAATGGGCGCGGTGAAGACCATGCGTGAGAGCGGCCTATCCGCCGAAGAGGTGATGGACCTTATACCCGCAAAACCCCTCAGTGATGGAGAGGAAGGGATAAAAGGCCTTTACGAGTCCAGGTTAAGGGCGCTTCACGCCGGCCTGAAGGCATAGCCCGGCCCGACAATTTGTCTTGACATGTCAATAAAAGCCTGATACAAAAGGCACATAGCAAAAGACTTAAGTGGTTTCTCTATCATAAGCGGTTAAACCGGTTAAAGTATAGGACTGCCTCTTATTAAGGCTGTTTTCTTGAAAGAGTTTTTCTGGCGGATTTGCCGGGAGGCGGCCATTATGGCAACCGCCGGCAGCAGGCCAACATCGGCATCTTTTAGTACGTGGATGATGAGGTGTTGGTTTTTTTTATTGTTAAAAAGGGGCTATCCACCTCTGTGGAGCGAAAAAGCACAACAGGGCAGGATATGGGGGCAATCCCTTGCGCAAACACCTTAAGCAATCATCTTGAGGGGCCTCTGGCGGGGGAATGAGACCTTTTACGGAGGCACGGGGCAAGGATAATCAATCGGCTAAATATTTTTAATAAACCTGTTAATCAAGAGACACCGGAGGTATAGATGTCCCACAAAATTTTTTGGACAAAAACTGATGAAGCGCCGGCTCTGGCAACGTACTCTTTACTACCCATTATTCAGGCATTTACAAAGGGCAGCGGCATTGAGGTCGAACCGAGTAATATCTCCCTTGCGGGCAGGATACTCGCCAATTTTCCCGATAATCTTACTGAAGACCAGAAAGTGCCCGATGCCCTTGGCGCTCTGGGTAAGCTCGTAAAGAGGCCCGAGGCCAATATCGTAAAACTGCCCAATATCAGCGCATCGGTCCCTCAGCTTAAGGCCGCCATTAAAGAGCTTAAGGAAAAGGGCTATGATATTCCCGACTATCCCGATAACCCGCAAACCGATGCGGAAAAAGAGATCAAGGCGAGGTATGCCAAATGTCTCGGCAGCGCCGTAAATCCTGTTTTAAGAGAAGGAAACTCGGACCGCCGTGCCGCCGACGCCGTAAAGCAGTACGCTAAAAAACACCCCCACAAAATGCTTCCATGGAGCAGCGATTCGAAGACGCATGTTGCTTCCATGAGCAGCGGAGATTTTTGTTCCAATGAGCAGTCTCTCACCATGGAGGAGGGCACAGAGGCCAGAATCGAGTTTGTGGATGAGGACGGAAAAGTCACGGTACTGAAGCAAAGCTTGCCCCTTCTGGCCGGAGAGGTTGTTGACGCCACCTTCATGAGCAAGAAGGCGCTGGTAAAGTTTTTTGAGGAGCAGATAGAAGACGCCAGGGAAAAGGACGTGCTCTTTTCTCTGCATATGAAGGCCACGATGATGAAGGTCTCGGACCCAAAGATCTTCGGCCATGCCGTGAAGGTCTACTATAAAGACGTAATCGCTAAGCACGCCGACCTTATTAAAGAGCTTGGCGTTGATTTCAATAACGGCCTCGGCGATCTTTACAACAAGATAAAGGACCTGCCCGAAGAAAAAAGGGCGGAGATAGAAGCGGACATTGCCGAGGTCTACAAGACCCGGCCTGCCCTTGCCATGGTGGACTCTGACAAGGGGATTACAAACCTCCATGTGCCAAGTGACGTTATTATCGACGCCTCCATGCCTCCAATGATCCGTGACGGCGGCAAGATGTGGGGGCCTGACGGCAAGCGCCACGATACAAAGGCGGTGATACCTGACCACAGTTACGCGCCCCTCTATCAGGAGACAATCAATGACTGCAAGAAACACGGCGCCCTTGACCCCGCCACAATGGGTACTGTTCCAAACGTAGGCCTCATGGCGCAAAAGGCCGAGGAGTACGGCTCTCATGACAAGACCTTTGAGGCCACGGCCAATGGAACGATGCGCATTGTTGACGCCGAGGGCAAGGTTATCCACGAGCAGAACGTGGAAGAGGGGGACATATGGCGCTCCTGCACGGTAAAAGACGCCCCCATACAGGACTGGGTAAAACTTGCGGTCACGAGGGCAAGGGTTTCGGGTATGCCCGCTATAATCTGGCTCGATGAAAAACGGGCGCATGACGCGGAGCTCCTTAAAAAGGTAAATATATATCTGAAGGACCACGATACCGAAGGGCTGGATATCCGGATAATGCCCGTGGCAGAGGCCACGAGGCGCTCATTTGAGAGGATGAGAGCGGGCAAAGACACCATATCCGTAACCGGCAACATACTGCGCGATTACAACACAGACCTCTTTCCCATACTTGAGCTGAATACGAGCGCGAAGATGCTCTCCATCGTGCCCCTCATGAACGGCGGCGGGCTCTTTGAGACAGGCGCCGGGGGCTCTGCCCCAAAGCATGTTCAGCAGTTTCTTGAGGAGGGGCATCTGCGGTGGGATTCTCTCGGTGAATACCTTGCCTTTGCCGAATCTCTACAGCATTTTGGCACTGTTACGGGTAATGAAAAGGCGAAGGTTTTCGCCAGGACACTTGGCGAGGCGAACTGCAAGTTTCTCGATAATAACAGGTCGCCTTCGCGTAAGGTTAATGAGATAGACGACCGCGGGAGCCACTTCTACCTCGCGCTTTACTGGGCGCAGGCGCTGGCCGGGCAGAGCGACGACGCCGCGCTGAAGGAGCGTTTTTCCGCTCTGGCAAAGGAGCTTTCCGATAACGAGGAAAAGATTGTCGCTGAACTGAACGCGGCTCAGGGAGCCCCTGTGGATATAGGCGGCTACTATCTCCCCGATGACGAACTGGCCGTCAAAGCGATGCGCCCCAGCGCTACCTTTAACAGGTTGCTCGCCTCTGTTGAGTAGAGGCTTCTCGCAGAAAGGGCTTGAATGGGTATTAATACGGGGGGGGCGGATTTGTTTTTTACCGTAGCGACGCGGTTGCTATTTTAAATAAATCCGTCCCCTTTATGTTTTCGGAGAGGGCATGAGAAGGATACACAGACCTTTACGATTTAGCCTGCTTTTTATTCCACTGCTCTTACTGATGCTTACGGGCTGCGGTGGCGGGGACCAGAGTACCGTATTGGCGGCGCTTGCCATCTTCAGGGCGAGCGTTACGGGTTCCGTGGAGGCAAACAATAACAGCCGGACCCCTTCGGTGAGCAACGGCGCTCTGTTCACGGCCTTTGTTTCCGATGCCACAAACCTCCTGTTATCCGGCGTTGATTCCAACGGATTCAGCGATATCTATCTCTATAATAAGTCTACCCGCACGAATACGCGCGTAAGCGTGGCCTCAGACGGCACGGAAGCCGACAACAACAGTCAGACCCCATCGATAAGCTCTGACGGCCGGTATATTGCCTTTGCCTCCGACGCAACTAACCTCATAGGCGCGGGTAACGACACCAACGGGGTTACCGATATCTTCCTTCACGACCGGTTGACCAATCTTACTACGCGGGTAAGCGTGGCTACCGGCGGCACGGAAGGTGATAATAACAGCCTGAACCCCGTCATAAGCTCTGACGGCCGCTTCATTGCCTTTGCCTCCGACGCGACTAACCTCATAGGCGCGGGCAACGACACCAACGGGGTTAGAGATATCTTCGTCCACGACAGGTTGACAGGCGCGACCACACGGGTGAGCGTAGCCTCAGACGGCACAGAGGGAGACAATAACAGCCAGACCCCCTCAATAAGCTCTGACGGCCGCTTCGTCGCCTTTGCCTCCGATGCCGCCAATCTCATAGGCGCGGGTAACGACACCAACGGATTCACGGATATTTTCGTACATGACAGGTCTACCGGCGCCACCACGAGGGTGAGCGTCTCATCGGCGGCGGTCGCAGGAAATAATGCCAGCGTCTCACCTTCAATCAGCGCCAATGGTCAGTTCGTCGCCTTTGCCTCTGACGCCGGCAACCTTTTAGGGCCCGGAGTCGACAATAACATAGCCAGGGACATATTCGTTCATGACAGTTTGGCCGCCACCACCACGAGGGTCAGCCTTGGGCCTGCCGGCGCAGAGGCCAACAGCGCCAGCTTTGAGCCCGTGATAAGCGGTAACGGCTGGCTTGTGGCCTTCTCTTCTTCGGCGACCAACCTTCTGGTGGCCGGAGGCGACACCAACACGGCACAGGATGTCTTCCTTTACGACAGGACAACGGGCGTTACCTCAAGGCTAAGCGAGGCGGCGGACGGCACGCAGGCAAACAACAACAGCCAGACCCCTGCAATCAGCGCGGACGGGCTCTTTACGGCTTTTTCTTCCGATGCCACAAACCTTTTAGGGGCAGGAAGTGATACCAACGGGGTGAGGGATATCTTTGTTGCGCCAAACTGAGTGTGGGGGGGCAGGCGTATTCCAAACTGAATGAAAATAATCGTGCAAGGGCACAAAAAATGCCGATAGCCGCGATAACGGCCTTAGCCTCGTAGTGGGGCGCGGCACACCAGATTAAACTGCTTATCTCAAGTTTGTCCCACTTTATTTTGTCTCCAGGGCATTTAATACAGCCTCCGCGGCCCTTCTCACCGTGCCCTGCGGACCGAGCCTCTCTTTTATCTCGGCAAGGCCTCTGTCAATCTCATCTTTTGTGGAGCTCTCAATGAGCCCGGCAAGTTCCTGCGTTATTTTTATGGGTTTCGCCTCCATGCGCGAAAGTTCCGGGCACAGTGGCCTGTTGAGTATGATATTGGGAAGAGAGGCGAATCTGTTTTTCTTCATTAGTTTATTCATGAAGTTTGAGAGCAGTGCGGTCTTTTTTATTGTAATCATATGAGTGCCCGCAAGGGCGGCCTCAAGTGTGGCCGGGCCTGCGGCGACAACCGCTACCTCGGAGGCCCTCAGGGCGGCCTGCCTCTGGCCCTTGAGGACCTTTATTCTCTTGGGCGAAATCTTCACAAGGTCATTCAGGATATCTTCTCCGTACCTCTCGGCGTCAGGCACTACCAGCCGCACCTTGCGCGTGCTTACGGCCGCCGCCTCCGCGGCGCCTTCGAACATTTTCCTGAGCAGGGGCTCGCCGCCATCGCCGGGTATTATGCTTACCGGAAGCTCGGTCCTGTCGTAACCGATTACGGCCTTGGCCTCTTTGAGGCTGAGGGAACTCTCCATAATATCAACAAGGGGGTGACCCACAAAGTCAACCTTGATGCCCGCTTCCCTGTAAGGGGTTGTTTCAGAGGGAAACTGCGCAAGGGCCATGTCTGTAAGTGCGGAGACTTTTTTGAGGGCCGTGCCTTTAGGCGGCCCGTCTGCGGTCCCGCCGTAATATATGACCGTCGTGTCATCGCGTTTTACTTTCTTCAAAAAGGGAATATTCAGGCAAGGCTGGTCCGTAAGGATGATGCAATCGAATCGAGCGTCCACGGCCCCGCTGTTCAGGGCCCCCGCCGTAGAGGATTCAATGCCGGGCCTTCCGGGGCTGCCCATGAATTTTACGGTAATTCCCGGCGCCATCTCCCTCATGGCCGCTGAAAGGGCGGCTCCGTAGATATCTCCATACTCACCTGTGCTGACCAGGAGTATTTTTTTGCTCATTTTAAAGCTAACCGCCTTTCTCTGCCGCGGTGGCGGCAGGATTTTATCCGGGAGAGGCCCTTGTCCGCGAAAATGTGAGGGCCTCTTTTTTTTACGGGCCTCACAAAACAGGGTAATCGATATTTACCCTGCCCGTAATCATCATCATGTCACATGGCAGGGTGCTTTTCAACAGCCTGTCCCTGTAATCAGGGGGGGAGAGGAATTTAGCAAACCCAATGCCTGATTCCTGCCTCCTCACCCCTTCGTATAACGAAAGAGGCCGTAACCCCTTGAGTTACATCAAAAACTCAAACGATTACGGCCCCTTGTGATTTGGCAGTCCTAACGGGAGTCGAACCCGTGTTTTCGCCTTGAGAGGGCGACGTCCTGGGCCACTAGACGATAGGACCAGTAAATTGGTAAGCCAATCTTTTACCGCAAATTCCTTCTTTTGTCAATGGTCTACTGGGGGCGGGCCTGCGAATCAGGGGGATTATTTTTTCGTAAAAGCGTAGGAAAGGGCGTTTTTCGCGGGGATGACGCCTTTTTCAAGGACCTTGCTCTTACCCATGATGATGTAGCTGTATTTTGTGTAATATCTTATCTTTTTTATCTCTTTCAGTATCTCTGCCGGGGCCGCGGCGTTGCTTGAGAAGATGACGATATTCTTCTCCGCGTTGTAGGGATTCTTAAGGGCAATGGCAATGGCCGTGTGCTTTGAGTTATAGGTCTTTTTGCCAAGGGTGACGCCCTTTTCGCTTAATGTAATATCCGCGGGAAGGCTCAGGTCCAGCCCCTTCAGGAGCGCGGGCATACCGGGCCCGTTAATTAGGAAGAGGGATTTCTGCTTCAGGGTTTTTTCTATCTCCCCCGCTTTTATCTCCCCAACCTTAAGCCCGTAATCCTTTGAGAGCAGCTTGGCCCCCTTGGCGCGTCCGGCGCGCCCTGATTTACCTCCCGTGACAACCACGATGGCGTCCTTGTCTCCGAGGACAACGCTGAGAGAGGGCGGAACCTCGGAGGCCGAGAGTATGCGGAATACCCTGTGCGACGGGTCAACCTCAAGCGTGGCGGGGCGGGCCTGCGTGGTTATTGAAGAGTTTGTTGTTGTTCTTTTTATCTTAAGATTTTTTTCAATTATCTTCCCGTCAGCAGTGGTGAGCCTTACGGGTATGGTCATGGCATAGGCAGGGGCCTTCTGGGTTATCTTGAAGGATGTGACAAAGCCGTCCTCCGACCTCTCTGTGAATACATCGGTAAGAGACAGCTCCGGGCCGCCGGCCCTGCCGAGCCATTGCTCGAAGAACCAGCCAAGGTCCTTTCCCGAGGCTTTGGAGAAGGCATCTTCAATGTCGCCCCATGTGGCCCGCCTGAAGGCGTTGCCGGTGTAAAATTCCTTCAGGCCCCTGTTGAAGGTATCACTGCCCAGCAGGTCCTCAAGCATGGCAAATACCATGACGCCCTTGTTGTAGCCCACGGCGCGCTCCGATGGCTCTGTGGCGTATACGAATTTACGCAGTGAAGGCGCGTCGGCGCGGGCGAAGTTTTTGTAGCCGTCAAGTTTCTTGAAACGGAATTTTTCGGCCTCTTCAGCCCCTTTTTTGCGCTCATAAAGGTAGTCCGCCGTGTAGGTGGTAAGGGCCTCGGACCAGTTGCCGAGGCTTGGGTCGATATAGACGGAGTTACCCCACCAGGAGTGGGCTATCTCGTGCCCGAGGGAGGTGTCCGGTATGAATGGAAGCCTCAGGACACTGGAGCCCAGCAGGGTGAAGGAGGGCATGCCGTAACCCGTTGGAAGAAAACTCTCCACAACGGCGAATTTTTTGAATGGGTACTTTCCGAAGAGGCCGCTGTAAAGGTCGATATACTCTCCTGTCTTATCCGTGTATGTGGCGGAGAGTTTTTTATCCCTCTTGAGAAAGAACGTGTATATCTTGACTCCATTGTGAATGGTCTTTTTTACACGGAACTTCGAGGATACGACGTCCAGCCCGTCAACGGGGCGGGTGGTCTTCCAGCGGTCAAAGGTCCTGTCCGCCGAGCTCATGTGAAGCATCCAGTCGCCCTCGCTCACCGTGGTATAGCCGCGGGGCATATTTATGGAGAGGTTATACTGGGCCGTGCCCTTCTCGGTATGGGGATACCAGAATGAAGAGGATGGAAGAAAAACGCCGCGCCGCCCCATGACCCCTTTGTTAACATATGAGATGCCGCGTTTTAAACTACGTTCAGCGCTTGCTATGGAGGCAAAGCTCTCATTGAAGCTGATGTGTATTGTGATGGGTTTTTTACCGCCTGCTCTTGGAGAGAGCTTTATGATGAGTTCTTTGAAGATGCCGTCATTGAGGTTGTTTACGATGATATGTGGCTTTTTACCATTGGCCCTGAGCCTCGTGATGCGGGCCCTCCTGTTGAGGAGAAACCTCAGCCTTCCGCCCCCACCGTCTACCTTGACGGTGTCCGTGCCCCGCAGGGTCCGGCCCATCGGGCTTACCGTAACGCTGATGTTGTGGGATATTACCTTTGCGGCGGGGGCCTTCTCCGCCGAGGCCCCTGCCGGGGACGCGGATAAAAGGCAGAACATGAACATGGCCGATAAAAGGATTAGCCCTGCTCTTTTTTTAAACGGGTTTTTTAGAGGCTTTTTCATGACCTGCTTTTATGGGCTATGGGCCAGTCTGTGGGGGCATAGGTCCGTGGCAGGAGGATACCCCCCCTGCTCCTGAAAAAATAAAGAGACCAGAGGCCAACGTGTTTTCCGGCCCTATCACCGGGGCGCCTGAGTATATTCGGGAAGAGCGGTCTGCGTGAACAGGGCGGATGTGGAAGATTTTATTTGGCTGGGGGACCAGGATTCGAACCTGGGTAAACGGATTCAGAGCCCGTTGTCCTGCCGCTAGACGATCCCCCACCATGAGCAAAACCGGCCTGATAAGCCGACTCTATCAGAGGATTAATTTAGATTAAAAGAAATCCTTAGTCAAGTAAATACTTTTTACGTCCCTGCCGCGTTTCCCCTGAACCGTGATTTGTATTGACTGTGCGGATTAAGTCTTGTATACTCTTCTTCTTTTATATTAGAATAATAAGATGATTATCAAGGTAGATACCATCCCCGCCACCGGCTTTAAAGTCAAGCTCGAGGAGAGGGGAGAGAGTTTCAAGGATGTCTTTAGAAAATCGGGATATATACTGACCGGGCCTGTCCGGGCCACTCTCGAGCTTACTGTCTCAAAGGGCAGCATCTACATCGACGGGCGCGTAAGGGCCCTTTTCAAGGCGCACTGCGACAGGTGTCTTGAGGAGTTCTCTTTTAAAATAGACGCTCCCGTAGCCCTCTTTTTCACAAGGCTGCCGGTGATTAAGGGCGAGGTGGAGCTGAAGGCCCCGGATATGGATGTAAGCGTTCTGCAGGGCGATGAGATAGACACATCGGACATACTGCTAAGCCAGCTTGCCATGGAGTTTCCCCTTTCTGCCCTCTGTCGTGCTGATTGCAGGGGGTTATGTCAGGGGTGCGGAGTGGACCTTAACAGGCAAGCCTGCCGATGTGCGGCGGAAGATAAGGTCGACGCGCGTCTGGCCGCTCTCAGGAATTACAGGGTAAAACAAAAGAGATAATAACAATCCGCTCAAATAAACAAATAAAGGTGTAAAAGATGCCGAATCCGAAGAAAAGACATTCAAGATGCAAGACAGGCCAGAGACGGAGCCATGACGCCCTTAAGAATACGGGGCTATCGCTCTGTCCCGCCTGCGATGAGCCGAAGCGTCCTCATCACGTATGTCCAAGCTGTGGAGCCTATAAGGGAAAAACCGTCCTCGAAAAGGACGAATCCCTTTAGCCGCAGAGTCCTGCGGGGGCCCTTGGATGCGAAGCGGCGTGAGGCCGATAGCTTGCCCTGTGCTATAATTACCTGAAGGGACGGCCTTTTTTAAGGCGAGGAAGGTCCCCCGTCCGTTCTCCCCGTGGGACGGCGCTCCATGAGCCAGACGTTGCGAGTGGCGCGGGATAAATCCGGCCCATACCCTTCTCCTGTATGGATATTGGTCTAATGGGGAGATAGGCTGTAAAAGGGATAAAGCCATCCCAACGTGCTTATGGCCTCTCTGCCTCAATCCTGAGATAAAGCTTATGATGAAAGTAGCAGTAGACGCGATGGGGGGCGATCATGGTCCCGCCGCCGTTGTAGAGGGATGCGTTCAGGCCTCCTCTTCGCTTGGTATCCCCATAGTACTTGTAGGAGACCGGGCAAAGATAGAGTCAGAGCTCGGGAAGTATTCCGTTGATTCTCTTGATATCTCCATAAGGCATACCACCCAGGAGGTCGCAATGGGCGAGTCTCCCATCAAGGCCATAAGGTCGAAGAGGGATTCATCCCTGCGGGTATGCTTTGAGCTCGTAAGGTCCGGGGAGGCGAGCGCCGTTGTTACGGCGGGCAACTCCGGGGCCGCCATGGCCGCGGGCATCCTCCTGTTTAAGAAGATAAAGGGCGTGGAACGGCCCGCCATAGCCGTGGCCGTGCCTACGATGAAGGCCCCTGCCGTGCTCCTTGACGTGGGCGGTAATGTGGACTGCAAACCCCTGCATCTGGTGCAGTTTGCCATCATGGGCGATGTCTATGCCCGTTACGTCCTTAAAGAGAGCCGTCCCCGCGTGGGTCTGCTCTCCAACGGCGAGGAAGAGGGCAAGGGTAATGATCTCACCCGCGAGAGCCACGCCTGCATAAAAAAACTCCCCCTTAATTACATCGGTTATGTGGAGGGAAGGGATATATACAGGGGTGACGTAGACGTTGTAGTTACCGATGGTTTTGTAGGTAATGTCGTCCTTAAGTTGAGCGAGGGCCTTGTTGAGGCCGTTGCCTCCATGCTGAAGGAGGAGATAGCCTCGAGTTTCTTCGCAAAGATAGGTTATATGCTTGCCAGAGGCGCATTCAACAGGTTCAGAAAAAAGGTGGATTACGCCGAGTACGGCGGCGCGCCGCTACTTGGAATAGACGGCATCTGTATGATAAGCCATGGCATGAGTAACCCCAAGGCCATAAAAAATGCCGTTACAAGGGCCTCTGAATACTCACGGGGAAGGGTGAACGACCATCTCATGGAAGAGATAGTCAATGATTCCGGGCTCTTGAGATTGGGCTCGCAAGATGTGGAGGCGGTGTAAAGGCGGCTATGCTGATAGCAAGGGTAAAAGGCACGGGCTCTTATACGCCGGAAAAGGTCTTGTCGAATAAGGACCTTGAAGGCATGGTGGACACTACCGACGAGTGGATATCCATGCGTACCGGCATCAAACAGCGCCGCGTCTCGCAGGAAGACACCACTACCGTAATGGCCATAAACGCCGGGAGAAAGGCCATTGAGGCCTCTGGTATCTCTGCCGGGGATATCGACCTTGTGGTAGTAGGCACGGTAACGCCGGAGATGGTCTTTCCGTCCACGGCCTGTTATGTGCAGTCCACCCTCGGTCTTAAAAAAGGGGCCGCGGCCTTCGATGTATCGGCGGCCTGCTCGGGCTTTCTTTATGCCCTGGATATAGCCGATAAATATATAAGGGGAGGCGTTGCCAAAAATGCCCTTGTAATAGGCGTGGACCAGTTCTCCAAGATTCTGGACTGGGAGGACAGAAGCACCTGTGTCCTCTTCGGAGACGGCGCCGGGGCGGTTGTGCTTCAGGCCGATGAGAGCGAAGGAGAGGGGGCGGATAAAAAGGGCCTTCTCGCGAGCCATATACACTCCGACGGCAGAAGGTGGGAGATGCTCTATGTGCCAGGCGGTATTGGCCCAAGCCCCTTTGAGACGCGGGCCCATGTAAAACCGCACCTTAAGATGAATGGCAATGAGACCTTCAAGGTGGCCGTCAGGACCATAGAGTCGGCCTTGAAGGAGGTCATGAAGACAAGCGGCCTGGCCATTGACGATATTACCCTCCTCATACCCCATCAGGCGAATATACGCATTATCAAGGCCGTGCAGAGCAGGCTCGGCCTGCCTGACGCCAGGGTTTACAGCAATGTCGAGAAGTACGGCAATACCTCGGCGGCCTCTATCCCCATAGCCCTTGACGAGGCCGTCAGGAAGGGCGCGATAAAAGAAGGCGATATAGTCCTCTTCGTGGCCTTCGGAGGGGGGCTAACATGGGCGTCGGCCGCCCTTAGATGGTAATTTGGCAGAGCTAAGAGATTTTGCTGGATGAACTTCGTTGCGCGTAAGCCATCAAGGATTCTGTGAGCGGGGTAGGGTGGGCACTGCCCACCATTTATTTGCGGGGATGGGCTTTGTTGTGTGGCAACCTATCAATAATACGACGAGGATTTATAGATGAGTGATTTCGCCTTTGTTTTTCCGGGGCAGGGCTCACAGTATGTGGGCATGGGAAAGTCTTTTTATTATGCCAGTAGCCTTGCCGTCGCCACCTTTGACGAGGCCTCGGAGGCCCTTGGTTACGACCTGCCCAGAGTCCTCTTTGAGGGTCCCGCTGAAGACCTTAACCGCACGGATATTACCCAGCCCGCCCTTCTTGCCGTGAGCATAGCGGCCTTGAGGGTCTTGAGGGAGTCTTTCGACGCGAGTCCCGCCTTTTATGCAGGCCATAGCCTTGGCGAGTACACGGCCCTTGTGGCCGCGGGCGCACTTGACTTTTCCGAGGCCGTATCTCTTGTGGAAAAAAGGGGGCAGGTGATGCGCGGGGCCGGGGGCTCCGGCGGAATGTGCGCCGTCATAGGGCTTGCTCCTGACGCAATAGCCGAGATATGCGCCCGAGTCTCCGATGGGGCTTCCGTCGTTGTTCCGGCTAATATAAACAGTCCCCTTCAGGTGGTGGTCTCAGGCGAGGCCGAGGCCGTGAAGAGGGCCGCTACCGAGGCAAAGGCCGGTGGAGCAAAGATGGTCATACCGCTTCGCGTAAGCGTAGCCTCACACTCGCCGCTAATGGCCGAGGCCGCCGGGAAGTTTGCGGCTGTGCTAAAAGAGGTCACCTTCAGGGGGTTCGAGGTCCCCGTCATATCCAACGTGGAGGCCGAGCCCATAAGCGGCCCCGGGGATGCGGCCGGTCTTCTTGAACGCCAGCTCACGAGCCCCGTAAGATGGGTTGATACCATAAGAAAGATGAAGGAGAAGGGCGTAGGGCGTATACTGGAGATAGGGCCCAAAAAGGTGCTTACAGGACTTATAAAGAGGATAGACGGCGATATTGAGGCATTCAACCTTGATGACGCCGATGGACTGGAGAGGGCCGTGGAGCGCCTTGGCGCGCCATGACCCTCTCCCATTGATTGAGGAAGGAGAATAGAGATGAACCTGAGCAGAAGGGTAGCCATAGTAACGGGTGGCGGGCAGGGCATAGGCAAGTCCATAGCCCTTAAGCTGGCATCTTACGGCGCTGATGTGGCGGTAATTGATGTCAACTTTGAGAACGCCACGGAGACGGCGTTAGAGATTCAGGCCATGGGCAGGAAGACACTGGCCTTAAAGGTTGACGTGACGGATGCAAAGAAGACGCAGGAGATGGCCACCCATGTTTTTAATGAGCTTGAGGGCATACATATACTTGTCAATAACGCAGGCATTACCGCTGATTCTCTTATCATGAGGATGAAAGAGGATGACTGGGACAGGGTTATTGACGTTAACCTCAAGGGCTCCTTTAACTGCATACAGTCCGTTATCAGGTATATGACAAAGCAGCATTGGGGCCGCATAGTGAATGTAGCCTCCATAGTCGGTCTCACGGGCAACCCCGGGCAGGCCAATTACGCTGCGAGCAAGGCAGGGCTTATCGGCCTTACAAAGACCATTGCTCTTGAGGTGGCAAGCCGAAACGTCACCTGCAACGCCGTGGCGCCAGGCTTTATCGAGACGGCCATGACGGACAAACTCTCTAAAGAGGCAAAGGACAAACTTTACGCGAAGATACCCATGGGCAGGCTGGGCGGGCCAAATGACGTGGCCATGAGCGTGCTCTTTCTGGCGTCCAGCGCCTCAAACTACATAACGGGCCACGTGATGAACATCAACGGTGGAATGTACATGTAGGGCAGGTGCGTGTAAAAGCGCTGTAAACGGAGTTGGTATGGCGTCGCGAATTGGCCATAGGAGGGGCGCGTGGCCCCAATAAGGGAGTCGGCCCTGGCAAGGAGCCTTAAAAAGGGCGTAATCAGGCCCTGGTATGGCGTCGCGAATTGGCCATAGGAGGGGCGCGTGGCCCCAATAAGGGAGT
>CAZMKZ010000016.1:21162-37153 GCA_964567185.1 uncultured Thermodesulfobacteriota bacterium
CGGCCCTGGCAAGGAGCCTTAAAAAGGGGCGTAATCAGGCCCTGGTACAGCGTCGCGAATTGGCTATAGGAGGGGCGCGTGGCCCCTTGACAACAGGGGTCTCAGGTGTTATATCCATAAGATAACATCTTTGAAAAAATACATAGGGATATAAACAATCTACGCTACAGGAGGAAGTGAAATGTCGTCAGTAGAGAGCAAGGTGCGAAAGATAGTTATGGAACAGCTTGATGTGAACGAGACAGAGGTAACACCGCAGGCCTCTTTTGTGGACGACCTCGGCGCGGATTCCCTTGATACCGTTGAGATGGTCATGGCCTTTGAGGAGGAGTTCGCCATAGAGATACCCGATGAGGACGCCGAGAAGATAAGGACCGTGCAGGACTCCATCGATTATATTTCCGGCAAGGCCTCAAAGGGTTAATCGCCCGTTATTCTACCGCTCTTTTTTGTCTTTCAAGATATCTTGTTGATGGGGCCGCGCAAAGGGTGTGAGATTTGGCCATTGGCGGCCGGCCCTGTTGCAGACCTGGGCGGAAGGTGGGTAAATGTGGCATGAGGGGGCGCAGGGTCTATGCCCGAAAGAGCCTCAATGCCGTGCAATTCTTGGTTAAGGGTGTAAAAGGGCTTTCGGCTTGCGAGTGTGAGGCTGGAGGTTTTTTTATTAAAGACCTCTCTCCTGTGGAGAGGGGAGTTATTTTTTTTAGATGGAGTAAGGGCGTATATGAGACGGGTTGTGATAACAGGGCTTGGTCTGGTTACCCCCCTCGGTATGGGGCTGGAAAGCTCATGGCAGGCGCTTACCGGGGGCAGGTGCGGCATTCGGGAGATTACCCGTTTTGACGCCTCGGCCTATCCCGTGAGGATCGCCGGGGAGGTTCCGGACTTTGACCCAACGGGTTTTATTCCTAAAAAAGACCTTAAGAAGATGGGGCTCTTTATCCAGTACGCCGTTTCCGCGGGCCTTATGGCCATAGAGGATTCCGGCCTTGAGATTACCGAAGAGAACGCCGAGCGTGTGGGCGTCTATGTGGGCGCGGGCATAGGCGGTTTGCCTGCCATAGAGCACTGGCATAACGTCTTGAAGGAAAAGGGCCCCGAGAGGATAACGCCTTTTTTCATACCCATGGTAATCATCAACCTTGCCTCCGGCCAGATATCCATAAGGACAGGGGCCAGGGGGCCTAATAATTGCTCTGTTACGGCGTGCGCCACGGGGACCCATTCCATAGGCGACGCCTTCAGGCTCATTCAGAACGGCACGGTGGATGCCATGATAGCCGGTGGCACGGAGTCTACCATCAGTCCTCTCTGCGTGGCGGGCTTTAACGCCATGAAGGCCCTCTCAAGGCGTAACGATGTCCCTGAGCGGGCTTCCCGTCCTTTTGACAGGGACAGGGACGGTTTTGTCATAGGTGAGGGCTCAGGCGTCGTGGTGCTCGAAGAGCTTGAGTCGGCAAAAAAACGCGGGGCAAGGATATACGCCGAGCTCGCCGGTTACGGCATGAACTCCGACGCCTTTCATATGACCATGCCTTCCCCGGAGGGGGCCGGCGCGGCAAGGTGCATGAGCCTTGCCATGGAAGACGGGGAACTTAACCCGGCGGATGTGGATTATATAAACGCCCACGGAACATCGACCTATTATAACGACCTCTACGAGACCACGGCCATAAAGGCGGTCTTCGGGACATCCGCGGAAAAACTGGCCGTAAGTTCCACCAAGGGAGCAACAGGCCATCTCCTTGGCGGGGCCGGGGGAATAGAGGCCGTCTTCACGGCACTTGCCGTCGCGCGGGGAATTATGCCGCCCACGATTAATCTTGAGAACCCCGGCGATGGCTGCGACCTTGATTATGTGCCTAATACCGCGAGAGAGGCGGGCATAAGGGCGGCCCTCTCTAATTCTTTCGGATTTGGCGGGACAAACGCCGTGCTGGCATTCAGGCGTTTCGAGGGTTAGTCTTTCAAGAGGTAGACAGGTGTCCAATCCTGAAAAAATAGCCATAGCCAGCGACCATGCCGGAAGGGAGATAAAGGACGACATAGTCGCCTTTTTGAGGTCCGAGGGCCTTACCGTAGTGGATATGGGCGTAAACAACGACCACTCCGTCGACTATCCGGACTACGGCATACCCGTTGCCGAGCTTGTCTCAAAGGGAGAGTTTTCAAGAGGCGTGCTTGTCTGCGGCACGGGCGTGGGCATGAGCATTCTGGCCAACAAGTTTCCCGGCATAAGGGCGGCCCTTGTCAATGATGTCTACACGTCAAGGATGGTAAAGGAGCACAACAACGCCAATATACTTGTCATAGGCGGGCGTGTGGTGGGAAAGGGCCTGGCGCGTGAGATAGTCAGGGAATGGATTAGCGCCGAGTTTCAGGGCGGCCGCCATCAGAGGCGCCTTGACAAGATTGCCGATGTTGAAAAAATGACCATGAAAGGGCTGAGTTAGAGCCTCTGGGACATGATAAAGGCGGATAAGAATTTATTTTAAAAAAAGCAGTTTTTTTGCAGGGAGAGTATCAATATGTCAGGACTTAAAACATCAGACCCGGAGATATACGAGGCCATACGCCTTGAGACAGATAGGCAGGAGTATAAGCTTGAGCTCATAGCCTCCGAGAACCTTGTGAGTAAAGATGTCCTCGAGGCCCTTGGAAGCGTAATGACCAACAAGTACGCCGAGGGGTATCCGGCAAAGCGTTATTACGGGGGCTGTGAGTTCGTGGATATGGCCGAGACCCTTGCCATAGAGCGCGCAAAGAAGCTCTTTGCCTGCGACCATGTCAATGTTCAGCCACATTCGGGCTCACAGGCCAATATGGCCGTATACATGTCCAGCATAAAGCCCGGGGACACCATACTCGGCATGAACCTCTCTCACGGCGGGCATCTTACGCACGGCTGTCCCGTGAACTTTTCCGGCCAGCTCTATAACGTAGTCTCCTACGGCGTTACAAAAGATACCCATCGCATAGACATGGAGCAGGTGCGCTCTCTGGCAAGAGAGCACAAACCCGCCATGATGGTCGTAGGGGCCAGTGCCTACCCGCGCATCATAGACTTTGCGGCCTTTAGAGAGATAGCAGATGAAGTAGGGGCCTTGATAATGGTGGATATCGCCCACATAGCCGGTCTTGTGGCCACGGGCCTGCACCCGAGCCCCGTGCCATTTGCCGAGTTCGTTACCACCACAACGCACAAGACCCTGCGCGGTCCGCGCGGCGGCATGATAATGTGCAGGGCCGATATGGCAAAGCGTGTGGATAAGGAGATATTCCCCGGCATACAGGGCGGTCCTCTCATGCACGTCATTGCGGCCAAGGCCGTTGCCTTCAGAGAGGCCCTTACCCCCGGGTTCAAGGCCTATCAGGAGCAGGTCCTTACCAACGCCGTCACCCTCGCCGATGAGCTCATGGCAAAGGGGTATGAGCTGATTTCAGGCGGAACGGATACGCACCTCATGCTCGTGGACCTTACAAAACAGGGCATTACGGGCAAGGAGGCCGAGGCCATGCTCGATAAGGCCGGGATAACGGTGAACAAGAACACCATTCCCTTTGAGACAAAGAGCCCCTTTGTTACGAGCGGCATAAGGATAGGTGTGCCCGCGGCAACGACAAAGGGCATGAAAGAAGCGGAGATGAAGGTCATAGCCGGTTTTATAGATAACGCGCTGAAAAGCCGCGGTGATGAGAAGAAACTCGAAGAGATTAAAGACGCCGTAGTGGAGCTCTCAAAGAGTTTTCCCTTTTATCTGTAAAAGATTTGGGCGGGTAGCCCTGCCCGCGAGTCTATCATGGGCCGGATATGCCCCCTATCTCTCCTTTGTAAAATACCTTTTATCTGATAAAATATACAAATGGAGTATATCCTGGCCTTTGGTTCCGCGCACAGGGCCCTGAAGGCCGAGAGCGTCTTAAGAAAGACCGGTCTGGCCTTCAGGCTCCTTCCGGCGCCGAGGGCTTTTACCCTGCACTGCGATCTCGTCATATCCCTTCAGGGCGAGACGCTTGAAGATGCAGGGGGCGCGCTGAGGGAGGCAGGGGTAAGCCCCACGAACATTTTTTTAAGAGAGGGAGAACATTATGTTGAAGTGTGATTTTTGCGGCGCAGAGACGGAGCGCGTGGTTCGCGTGGCTCTTGACAGCGATTACGACAGGCTGAGCGTTCAGCACAGCAAGCGATACGCCTGCCCGCAGTGCTCCGAGAAGAAGGAAAAGGAGCGCAGGGCAAGGCAAGAGGGTAAGGGCAAATGAGCGGGCCTCTTGATTCACGCAAGGACGCGGCGCTGGCCGTAATGGTAAAGGCGCCTCTGCCCGGGCATGTAAAGACACGTCTTACGCCTCCGCTTACGGCAGAGGAGGCGGCGGGTTTATACCGCTCTTTTTTAATAGACCTCTTTGTCAATCTTAAAGGCTCTCCGCTACCGGCGGACCTCTTTACTGCCATAACGCCGCCGGGTAAAGAAGAGGACTTCGAGGGCCTGATCCCTGACGACGTGGACTTTTTTCCCCAGGCGGGAGAGGGTCTTGGCGACAGGATACAGAATGTATTCAAGCGCTTGTTCGATAAGGGCTATGACAAGGCCGTGGTAACGGGGAGCGACAGCCCTGATATGCCCGCAGATTTTATCGAAGAGGCCCTTGCGGCGCTTGACGAACCCGGCGTTGATATTGTCTTCGGCCCCGCCCATGACGGGGGGTATTATCTCGTGGCCGCGAGCCGTCCCATAGAGGCCCCCTTCAGGGATATACAGTGGAGCGGCTCCACGGTGCTTGAGGAGACCATCCGGAAGGTAAAGGAGGCGGACCTTGGATACAAGCTCCTCAAGCCATGGCATGATATGGACAGACCTGCCGACCTGAGGCTCCTTTTGGATAGCGACAGCGCCCCGTGCAGCAGGGCCTTCATTGAGGACCTCGGCCCCCGTCTGAGGTCCCTCTCGTAGTTTTTTAGCGCAAAGATGAGCGTAATATGGGCAGACTGCCTTCATGGGCAAAAAAGAGACTGGGCCGCCCCGGTGAGCTCCATCATATCAAGGCCATTCTGCGAGAGAGGAACCTGAATACCGTATGCGAGTCCGCCAGATGTCCTAATATAGGCGAGTGTTTTACCAAGCCCACGGCCACCTTTATGATTCTTGGAAGCCTCTGCACGAGGAGGTGCGGTTTCTGCGCCGTGGACAAGAGCTCTCCCCCTTCGGCCCTTGACCCCCATGAACCGGATAATATCGCCCATGTCTCGGCACGCCTCGGTCTCAGGCATGTGGTTATCACATCCGTCACAAGGGACGACCTTCCCGACGGAGGGGCCCGTCAATTCGCCTTGACAATAAGGGCCATTAAAGATAAGATTTTGGACATTTCCGTCGAGGTCCTTGTCCCTGATTTCAAGGGCGAGAGGGACTCGCTTGAGATTGTTTTCGAGGCCATGCCGGATATCTTCAACCATAATCTTGAGACCGTCCCGTCTCTGTATGGAAAGGTGAGGCCGCAGGCGGATTATGAGAGGTCTTTATCTGTCCTGAGCCTCGCTAAGGAGAGGGGGCTTGTGACAAAGTCCGGCATAATGGCCGGCCTTGGTGAAACCGCCGATGAGGTAAAGGCCCTTCTGCGGGACGTGAGGGACGTGGGCGTGGACGCCGTCACCATAGGCCAGTATCTACAGCCCTCAAGGGATAACCTTGAGGTAATCGAGTACATAAGACCAGAGGTCTTTGCCGAATACGAGGCCTATGGAAGGGAAATTGGAATAAGGCGCGTCTTTTCAGGGACCTTTGTGCGCAGTTCCTATAACGCCGAGACGCTCTTTGATTGATATTAAATTTTGAAAAAAGGTCAGGGTCTAAAAGAGTAATATGGAAGAATTTAGCAGGATTAAACGGCTTCCCCCCTATGTCTTCAATATAGTCAATGAATTAAAGGTCCAGGCCAGAAGGCGCGGCGAGGACATTATAGACTTTGGCATGGGCAACCCGGACCAGCCCACGCCAAAGCATATTGTAGATAAACTCATAGAGGCCGCCGGTAATCCGCGCAACCACAGGTACTCGGCCTCAAGGGGCATATACAAGCTGAGGCTTGCCATCGCCGACTGGTACGGCAGGCGTTACAACGTTGACATCGACCCTGAGACAGAGGCAGTTGCCACCATCGGCTCCAAGGAGGGCATCTCCCATCTTGCCCTTGCCATTGTAAGCCCAGGTGACGTGGTTTTTGTTCCCAACCCTACCTATCCCATACACGCCTACTCGGCCATCATCGCCGGCGGCGATGTGCGGAGCATACCTCTTTTTCCGGGTGTGGATTTTTTCGAGGAGCTTCTGAAGGCCACCAAGGAGCACTGGCCCAAGCCCAAGCTCCTGGTCCTTAATTTTCCCCATAACCCCACGACCGAGGTGGTGGACAGGGCCTTTTTTGAACGTGTCGTGGACTTTGCCAAAGAGCACAACATACTGGTCATACACGACCTTGCCTACGCCGATATAGTCTTTGACGGGTACAAGGCGCCGAGCCTCCTTGAGGTGCCGGGGGCAAAGGATATCGGCGTGGAGTTTTATACGCTCTCAAAGAGTTACAATATGCCCGGCTGGCGGGTTGGTTTTGCCGTGGGCAACAAGAAGATGGTGGGCGCGCTTACGAGGATAAAGAGCTATCTTGATTACGGCATGTTTCAGCCCATCCAGATAGCGGCGATTATCGCCCTGAACGGTCCGCAGGACTGCGTGAGCGATATTGTCAACCTGTACAAGAGGCGCAGGGACGTGCTTGTGGATAGCTTTGCCAACGCGGGATGGGAGATTAACAAACCCCTTGCCACCATGTTTATATGGGCGAAGATACCAAAGGCCCTCCGTGAGAAAAAATCTCTTGAGTTCTCGAAGTTTATCCTCGAAGAGGCTGGAGTGGCAGTATCGCCGGGCATTGGTTTCGGCGAGCTTGGTGACGAGTACGTGAGGCTCGCCCTGGTGGAAAATGAGAACAGGATACGTCAGGCCGCAAGAAATATCAAGAAGGTGCTGAGCTCCTTATAGATATGGATTTTTATGCTCATGAGAGGTGAAAGGTCTTTTTAATGGAGAGTATTAACGTAGGGCTTATAGGTTTTGGTACCATAGGCACGGGGGTTGCAAAGGTCCTGAAGGATAACGCCGATGTAATAAGGCGTCGGCTTGGCTGTGATGTAGTATTAAAGAGGGTGGCGGATACCGATACCCTGCGCGACCGCGGCCTTAGTCTTCCCGAAGGCGTGCTCGTCGATGACGCGCGGATCGTCCTTGAGGACCCTGATATTTCTATTGTCATAGAGCTTGTGGGCGGCACCGGCGCGGCCAAAGACTTCGTCTCAAGGGCCCTTGAGAGGGGCAAGCATGTGGTTACCGCCAATAAGGCCCTTCTTTCCACCTATGGTCCGGAGTTATTCGGCCTTGCCGCGTCCCACGGTCTTGACATAGGTTTCGAGGCGAGCGTCGGCGGTGGCATACCCCTGCTGAAGTCTCTTACCGAGGGGCTTGTGGCCAACCGTATAGAGTCCATGTACGGTATTATCAACGGCACGGCCAATTATATCTTGAGCGCCATGACCAATGAGGGCGGCTCTTTTGAGGAGGTCTTGAAGGCGGCGCAGAAGAGCGGTCTTGCCGAGGCAGACCCTTCCTATGACGTTGACGGTATTGACACGGCCCATAAGCTCTCCATATTGCTGAACCTCGCCTACGGCATCCATCTGCCCCCTGATAAGATATTTACCGAGGGCATTCGGAGCATAGCCCCTGTTGACATACGCTTTGCCGGAAAATTCGGCTGGAGGATAAAGCTCCTTGCCATAGCAAGACGCGGCGAAGGCGGCGTGGAGGCGAGGGTGCATCCAGTCATGATACCCGCGCGTCATCCCCTCTCGGCAGTTGAGGGGGCCTATAACGCCGTATTCATAAAGGGCGACGCCGTTGGCTCGGTCATGCTCTATGGACTTGGCGCGGGAGAGATGCCCACGGCAAGCGCGGTTGTGGCCGATGTGGTGGATATATGCAGGAATATCAGAAAGGGCATATCGCGCAGGGTTGAGCCTCCCCATGGAGAGAACATGGGCGTAAAGGGGCTGGAGATCAGGCCCATGGAAGAGCTGAGCCTGCCCTATTATGTGCGTTTCGCCGCCCTTGACAGGCCCGGGGTACTCTCAAAAATAACCGGCGTCTTCGGGGACCATGATATAAGCATCTCCTCGGTTATTCAGGAGGAGCGAAAGGACGGCGGCATAGTGCCCCTTGTCCTTGTGACGCATCACGCCCTTGAGAGCAATTTCAGGGACGCCGTGAAAGTGATAGAAGAACTTGATATAATAGAAAACAGGGCCGTTTATGTCAGGATAGAGGAGAATGCAGGTGGAGCTGAGTAAGAAAGGTCTGTGGCGCGGAGTAATAAAGGAGTTTCGGGATTTTCTGCCCGATGTGAAGGATGAGTTCATCACCACCCTTCTTGAGGGCAATACCCCCCTTGTGGAATCCTTCAACATGAAGGATATCTTCGGGGACATAAGGCTCTTGTTCAAGTTCGAGGGCCTTAACCCCACGTGCAGTTTCAAGGACAGGGGCATGACCATGGCCGTGTCAATGGCAAGGCAAGACGGCATGAACGCCGTAATATGCGCCTCCACCGGCAACACCTCGGCCGCGGCGGCGGCCTTCGCGGCAAAGGCCGGCATGAAGGCCTATGTGCTTATACCGGAGGGCAGTGTGGCCCTTGGAAAGATTTCTCAGGCCACTATGCACGGGGCCGTTGTTATCGAGGTTGGGGCTACCTTTGACGAGCTCCTCTCCATAGTCAAGGAGGTAACCCACAATTATCCCGTGGCCCTTGTAAACTCCGTGAACCCTTACCGCATAGAGGGGCAGAAGACAGGCGCCTTCGAGGTAGCTGAGCACCTCGGGCATGCCCCCACCTTTCATTTTCTGCCCGTCGGCAACGCCGGCAACATAACGGCGTACTGGAAGGGGTATAAAGAATATGAGGCCAGGGGGCTTATCTCCAACCTGCCCAAGATGATGGGCTTTCAGGCCGCGGGCGCGGCCCCCATTGTTCTGGGTCATCCCGTGGAAAAGCCCGATACCATCGCCACGGCCATAAAGATAGGAAACCCCGCGTCCTGGGGCCCGGCCCTTGAGGCCAGGGACGAGAGCGGCGGCATCATAGACGCCGTAACAGATGAAGAGATAATCGAGGCCTTCAAACTTGTGGCCTCCCATGAGGGCGTTTTCTGCGAGCCCGCCAGCGCGGCGAGCATAGCCGGGGTAATAAAGATGAAAAAAGCGGGCGTCATCTCCGATGGCGATACCGTGGTATGCACGCTTACCGGACACGGCCTTAAAGACCCGGAGAGGGCCATCGCCGTATCGGGAAAACCCGTAAAGGCCGCGGCCGAGCTCAAGGAGATCGTTGGTATAATGGGGTTCTGAGGGCCGCAGGGAGGCACGGCTCATCTTCAATTGTATTAAGCCACTTTCCCGTTGGTTTTCGTTGCCTTGCTTTCTGTTTTATAAGAGAAAGCAGGTGCTCTGCACACCATAAAATCCTGGAGATTAATGAAGTACATTATCCTCATAGGCGACGGAATGTCAGACCGTCCCATCGAGAGGCTCGGCGGCAAGACGCCCCTTGAGTACGCTGATACGCCGAATATGGACCGTATCGCAGGGGCGGGTGAGTACGGCCTTTTCGCCACCGTGCCTGATGGCTACAAGCCGGGCAGCGACGTGGCCAACCTGAGCATATTGGGTTATGACCCGGCCGATTATTACACCGGCCGCGCCCCCCTTGAGGCGGCCTCCATCGGCGTAACCCTCAACGGCACGGACACAGCCTTCCGGTGCAACCTCGTTACCCTCTCCGATGGCGAGTCCACGGTGATGGAAGATTACAGCGCCGGTCATATTACCACTGAAGAGGCAAAAGACATTATACTGGACCTTGACAGGGAGTGCAGGGGTCTTGGCGTGCGTTTTTATCCGGGCACGAGCTACAGGCACCTCATGGTCTGGGAGAATGCCCCGGGGGGGCTTTACGAGAAGCTCAAGACCATCCCGCCCCATGACATATCCGATAAAGAGGTGGCCGAGTATCTGCCCACGGGACTGGGTTCGGAGAAACTTCGCGAACTCATGGAGGTTTCACAGCGGGTACTCAGGGACCATCCGGTAAACATGGCGAGAAAGGCCCGTGGACAGAACCCCGCTACGTCCATATGGCTCTGGGGGCAGGGAGTGGCCCCGAGCATGCCGGGCATTGAAGAGAGGTTTGGAAAGAGGGGCGGCATAATCTCCGCCGTGGACCTTATGAAGGGTATCGGCGTATACGCAGGGCTTGAGGTTATAGAGGTGCCCGGAGCAACGGGTTATATTGATACAAATTACGCCGGTAAGGTGGCGGCGGCCCTGAAGGCCCTGGAGGATAAGGACCTTGTATGCGTACATGTGGAGGCCCCTGACGAGGCCGGTCATCAGGGCAGCCTTCCCGATAAGCTCAAGGCCATTGAGGACTTTGATTCCAAGATTGTGGGCAAGGTCGTTGCCGGGCTTGAAGGCAGTGAGTTCAAGGTCCTTGTGATTACGGACCACCCCACCCCCGTTGAACTAAAGACCCATACCTCCGACCCCGTGCCCTTTGCCATCTCTACGGCGGAGGAGCTTGCGGCGGGCAGGGAGGGACAAAAATTCTCCGAGGCCGGCGGCGCGCTCGGAGGTATACTTGTGAAGGACTGCGAAGGGTTCATAAAGGGGTTTCTTTCCTGTTGAGATAAGTAAAATACCTCGTATTCTTCTCAACCCTCCGTAAACTCTTTTACCTGAAATCAACTTCGCGCAAGTGCTATTTGCTATTTGCTCTTGCGCGCTACAATCGTCTTTTATGCCATGCCTCAGGTTATCTTTTATGGGACGCTCCAAAGGCAGGGGCCCCTGATTTTATCCGCTCGCACCCCCCATATCCCAAAGCCCCCTGCGCCTTCAGTCCTTGAAGTTTGTCTTCAGTATGTAGGATGTCTCGAATTTTTTCATCTTTATGCCCTCGTATATCCTGCATACACGGTCGTGCATGCCGCTCGCCATCTTGCTGGCGTTGAATATGATATGAGAGCAGCCCTTTTGGCGCGCCCATCTTCTGGCCTCAAGGATAAAGCTGATACCCTTTCCGCGGTGTTCTGGCAGAGTATACCAGTATAGGGCGTTGGCTATGTTCTGCTCGCCTATGGGGCATTTTGTGCTGGTCAGCCCCATTACACCTATTATACTCTTTTCGAACTCCATGACCATGAGGTCGCAATCTTCGTGGTGTATGAGCCTGTAGACGGTATCGATATAGGCGGGCATCTCAATGACTATGCCGAACTCGTTTGCCTTGCACTCGGCAAGCCATGACCTTATTACGGGGAACAACCTCTCAACATCTTCATCCATGGTGTAGGCTCTTATCATGGTTTTTACCTTTTTTTAACTCCGGTAAATAATGGCGCCTGTATTTGACTGCCGCGAGTATGAATGGGATAAGACCTCCCGTGTCAAGCGCAGGCATATGAAAAACTCATGCCCTCCACCGTCTGGAAACCCGGGGCCCGGGGGCCAGGATACGCCTCTTCTTATTATAAGACTAAAAAAATAAATATAAAGGATAGAATTACAGGCCCCTTCAATGGACATTATTCATATGGAATTTAAGGAGTGGAGTTGATATAAATTAAAGAGGTAGAATGAGGGGGAAGGGCCTGGGTGCGAGCATGATTATGAAGACAATAAACAGCGTTTTTCAGGAGAGCATTAAAAATAACGGCAGCCGCGTTGCCTTTATCAAAGGGTCCGTGGATGGCAGTGAAAATATAACCTATGATTGCCTTGCCGGGATGGTGCGGGGTTTTGCCCTTGGCCTGCGCGCGCTTGGAGTAAAAAAGGGCGATACCGTGGCCCTTATCTCTGAGAACCGGTCTGAGTGGGCAGTGGCGGACCTTGGCCTGCTCCACGCCGGGGCCGTAACCGTGGCCCTCTTTCCAACGCTACCCGCCGGGCAGGTGCGATACGCCCTTGAGGATTGCGGCGCTTGCGCTGTCATAGTATCCGATGAAGGTCAGCTGAAAAAGGTGATGGACTGGGCCGGTGAGGAAGCGGGGCGCAGGATTATCATCATGGACGGCCCCGCAGGGGGCGCGCCGAATCTACTTACCTTTGACGAGGTTATAAAACGGGGGTCGGAAGGGCGGCCGGCGGGGTTTGATAAGCTCTGGAAAGACGTCGCGCCTGAAGACATGGCAGGGATTATATACACCTCCGGCACTACGGGAAGGCCCATGGGCGTTGCGCTCTCGCACCGTAATATCGTCGCCAGCCTTACCGCCGCCGTGGACGCCGTGGCCTTCGGAGCGGGCGAGGCCATTGTATCTTTTTTACCTCTCAATCACGTCCTTGCGAGATTATCAGACCATTATCTTCCCCTCTCAGTGGGCGCGTCCATAGCCTACGTCAGGAGCGCGCGCGAGATAAGGCCGGTGGTGAAGGCCGTAAGGCCGCAGTTTCTCACCCTTGTGCCAAGGGTCCTTGAGATGTACCGCGAGGGGATATTAAGCGCTCTTGAAAAAGCGCCTTCATTGAAGAGGTCTGCCTTTGATAAGTTTTTTACCCTGGGTTTGAAGCGTTGTTGCATGGAGGAAGGAGGCGGCGAACCGGACCCGGAGATGAATGCCCTGTGCAAAAAGGGCGACGAACTGGTATTCGGCAGGATAAGAGAAGAACTCGGCCTGGACCGTTTGAAGTTTTTTGTCTCCGGCGGCGCGCCTTTATCTATTGAGACGGCGAGGTTTTTCCGTGTACTCGGCCTTGAGGTGGTCGAGGGATACGGCCTTACCGAGACCATGGCCCTTGTGGCGGTAAACCGGCCCGGACGAACCAGGCCCGGCACAGTGGGTCCTCCGGTAAAGGGCGTGGAGGTGAGGCTCTCAAAAGAGGGCGAGATACTGGTGCGGGGCGGGGGCGTCATGGAGGGTTACTGGAAGAGGCCAGCTGAGACTGCCCATGCAGTGGACGCCGAAGGATGGCTGAATACGGGCGACATGGGGCAGGTTGACGACGATGGTTTTTTGAGGATACGCGGGAGACTGAAAGAGATAATGGTCCTCTCCACGGGCAAGAACGTGGCCCCCCTGCCAATAGAGGAGCGCCTGAAAGAGAGTCCCTATATCTCGCAGATAATCGTAACAGGCGATAATAGAAGCGCCATAACGGCCCTTATAGCGCCGGACTTCAGGCGGGTGCGGGTCTGGCTGAAGGTAAAAGAGGGGCAGGAGGCCGGCGCGGAACCTTCGGACGCCGAGGTGGCGGGAAACCCTGAAGTCAAGACGCTTATCCGTGATGAGATAAAGAGGCTCTCCGGCGGCCTTGCCGGCTTTGAGAGGGTCAAGAGGTTTGCCCTCTTAAAGAAGGCCTTCACCGTAGAAGACGGCGAGCTTACGCCTACGCTCAAGATAAGGCGCAAGGCCGTCCTTCGGAAATACGGGGATGTAGTAGAGTCTTTGTACAGGTAGAGGGGGGGCGGGCCCTCAATTAGAGATAGGAGAAGGCCGCCTTATATGTTCAGGCCCGGCTTTTAGCCCCTCACCCTACTCCACAATTAGCGGGTAATCAGGCGTGGGATTAAGGGGACAGCTGTAAAGGTATTTCCCGGGTTTCAAATCTATGACGTAGTCCTTTGTGGTGCCCCTGTTCAACCCTCCGCCGGAGACCGATGGCAGGGTAAGCCTTCCCACCCCGCGGCCCCTTACCCAGAAACCGAGCGGATAGGAGACGTTGTTGTTAGTAACCCTGAAGATGGTCTTTCCGGCCTTGAGGCGAAGGACCTTGAAGGTCCTCATCCCGGCGGTCTTTTTATTTATGCGGATGCAGTCATTGATGTTATTGGAGACAAAGGTCCGTGGGGTTACCTCGGCCTCGATTATCGTACAGGGCGTCTGGTGGAGCTCGATGATTACAGGACCCGCGCCCTGCGCGTAATCTGAAAAAACAAGGCTCAAGAGAATAAAGGCTATGTAGAGGCCAGGGAAACGCGCCGCGCCCTTGCCTTTTCTGCTCAACTTTTTCCCTGCGTATGGAAAAGTCATTTTGCTACCCTCCTCGTCTTTAGAGACGCTCTGATTTTGCGGGGCGGGTTATACCCGCCAAGAGAGATTTTCATGGTAGCCGTACCCACCATATAAAGCTATATATTATAAGCATAGCATGTACTTTATTCTTTGCCAGTCTTTGCAAATATTTTATTTTACGTCGCTCACGCACCGGAAGCCAATGAGTATATGCGTGCTGTTTTTAAGGCGGCTGTGCCTTGCCGCTCCCCGGCAGATACCCGGCATATCGTCCCATGAGCAGGATTTCAGGATATTACGGTTTGAATTCGCTCCGGCAGGCGTGCGGGTCCATTCAAAGATGTTTCCCGCCATCTCAAAGACCCCGTAGGGGCTCTGGCCCGAGGCATATCTGTCAACCGGGCTGGTTCCCTGCGGGCCCGAACTCCCGATGTTGGCGCGCCTGTTATCCCATAAATTCCCCCATGGAAAATATCTGCCGTCCGTGCCGCGGGCGGCCTTTTCCCACTGGTCTTCAGAGGGGAGGGAGAATTTTTTTGAATGGTCAAAACTGCCGCGCCATTGGCAGTATGCCGTTGCGTCGGCCACGCTTGCGAGGACCACGGGGTCGTCGAGTTTATTTGCCGGGGGTTCTATTCTTTCGTCCTTTCCCCTGTGCCAGAGGTAGGGGAGGACTTCCTTGTAGGGGTGGACAAGAAAACCCTGTCTCTGGTAATCCAACGCGCTTATAAAGGGGGCGCGGTGGCCCGTAGCCCTGACAAATTCGAAGTACTGCGCCTCTGTTACGGGATATTTATCGATATAAAAATCACCCACAAAAACCCGCCGCCTTTTCTCTCCGTCAAACCACCGCCATCTTTTAGCGCCCTCACCGCCGATGGTGTAGGCATAGGCCTTTTCCTTAGCGTCGCTCCCAAGTATTACCCGCCCGGAGGGGATGAATATCTGTTCAATCTCACGTGGGGCGGTGGGGATACGCGCCTTTTTTTGCAGGGCCTCTGGCGCGTGGTCTTTCACCGTGGGCCCGGCTTCGCCTTTTGCAGAAGAGACAACGGAGATGGAGACAAGGCCGAAGAAAAAGAAGGGCAGAAGTGCGCTGAAAATATTCTTGGTTTTATGGAGTCTCATTAGCAGGGCCTGTAAGGTGCCGCAGGGTGGTAGTTTTGTAGGGAGGGCATTGTCCGCCGAAAAGAGATTTTTGTGGCGGGGGTGGCCGCCCTACGGGGCTACATCCATAATCGCTACGGGCGATTAGCCGAACTTTAACTTTAACGCAAGAACAACGGTTGTAAAGATCAGTGTGATTCCATTTGCCAGTATTATGGGCAAATTTTTTAATAACATGCCGTATACGAACCACAGGAAGATACCTGTCTCAAGGGAAAGACACATGAGAAGCGAGAGGTCCCGCGTTTCTTTCTCCCTCATTATCTTCAGGGCCTGTGGAATAAAGGAAAAGGTGGTAAAACAGGCTGCCACCAGACCGACTATGGTTACTGTGCTCATGGTATATTAGTTAAGTTGATAGCGGTTACCCTGTCAAGGGGTATTTGATTCGTAATGGGTGTTGAGGGGCTTGCCCCTTTTAATTATCATGCAGGCGGGTGGGATGGGTGGAGTGAAGGGCAGCCCATCAATCACAATGTTTTTTTATGTCACGAAAAATATTTGACGGGTTACACTGTGTTACATCCATCCTACGGGCTGGTGGTATTCGTCAATTAAAAGAACGTTGGGCGACTTACCACTACCCAACTTACCCGGCTGCGGCCTTTAAGGTCTTGCAGGTTGAGTAGAGCGCAAGTTCTACGCAAGGCGTCCATTGGACGGAGTATATTCCCGATTTTAGTTAGAAGGCATTTTCAGATTAACAGG
>CAZMKZ010000017.1:0-17721 GCA_964567185.1 uncultured Thermodesulfobacteriota bacterium
AACCCCGGACCACCTGCTTAAAAGGCAGATGCTCTACCAACTGAGCTAGCGGCTCAAACACTGACTAAGGCAAAAAACCTTAATAGATATAAATAACACAGCTCTTATTGCATTGTCAAAATTTTTTATATATTCCGGACTTTTTTACAGCCCCCCGCAGGCGCCCTTCAGCCACTTCAGATAGCCCTCGCTGCCGGCCGTAATATCAACGGCCACCACCTCGGGGACCTCATAGCCATGAAGCTCCACGACCCTCTCACTGAATCTCTCAAAGAGGTCTCTTGTGGTCTTGAAGATACAGAGGGCCTCGGACTCATGAGCAATCTTTCCCTTCCATGTATAGATAGACTCCACACCAGACACTATATTACAGCAGGCGGCAAGCCCCTCGGATACAACCGCATCGGCTATGCGCCGCGCCTCTTCGACGCCTGAGGCCGTGACAAAAGAGATTATGAAGCCTCCCTCATTCACATTCATGGAAAATCCTCCCTATCACTTTTTCCATCTCCACCCTCTGCGTGCCGGGCCAGTAGATTCGTCCGCAACGCCGGCACGTGGAAAAACTACTCTGCGTCCTTGCCACGTAAGGCGGCACACGGTCCTTTACCGAATCCGCGGAAACAGCGACAAGGGGAAGGTTGCAGATGAGGCACCGTGAAAAAAACCCGGCTCGCTCCGGCCGGAAGCGCGCCGTAACCTCCAGAATCTGCTCCTCAACATGGTCGTCATGGACAAAAAAGATCCTGCCCTTAAGGAGCCGCCTCTTCACGAGGCGAGTATCCCTTGTAAGTATGAGCCTCTCCTCACCGATGGCCCGCCTGATGAGAATATCGTCGTCTATATCCCTCTCATACTCAACATCCATGCCAAGGACGCGGAGCCATTTGGCGAGACGGCCAAGCATGGCGTCACAAAAAAACCTCTGCAAGGGGTTTTGCATCCGCTAACCGAAAAATATACCTGCTATCCTGTATAATTCCATGTCCACGGTCCTCGTAGTGCCGGAAGCCACCTTTAAAGAGACCTCTACGATGTCCCCGCCCTTCAGCGCGGCCATATTGCCGAAACTGCCGTCCCTGACCATCTCTATGGCCTTTACACCGTAACGGGTGGCCAGTATGCGGTCAAAGGCCGAAGGAGTGCCGCCCCTCTGAAGGTGACCGAGCACTACGTAGCGCGTCTCAATGCCCGTTTTCTCCTCTATCTCCCCGGCGACAAACTCCGCTATGCCGCCAAGCCTCGCGTGCCCAAAGGCGTCAAGGCCCTTCTGCATTGTAATGACCCCGTCAGAGCCTTTCGGGTATGCCCCCTCGGCGACAACGACAAGGCTGAACGTCTTGCCCCTCTTTTTTCTGCTCCTTACATAGCCGCAGACCTCATCTATATCAAAGGGCTTTTCAGGTATGAGTATGGCGTCGGCCCCGCCGGCGAGCCCTCCGCTCACGGCTATCCATCCGGCGTGACGGCCCATGACCTCCACCACCATGACCCTGTGATGAGACTCCGTCGTGGTATGAAGCCTGTCAAGTGCCTCTGCCACTATGCCAACGGCAGTATCAAAACCAAAGGTAGAGTCCGTGCCCGTAAGATCGTTGTCTATGGTCTTGGGCACGCCCACTGTCTTTATGCCCATCTCAAAGAGCTTTGACGCCACGCCCAGCGTATCATCGCCGCCTATGCAGACAAGGGCGTCTATGGAAAGGTCCTTTATGTTGGCAAGCACCTTCTCCAGGTCTCCCTCCTTCTTGAAGGGGTTTGTCCTTGAGGTGCCCAGTATGGTGCCGCCCTTCTGCAGTATGCCCGAGACCTCTCTCTGCGTCAGCTTCACGGTAGCCCCTTCCACAAGGCCCTTCCACCCGTCACGGATACCCACAAACTCATAACCGAGCTGAAGCCCCCGTTTCACCACGGCCCTTATGACAGCGTTAAGCCCGGGGCAATCGCCGCCGCCCGTAAGTATGCCTACCTTCATCGCCCTTACCTCCATCTATAATTGTAGAAAAAAAACGCTTCGATACATGCCGTAAAATGATACAAGGACTACCCTTGCGTGGCAAGGGGCAGGCGCACCGTAAAGGTGGTGCCAGCGCCGGACCCGCTCTCGGCAGATATGACGCCGCCGTATGTCTCGGCTATCTCCCTGCATATGCTGAGGCCAAGCCCCGCGCCTCCGGTATCGCTTGCGCGCGCCTTGTCCACGCGGTAGAACCTGTCGAATATATGGGGAAGGTCCTCTTCCTTAATACCCACCCCTGTATCGCTTACCCTGAAGACGGCCTCGCCGCCATTTCTACTCACCGATAGCTCCACCTGCCCGCCCTTGCCCGTATACTTGATGGCATTATCAATGAGGTTATAAAAGAGCTGGCCTATCCTCAGAGGGTCGGCCTCCACCACGGCCGTCTCATTCTTAACTATCCTTAGATTAACGCCTCTGTCAAGGGCAAAACGCCTGAAGTGCTCGCTCCTCTCCAGAAGGATCTTCTCAAGATGAACCCTTTGCATCGGGGCGGCCTCTTTTTCTACGCCTATCTTGGTGAGGTCCAGAAGGTTCTTCACGATATTGCTCATCCTGTCCACCTCTTCAAGGCTGCTCTTGATGACTTCACGCATGGCCTCGGCATCGCCTTTTGAGCGCATGGCTATCTCCATCTCACCCTTCAATATGGTAAGGGGAGTCTTGAGCTCGTGCGAGGCGTCGGCGCTGAACTGCTTTATCTGCTTAAAGGAGTCCTCAAGCCTCTCTATCATCTCGTTTACCGTGGTGGCGAGCATGCCTATCTCATCGCCCCTGTTATCCACCTCTATGCGCTCGTTAAGGTTTTCGGCCCCTATGCGCCTTGCAGTGGCCGTAATACCGGCAACGGGCTTCAATGCCTTCATGGCCAGAAACCAGCCTATAACCCCGGCGGTCACCAGAGAGGCGGCGGCCCCGAAGATGAAGATATAGAAGAGCGAGTGAAAGACCTCTTCCATGAGCTCAAGAGAAGAGCCCACCTGCACGATGGCAACAAGTCCCCTTCCCTTCAGGATAACGGGCCTTGATAACAGCCTTACAGGAAAGCGGCCCCTCTTCTTTACTATCTCGTATGTGGATATGCCCTTTACGGCATTCTCGTAGGTATCTTTGTGAAGGGGCAGGACAAATTTACCAAGCCCCGAAGAGACGGCCACAACCTTGCCGTGAGGCTCGAGTATCTGTATGTGGTTGCCCGAGGTCCTGATGCCGAAAAACTTCTCCAGGATTACGGCAAAATCCCGGGGCAAAAAGAGCTTTCCCCTTGGATTTATAATCGTATGGGGCAGCATATCGGCCACAGAGGTTATCTGCGCGTCGATACGCGTAATGAAGATACTGTATAGAGAGTAGGAGAAGATAGCGCCCATGGCGAGAAAACTTATCATGAGCAGAGAGACATACCAGAAGGTCAGCTTTGTGCGTATGGAAAATGCCATCATCGCCCTCCCCGGGGCAGTCCCCCCTTATCCCACCTGCTCCATGGCGTCCAGGCCGGCTATCTCCATGAGACTCTTCAGGGAGGTTATGATAATCTCTTTTCTCTTGATGGAGATGATGCCCTCTTCTTTAAAGCCCTTCAAGAGCCTTATGGAGGTCTCCTGCGTGATGCCAAGTAGCTCGGCTATCTCAAGACGCGATAGCGTAAGGTTAAGCCTTATGGTTCCATCGGGTGAGCGCACCCCGTACTCACCGGCAAGGGTGGCAAGGAGATGGGCCAGCTTCTCTCTGGCGTTAAGGAGACCGAGGTTGCCTATTCTGCCGTAGGCCTCGTTAAGCTCCCTGCCAAGAGACAGGATGAGCTTTCTGGCGATATCGCTGTCCCTGTCTATGATACGGAAAAAGTCGCCCTTGCTGATATAGCAGAGCTCGCAGTCCTCCATGGCGATAGCCGTATTGGTGAAATTATCGGCCCCGTAAAATATCTCAAAACCAAGTATATCCCCGGGGTTCAGTATCTTTATAATCTGCTCCTTGCCCTTTACCGAGCCCCGGAGCAGCTTTACCCTGCCGATGCGCACCACATAGAGCCCCTTGACTATATCCCCCTCAAGGAAAATAACGTCACGTCTGTTGAAATTAGAAGAGACAATAACGTCCTTGAAGGCGTCAAGCTGGCCTTCCGAGAGGTCCGTAAAGAGGGTGTTCTCTTTTATACGGCACTGGCAGAGTGAGCAATAGTTCTCGTGATGGGTTATGGAATCCATTTTCAGCCTTTAATTCTTAAGAGGACATCTGAATAATCTTCCCCTCGTAAACTCCAGCGAAAAAAGAATGCGGGGGTATCCTGAGGAGTAAGAGCGCAGGGGACACTGTAACGGCCTCTGAACCTGTGACAAAAAAATATTATACCAGATCAAGCCCTTCACATAAAGCCCCGCAAAACAGGGGCGCCGGGGAAGAAGGTCTAAAAACAGCTTTCAATGGTCTCCCTTACGGTACTGACGCCCGTAAGCTCCATTCCGCGCGGCGCCTTAAGCCCTTTGAGGTTGCCCTTTGGGAGGATACACCTCGTGAACCCGAGTTTAGAGGCCTCGGCCACCCTCTCCGCGGGCCTGCCCACGGCCCGGACCTCGCCTGTAAGCCCCACCTCGCCAAATAGCGCCGTCTTGCCGTCAAGAGGCTTATCCAGATAATTCGAGGAGATAGCGGCGATAATGGCAAGGTCGGCGGCAGGCTCATTAAGGCGTATGCCTCCGGCCACCTTGACGAAGATATCAAAATTATTGAGCGTGAGGGCCGCTTTTTTCTCAAGCACTGCAGAGAGTATCATGACCCTGTTGTAATCCACGCCCACTATGGTCCTTCTCGGCACGCCGAAGGCCGTTGGACAGACAAGGGCCTGCACCTCGACAAGGACGGTCCGCGTACCTTCAACGCTTGGCACAACGGCAGAACCCGTGGCCCCAAGCGGCCTCTCGGCAAGAAAGACCTCCGAGGGGTTAAGCACCTCTTTGAGTCCCGCATCGGTCATCTCGAAGATCCCTGTCTCCATTATGGAGCCGAAACGATTTTTCACGGCGCGCAGTATCCTGTACAGATGGTCTTTATCGCCCTCGAAGTACAGGACCGTATCCACCATATGCTCAAGGGCCTTGGGGCCTGCTATAAAACCCTCCTTGGTTACGTGCCCGATAAGAAAGAGCGTGGCGTCAAGTCCCTTGGCCCAGGTTATGAGCCTGGCCGAGGTCTCACGGAGCTGTGTAAGAGAGCCCGGGGCGGCCTCTGACTCGCCCGTGTAAAGGGTCTGCACGGAATCTATGACAATGGCCCCGGGGTCTGTCTTTTTAATGGCCTCGAAGATCCTCTCAAGAGAGGTCTCGGCCGCCACTATCAGTCTATCGGAAGATACGCCGAGCCTCTCGGCCCTCATGCCTATCTGGCGCAGGGACTCCTCTCCGGTGACATAAAGCACGGTGCCGCCCCTGACGGCAAAGGTCCCCATGGCCTCCAGTATGAGCGTAGACTTTCCTATGCCGGGCTCGCCGCCTATCAATACGGCCCCCCCAGGGACCATACCGCCCCCAAGGACCCGGTCAAACTCGCCCGTGCCGGTTTGCACGCGGAAGACATCCGTGCCCTTGAGCCCGGAGATAGGCAGTATCTCCACCTCAGTGCCCCTGTCTGCCGAGGCGCGGCGGGGTTTAGAGACCCTCTCCTCTATGAAGGAGTTCCAGGCCGAGCAGGCCGGACACCTTCCGAGCCATTGAAGCGAGCGATGACCGCAGGACTGGCAACTGTACTGAACCTTATTTTTTTTTGTCATGAGAACGACATTTATAAAAAAAGTGCATGTGATGAACTATGACTAAAAACACATATTTTTCTCACCGGAACGAAAGATACTAAATACCGTAAGGCATGGAAAAAACAGTAAAAGATTGACAACAAGGGCTGTTTTGTTATGATAAGGCAAAAACGCGGGACATAAAATGGGCTCGGAAAAAGCGACTCCTACAACAATACTAAATGAACTGAACAGGGCTGTCAAGATGCACAATTTCTACCCCTCCGGACACCCCCATTTTGAGACAGCCCTCAGTCAGTGTATCGACTGCATAAAGCGCTGTTTAAGCACATCCGAAGAGCTCAAATACTCCATAAGCCCAAGGGGTTTCGAGTTCCGCTCCCAGCGTATCGGCGCGGACTCGAAAGAGATAACGGAGCTTGCGAAAAAATTCTTCCTGCGAAAGATAAAGGAGATATCAATTACCACGATGGTAAGTGAAAGGGAGATAAAAGAACTCATAGAGGTACTGCGCATGGAGCCATCGGAGCTCTCAGCCGATGGAGGCGTAGAGAGGTTCTTCGCTGAAAGGGGCGTAGAGGGCCTGCTCCTTAACGAGATGCGCTACGAGGACCTCAAAAAGCTTAAGGCCGAGATACAGGAGGAGGCAAAGGACGCAGACCCCCTCTCCGTGGAGCCGGGTGAGGAAGACATCAACGTTGATGAATCGGAAGGCGATAAGATAATACAGCCGAAGGGGAAAGATGGAGGTGCTGATGAGGCCCTTCAGGAGATGATAGAGAAGATAAGGGCTGAGACCGATTTCCTGAAATTCAACGACCTCTCCGTAAGGATAAGGGAACGCTGCGGGGCCCTTGTGGCCATTAACGCCCTCGACGACGCCCTTCCGGCCCTCTTTGTCTTCTTTGAGCTTTCACACTCCGAGCCGCCGAGGCCCAAAGACTTTGTCGGCATAGCCGATACTCAGCTGAAGGCCCTCTTGAGGTCAGAGCCCCTTGTGGGCTACCTCGCCGAGAGGGCCGGCAGCAAGGAAGAGATAAACAGGGATACCATACAGCAGTGCCTTCTATTATCCGGCGACGCCGTCATCAACATCCTCCTTGACAACGCCGTGCAGGCCCCAGAGGCCACGGTGCGCAAGAACATATTCAACACACTCCTGCTCTTCGGTCAAAGGCTTTTACCCTACATTGAAGAAAAGATAAAGAGCGGCACGTGGTATGAGGTGCGCCAGATAGCCACACTCCTCGGGGATATAGGCGACCCTGAAAATATCGACCTCCTTGAACAAATATACGCCCATGATAATATTAAGGTAAAGAAAGAGGCGCTCAAAAGCCTTGCGAGGATACCCTCTGAAGAAACGGCGCTCTTCCTCTCCAGAGCCCTCTCAGAAGAGGATACATCCCTTGCGACGCAGGCCATAGTCTCTCTTGGTTTTCTCGGTGACTCATCGGCCCTGGACGCCATATCGGAGATAGCCCTTAAATGGGAACCCTTTGCCAAGAGCCATACCCAGCAAAAAGAGGCCATCAAGGCCCTCGGTAACATCGGTAGCAGCGCCTCTGTCACGGCGCTTACCCGCATACTCATGAGAAAATCCTGGTTCGGCAAGCAGGATAACGAAGAACTTCGCGAGCTTGCGGCAAAGGCCCTTGGCAAGATAGGGGCAGAGGAGGCCTACCTGTCCCTCAAAAAGGCCATGAAAAACAGCGAGGGCGCGCTATACGCCACATGCAAGAGGGTCCTCGAAAGGAATGACGACAGGCATAAAAATGTATAGAAGCGAAATATTAAAGAGCCTTAACGGCGCGCTGAGGAACACAAAATTATACCCGCCGGGTCATCCCGCCATAAAGACAAGCGCGATGAAGACAAGCGTGCTCATCGGCACGCTCCTGAACGCGGAGGAGAGCTTTCTCATAGGACTGGTGGAGGGGGCCATTATCTTCGACGCAGACCCCATGGCCGATAGCGAGAGGCTATATACGGACCTCATAGGTTTTATGAGAGACAAGAAGATTGCCTCCATAATATTCAATCGCGGCGTAAAGGCTGAAGAGCTCTCCGGTCTCATAGACATACTCACCGGAGCCCCGATGCTGGAGACAGAGCTGCAGAACGCCCTCTCCACACGGGGCATAAGCAACATAAAGATCAAGACAGCCACGGCGGCCCCGAGCAATTGCCTTGAGGTCTACAACGGGGCCCTTGATGCCGTCAAGCAGGCCATGGACGAGTTGCGCCTCGGAAAAATTCCCCTCTCCGGACCCGTAAACAAGGTGGCCGACGAGGTGGCCGACTCTGTGCTCTCCGACAGGGACGCCATGATGGGCCTTGCCATGATAAAGAACTACGACAACTACCTCTTCAACCATTCGGTCAATGTGACCATACTCTCCGTCTCTCTTGCAGAGGCGCTGGGGCTCAGCAAGGAACAGCTTCATTCCGTAGGCGTGGGCGCGCTCCTGCACGACATCGGCAAAACCGGGGTATCGGAACAGATTATACGTAAACCCGGCGGCCTCAGCTCCGAAGAATGGCAACAGGTAAAGGCCCATCCTCAGATAGGAGCCGATATAATAAACAGGATGGAAGGCATGGATGAAACTGTTTCCAGCCTCGTCTATGAACATCATATCAAGTACGACCAGACCGGCTACCCGGAAGAACACGATGAGACGCTTAATCCCTTCAGCCAGATACTCACTATATGCGATGCCTATGATGCCCTTACCACATTGAGGGTCTATCAAAAGCCCCATAGCCCTGTGGAGGCGCTGAAGATAATGAATAACTTCTCCGGCAGGAGCTTCCAACCGGATATACTGAAGACCTTTACGGAGATGATAGGCATCTATCCAATCGGTACGCTTGTGCGCCTCTCCACCAACGAAATAGCCGTTGTCACAAAAGTCTATTCCGAACGGCCTTTGCGCCCTACCCTGAAGGTTACGGTAGATGCCAATGGCAGGCAGATGCCCCAGTCCGTAGTCCTTGACCTTGCCGACGATGCGAACAGGGATACAGAAATAATCGCCATCGTAAACCCGGCTACCCTTGGCCTGGAGTTAGGAGATTTCTTCAAAAAAGAGGCCGCCTCGGAGAATAACTGAGCGCCACAGCAGGGCCGTGGCATGGCGCATATCCCTGCCCCCCTCTCAAGACATGGGAGGTCTCCGGGCCGCAAGAGGCTTAAGAGTATAGTTAAAGGCACAAAAAAGGGCCGCCATGTTACATGGCGGCCCTTTTGATAAGATTATTCCCGCAACAACCCGACTATATGCCTCAGGCATCCATTACGCCAAGGGCCCTTATGGCCGATGCCTTCATCGTGCGGTTCCCATTTGCGACAAAGTGCAGCATGGCATCCTCGGCCCTGCTGTCACCGATTCTTCCTATTACGTCTATGGCCCGCTCCACTACACCGGAGTCCTCACTCTTCAAGGCGTGCATAAGGGGGCCGATAACCCTTCTGTCCGTATACCTTCCGATGGCCTCCACGACGCTCCTCACCACAATGGGGCTCTCGTCTTTCAACGCCTCCACAAGGTGAGAGAGGACCGCCTCGTCCTTCATGCTCCCAAGGGAGCGGACAGTGGCGGCGCGCACATCCTCGGAGGGGTCTTTAAGACCCATGGCCAGCACATCTATAATCTCCTGCCCCTTGAGGTCCGAGAGGGCGTAAACAGTTCTAATCTTATCGAGCATCTCGCCCTTCTCAAGGACTTTTGACATATAAGCCAGGCTCAGACGCACCTGCAGCCTCTCAAGGGCCTCGGCAGAGAGGGCGCGTATCTCAATGTCGCTGCTCTGAAGATGCTGTATCAGTATCTCTTTTCTCTTCTTCAGTATGGCCATGTTTCGATTTTAAACTATTTCTTCAGGGCCTTGCAAGGGTTTTATCTCTCCAGCCCTTCATTTCCTCAATGGCCTTCAAGCCCTGCGCCTGACGCCTGTCCCGTCTCTTCCTTATGCCTGCCACCACCGGAAGTATGCCGAAGTTGGCGTTCATGGGGCTAAGGGCATTATCTCTTGGGGCGCTGATATGGGCAAGCAGCGCCCCTGTCATCGTGGCCAATGGAGGAGACAGAGCCGCTTCTCCCCTGCAACAGCGGGCCGCGTTAATGCCCGCTATGATACCGGAGGCCCCGCTCTCACAATATCCCTCAAGGCCTGTAAGCTGACCGGCAAAGAAGACCCCGTCCCCGCCCCGCAGAGCAAGAGCGCTGTCAATGAGCCCGGGGGAATCTATGTACGTATTCCTGTGCATCTTGCCGAAACGCACGAACTCCGCCTTTTCAAGCCCCGGTATAAGGCCGAAGACACGGGCCTGCTCGCCGAAGGTAAGGCGTGTCTGAAAACCCACCATATTGTAAAGCGTACCCTCAAGGTTCTCTCTCCTGAGCTGTACCACGGCAGCGGGTATCCTCTGCGTTGACGGGTCCTTCAGCCCAACGGGACGCAGGGGCCCGAACTTCAGCGTATCAAGGCCCCTTTCGGCCATGGACTCAACAGGCATACAGCCCTCGAAGAGGGCCGTTGACTCGAAAGACCGGGGCGTAAGCTTTTTCGCCTTTGTGAGCTCTCTCACAAAGGTCTCGTATTCCCCTTCATCAAGGGGGCAGTTTATGTAGTCATCTCCGCCCTTGCCGTAACGGGAGCCAAAGTAGGCCTTATCCATATCAATGGAATCAAAGGTAATGACAGGCGATACGGCATCGTAAAAAAAGAGGTTTCCCTTTCCAAGAAATCTCTCTATGGACTCGGCAAAAGGGTCTGACGTAAGGGGGCCGGTGGCGATAATAAGGGGCCTTGCCGCGGGCACCTCCAGTATCTCCTCCCTTATTATCTCCACTCCCTGGTCCTTGAGCATCTTCGTGGCAAGGCGCGAGAAGGCATGGCGGTCTACGGCGAGGGCCGCGCCGGCGGGCACGCGCGTCTTCATGGAAATATCCATCATGAGAGAGCCGAGCACGGTCATCTCGGCCTTCAGGACCCCCTGCGCCGTCGAGATATCAAGGGACTTCAGGGAGTTGGAGCAGACAAGTTCGCCAAGCCCCTCCATGGCATGAGCGGGCGAAAACTTCCGCGGCTTCATCTCATAGAGGCGTACCTTGCAGCCGAGCCGCCTTGCAACAGATGCCGCCTCAATGCCGGCAAGCCCTCCTCCTATGATGGTAATCTCTCTACTCATGCAAATTCGCCTCCTTTGGCACATTATGATAACGTCCAAAAGAGGATCTATCAAGTTTTTAGCTCAAGGGGCACCGGGCCGGGCGAAAGAGGCCCCCTTGCCAGATAGGGCGAAATATGTTATTTTTTTACTATGAAAAATGTCATGGCGCACCTTCTCATAGAAGGACGTGTGCAGGGCGTGTACTTCAGGGCCAGCACCGTAAAGGTATCAAGAGAAGAGGGCATTACGGGATGGGTCAGAAACAGGCCCGGCGGGACCGTAGAGGCCCTGCTTGAGGGCGAGAAGAGCGCTGTTGAACGCGTAATCAAATGGTGCCGTAGCGGCCCTCCCATGGCCCAGGTGGCTGACGTTGAGGTTGTATGGGGGGATTATCAAGGCAAGTTCAGCGATTTTTCCGAGAAATAGAAGGGAGATTCCAGGACCCGCCTCCAATAGAGGGCGAGGACCTCTCCAAAAAATACAAGGCGGCGTACATTCGACGTGACCTATTCACCTGCCAGAATATTACAGCCTTTTAAAAACGCGGCCATGGTTCTGGCCTTCCTCATATTGGCGGGCCTTGTCTCCGGATGCGCTCACCACGGCGCTGAGAGCCCGGCCTTTCTCTATCCCGGCCAGTATGCCCTTGAGGGCTACTCTACCGAAGGCGATAGCGTAGTCTACGAGGACAGTCTCATCAGGATTACAGCACGGCAGATAAGAAAAAAATCCGCTCTTGCCTCTTCCCTCGCCTCCGAGCTCTTTGACAAGGGCTTTGTCCTCGTGAAGATGGAAATAACAAACAAGTCGATGCACAGGGTCCTTTACGATCCCGCGCTCACTTCTCTTCGTGACAGCAAGATGGGATACTTCAAACCACTGGACTTTACGGACCTCTACATGATGAAGATAGAGAAAAAGGGCATTACCTCATCCCTTGATGGAGCGGGAGATGTGTTTTACGACCTCGCCGAGAGGCTCGCGCCAAAAGCGGCAAGCTCTAAACTGCTTGTCTTCCCGGCCCTTACCGAAAAGGCCGATGAGGCGGAGCTCGTAGTAAAAAGCATATACATAGGAAAGGACATCATGGACCTTACCTTCAACTTCATAATCAAGCCCGAGGATACCGCCGCGGGCCCCCGGTAAAAAGACCCCTGCTCAGGGAATATATTTTTCTATCCTCTTGCCTGCCTCCTCGGCCTTTTCTCTCACCTTTTCAGCCCTCTCCTTCATGTTGTGCATCTTTTTCTCATATCTCTCAATATGTTCGGCGGCCTTGTCGGCGTGTCTGCCTACGGACCTCACGTAATCGGCGCCTCCGAAGTAGACAAATAATATTAGCGCGACAATGCCTACGATGATACCGATAAAGAACCTTGTCATCTCCAACCTCCCGAAGATATTTACCTTTAAAGCGTCATTTTCTTATCTTACGCAGTAGACCCCCGGAGGTCCTCCTGAAAGACATCTAAATGCCGAGCCTCGCCTTCATGGCAAGGGCCTCTTTATAGACCTCTGTCCGCTCCAGTCCCGCTTCCCTTGTTATTGCCTTTACGACCTCTTTAAGGGGTAATCCATCCCGCAGCAGGGCCTCCATCATTGCCCCGGCCTCTTCAGACGTAAGGGCCTCTTTCTCAAGACGAAAGACAAGCACGGCCTCGCCCTTAAGAGTCCTGCCCTCAAGTTCGCCAAGGACCTCGCTTATACTGCCTCTTATGACCTCTTCATGAACCTTTGTCATCTCCCTGGCAATGGCGATGGGGATATCGCCAAGGACTGAAAGTGCATCGGCAAGAGAGGCCTTCATGCGCCGCGTGGTCTCAAAGACCACGGAGGTCCCGGCTGATTCGGCCCTAAGGGAGAGGAAAAACCTCTTTCTCTTTGCCGCGGCGCGGGGGACAAAACCCAGAAAGCTGAAGCTGTCCATGGGAAAACCCGATAGGGAGAGGGCCGAGATAACGGCCGAAGGCCCGGGCACGGTCCGCACGGGTATGGAGCTCTCAATGCACCTCTGCGCAAGCTGAAACCCGGGGTCTGATACTCCCGGCGTGCCGGCGTCTGATATGAGGGCAACATCAGAGCCCTGCATGAGGCGATTGATAAAGGCCCTTGCCTTTACCCCTTCGTTGCACTCAAAACAACTCTCAAGGCGAGTCTTGATGCCATAACGGGCAAAGAGTTTTCTTGCCACCCTCGTATCCTCGGCGGCCACAAGGTCTGCTTCCTTCAGGACCCTTAGGGCCCGCAGGGTTATATCCTCCATGTTGCCTATGGGCGTGGATACCAGAAAGAGCGTGCCCGGTCTTATATTATTTTGACTTTTTTTCATGTAGAGCCCTACTTCCTCCTCTCAAAGACAAAGGCCGCCGAGAGGGTCATGATAACGGCAAAGGCCCCTATAAAGGCGATATCAAGCATGAAGGGCATCTCCGGGGTAAGCCTGCCGCCCATGGGCAGAAGTATATGCTTAAAGGAATCAACGCCGTAGCTCAGGGGGTTTATAAAGGAAAAGACCCTTATGCTCCATGGTATGGCATTTATGGGAAAGAGCGCTCCTGAGAGAAAAAACATGGGCAGGACGATGAAGTTCATTATAACGTTGAACCCCTCAAGGGAAGTGAGAAAAGAGGCCACAAAAAGACCCAGCGACGTTATTGCAAGGCCCAGTACGGTCATGAGAAATATCATGACAAAAAAATCCGTCAGACCCACGTCAAGGCCCACGATAGGCGCGATAAAGAGGAGCAGAGTGCCCTGAAACACGGCCAACGCCGTGCCGCTGAGGAGCTTTCCTATTACTATGGTCACCCTTGAGACAGGGGCCACAAGCATCTCACGGAGAAAGCCGAACTCCCTGTCCCAGACAACGGAGATGGTAGAGAATATGGAGCTGAAGAGTATGGTCATGCCCACGATTCCGGGGAGTATGAACTGAATATAATCCGCTCCCCCGCCTACGTCTATAATCTTCGTAAAACCCGAGCCCACGATAAAGAGCCATATGAGGGGCCTTACCATGGAGACGACAAAACGCCCCCTCTGGCGGAAAAACCTCTTGAACTCCCTCATCACTATGACGTAAATGGCCTTATATGAAAGCATGACAATACCTTGAAATATTACCGGGCCTTTTTGCCCATGACCCCTCTGCCCCATTTGGCCGGAGCGGCATCTTCCCTTATCTCTCTACCCGTAAGGTCTATGAATACGTCCTCAAGGCTCGGCCTCTTGAGGCTCACTGAGTAAACCTCTACGGTAAGGCCGTCAAAGAGGCGTGGTATGAATTTTTCACCGCCCTCAACACGAACGGATAGCCCGCCGCCGCCGGCCACGGTCTTCAGGCCGAAGCCCTTCTCAATCTCAGCGGCCGCCCGGGCATCATCACCGGTCTTGAGGTATATGGTATCTTCCTTCAGGGACTTTTTCAGCTCCGAGGGAGGGGCGCAGGCTATTATGCGCCCATTGTCTATGATGGCCACACGGTCGCAGACATCTGCCTCTTCCATGTAGTGAGTGGTCATGAAGACTGTATTGCCGAACTCTCTTCTCGTCTTCTCTATAAAACCCCAGACATGGTTTCTTGTCTGCGGGTCAAGCCCAAGGGTGGGCTCGTCAAGAAAAAGGACCTTCGGCCTGTGAAGGAGCCCGCGGGCCACCTCGAGCCTGCGCTTCATGCCGCCGGAAAACTTCCTTACAAGGTCATTGCGCCTCTCCGAAAGCCCCACTACATGAAGGAGCTCGTCTATCCTCTCCTTCGTCGTCTTCTTGTCCATGTTGTACATATAACAGTGGAATTTCAGGTTCTCATATGCGGTAAGCTGATTATCGAGGGTGACCTCCTGAAAGACAAGCCCTATGGAAGAGCGCACGGCGTGGGAGTTCTTCCTGCAATCAAAACCATTGACATTGACAATGCCCGAATCAAAACCAAGGAGCGTACAGAGGATGTTTATGGTAGTGGTCTTTCCCGCGCCGTTGGGACCTAAAAAACCGAATATCTCCCCGGGGTAGACATCAAAGGAGACACCCCTCACGGCCTCTACGCCGTTATATTTCTTAACAAGGTCTCTCACCTTGATTATGGAATCGTTTTTACTCATATGGAAAGATACCGGGTATGTAATTTTGAGGATTATGGAAAAAGAGCCCCATACGTGCATGGAAGAGGGCGGGGCAATCCGCAAATCGGATTACATGGCCCCTCTCGACGCGGAGGCGGAGCTGGAGGACGATGCCCTGGACGCCAGAAAAAAGCTGAAGGTCGAGCCCTCGCCAAGCTCGCTCCTCACATCGAGTCTGCCGTTATGGCCCTGTATGATGTGCTTGACTATGGCAAGGCCCAGGCCCGTACCGCCAAGCGCGCGGCTCCGCGCCTTGTCAACCCTGTAAAACCTCTCGAAAATCCTTGATATATCATCTGCGGGTATTCCTATGCCAGTGTCGCTTACGTCGACGCGCACCTCGCCCTCATGCCCCTCGGCCGTAATAGTTACCTCACCGCCTGAAGGCGTATATTTTATGGCGTTGTCAATGAGGTTTACCACTACCTGCTCCAGCCTGTCGCGATCTCCCATTACAGGGGGAAGGACATCGGGAAGCTCTGCCTTGATGGTGATGGCCTTGTCCTGAGCCCCCTTGAGACAGCCCTTGACAATGGACCCTATAAGCTCCCTCATGTCCACAGTGGCCGAGACAAGAGAAACCGCGCTGGACTCGAGCCTCGACAAAATGAGCAGGTCGTCTATAATCCTCGACATCCTCGTGGCATGACGGTCTATAATCTCAAGAAACTCCTTCTGCTTGTCCCTCTCAACCTCATCATCAAGGAGGGTCTCTGAATACCCCTTTATGCTCGCCAGCGGAGTGCGGAGCTCATGGGAGACATTGGCCACAAAGTCCTTCTTTATGGTCTCCACCCTTTTTTCCTCCGTAATATCACGAAGGAATATCAAGAGGCTCGGCGCACCGTCATCATGGAGGACCACCATCCTGATATTAAGGCATCGTCCTGCCTCCTCTATCTCTATCTCATCGGGTCCGCCTTTGCTCCGGCCCGTAAAGGCCTCAACGGCCTCAAGAAGGGTACTGTTTTTTATTATATCCCTTATATGCTGACCAAGGACGGGACCGCGGGCGGGAAAAGAGGCGAAAAAAAATGGATTCGCATACTGAAGTAATCCGGCGCTGTCAAGCACGGCTATACCCGTTCGCATCTCCCTTGCAACGGCCTCAAGCACAAACTTCTTATCCATTATACCCGCTCCACCCCTCTCAAAAAACCTTGACTCCAATCCAAAGGCAGACCGCTCCCTGCCCGTTCATCTACTCTACTCTACAAACCTGTATCCAACCCCGCGCACGGTCTCTATATACCTGCCCGCGGCAAGGAGCTTGGCACGAAGGCGCCTTATGTGCGTATCAACGGTCCTCTGAGTAACGTAGCAATCCTCGCCCCATACGCTGTCAAGAAGACCGTCGCGGGAAAGGACCCTTCCGCTCGAAGACATGAGCTTACGGAGGAGTTTGAACTCCTTGGAGGAGAGGGCGACTGGTTCGCCCTCAACGCTCACCCTGTGCCTTGCCATATCAAGGGTAATCTCCCTGTGAGAGATAGTCTCATCTTCAAGGGGCACGTTAGCCGCCCTCTTGAGTACGGCCTTTACCCTCAATATGAACTCTCTGGGGCTGAATGGCTTTGTAACATAATCTTCGGCGCCGAGCTCAAGGCCCACTATCTTGTCAATCTCATCACCCTTTGCCGTGAGCATTATCACGGGTATCTGGCGCGTGACTTCTCTATCCTTCAAACGCTTCAAGACATCGGTGCCGTCCATATCCGGAAGCATTATATCAAGGACTATGAGAGAGGGAGCCTTTGAAATTGCCATCTCAAGGGCCTCGGGACCGTCCCGTGCCGTTAGCACGTCAAAACCCGCGCGCGAGAGAGTATAGTCCAGAAGGTTGAGTATGTCCGCCTCGTCGTCAACAACGAGTATTTTGTTACCCTTGCTCATTTTTTATCAGTCCCTTAACCCTGTCTTCAATCTCGTCCCTTATGCGCCTTGTTTCCTCAATGGGTATGCCAAGGGGGTCTTCTATGGGCCAGTCGTACTTCTCACCTTTGTAGGAGATGGGGCATATTTCATCTACGGAGCAGCAGCCAAGCGTCACCACGACATCAGCCCACTCAAGCACGCTATCCGTAAGCTGGTCCGAGGTCTGTCCGCTTATATCAATTCCCCTCTCGGCCATTACTTCAATAGTCGTAAGATTCACAAAACCGGCGGCGCTCGTTCCGGCGCTCCTGACCTCCACTACCCCGGCGCCATGGAATTTGGCAAAGCCCTCGGCCATCTGGCTCCTGCAGGTGTTGCCCACGCATACAAAGAGTATCTTTTTAAGTCCCTGCATCCAGGCTCCTCTTTCGCAACTCGCGCCCCCCCGCCCATTTTCAAAGACTGTGATAAAAACCGCCTTCAAGTCACGCTATATCATTATACGGGGGTGTAATCAACGATAAAAAAAATACCCGGGCCAGTTTTACCGGACCGGGTGATAGCCCTCCCACTTTCTTTTGGAAAAAAGAAAGTGGGGCAAAGAAAACCAATTGGGAATAATCTTCCAACTCTTAAAAATACGTCATGACCCCGCATAACTTCTGAAAAAATAAAATAGAAAAAGAAAACCAACTGGGAATAATCTTCCAACTCTTAAAAATGCGTCATGACCCCGCATAACTTCTGAAAAAATAAAATAGAAAAAGAAAACCAACTG
>CAZMKZ010000017.1:17821-36429 GCA_964567185.1 uncultured Thermodesulfobacteriota bacterium
GGAATAATCTTCCAACTCTTAAAAATGCGTCATGACCCCGCGTAACTTCTGAAAAAATAAAATAGGCAAAGAAAACCAGTAGCGGGGTATGGCCGTTGAATATGGATAATGCACCCCACTCTGCACACGTTGGCCCCTTACCAGACCCCTGTTGTAAGGAACTCATGCATGGAGTTGGCGGCGCGCCTGCCGTCGCCCATGGCAAGAATAACCGTGGCCCCGCCGCGCACGATGTCGCCGCCGGCGAAGACGCCTCTTTTGTTGGTCCTGCCCGTGGCCTGGTCTATGATAATAGTTCCCCATTTCGTCACCTTCATATCAGGCGTGGAATGAGGCACAAGGGGATTTACGTCATTACCCACGCTGATAATGGCCACATCACACTCTATGGTAAACTCCGAGCCCTTTATCTCCACAGGCCTGCGCCTGCCCGACTCATCGGGTTCGCCAAGCTCCATCTTAACGCACTCTACGGCCACAAGTTTTCCCTCATGGTCTCCAATAAAACGCTTCGGGTTGGTAAGAAGCTGAAACTTCAACCCCTCTTCCTCGCCGTGATGTATCTCTTCTACCCTTGCGGGCATCTCTTCTCTTGAACGCCTGTACACTATGGTGACATCTTCGGGACCAAGACGGCGCGCCGTCCTTGAGGCGTCCATGGCCGTGTTGCCCGCCCCGATTACGACTATATGCCTGCCAAGAAGCACGGGGGTGTCAAAGTCCGGAAACTGGTAGGCCTTCATGAGATTTACCCTTGTGAGGTACTCGTTGGCCGAGTAGACGCCCACGAGGTTCTCGCCGGGGATATGCATGAATTTGGGAAACCCCGCGCCCGTGGCTATAAAAACTGCGTCATAGCCCTCGTCAAAGAGCTCGTCTATGGTCTCGAACTTGCCGATAACCGCGTTAAGGCGAATTTCAACGCCCATGCGCTTAAGGTAATCGACCTCGGCCTCGACTATCTTTTTTGGCAGCCTGAACTCCGGTATGCCGTAGACAAGCACGCCTCCGGCCATGTGCAGGGCCTCGAAGACAGTCACCTTGTGGCCTTTCTTTATCATATCTCCGGCCACTGTAAGGCCCGATGGCCCGCCGCCCACTACGGCCACCTTCTTGCCTGTTGAGGTGGGTATAACGGGCACGGCCACCTCGCCGTGCTCGCGCTCGTAATCAGCGGAAAATCTCTCAAGCCTGCCTATGGAGACGGGTTCCCCTTTTATGCCCACGACACAGACCTTCTCGCACTGGTCTTCCTGCGGGCATACCCTGCCGCAGACAGCAGGCAGGCCGTTGGTCTCCTTGAGCTTATGAGCGGCCTCAAGAAACTTGCCCTCGGCTACGTATCTTATAAACCAGGGTATATCTATATTAACTGGACATCCGCCGACACAGCGCGGTTTTTTGCACTGAATACAACGGCTTGCCTCCTCCATGGCCTGCTCAGGCGTATATCCCATGGGCACTTCATAAAAATTATGCACACGTTCGGCCGGGTCCTGCTCCGGCATGGGCGTCCTTTTGGGCGTGAGTTTCTTCTTGTCCTTGGGGTCCGTCAATGCCTATCCCTCCTCGTAGCATCTTGGGCCTTCGTGGTAGGTAAGCTCCTCCATGGCCAGTTTCTCTTCCTTGAAGTACGTCCTGTTGCGCTTTATAATCTCGTCAAAATCTACCTCGTGGCCGTTGAACTCAGGGCCGTCAACGCATACAAAGCGATTCACACCGCCTATGGTGACCCTGCAGGCCCCGCACATGCCAGTGCCGTCCACCATGATGGGGTTGAGGCTCACGATGGTATTCACCTTAAAAGGCTCCGTTACCTTGCAGACGGCCTTCATCATGGGCAGAGGCCCCACGGCAAGGACCGTGTCGATTGTATCGCCTTCCTCAAGAAACTTTTTCAGCACATCCGTAACAAAACCATGATGACCATAGCTCCCGTCATCAGTGGTCACGTGGAGCTCGTCGCTAACCTCCCTCATCTCGTCCTCAAGGATAACAAGGCCCTTTGTCCTGGCGCCGATGATGGATACTATCCTGTTTCCTCCGGCCTTCATGGCCTTTGCTATGGGCAGGACCGGCGCCGTGCCTATGCCGCCGCCGATACAGGCAACCGTGCCGTACTTCTCTATATGGGTGGGGTGGCCGAGGGGGCCCACGGCATCAAGGATGGAGTCTCCCTTGTTCATGCCGCAGAGTATGGATGTGGATTTACCCACCTCCTGCACAAGGATGGTTATGGTGCCCTCCTCGTTGTTCGAATCCATGATGGTAAAGGGCACCCTCTCGCCGTGCTCGTCCGTGCGTATCATAACGAACTGGCCGGCCTTTCTTTTTTTTGCGATGCCGGGGGCCTTTATCCTGAAGATATAGACGCCGTGAGAAAGCTCTATCTTCTCTATAATTTCATACATACAGGGCTCCTTACGCTTTTGAAAAGACCTTGCAGAATACTGTGTTAGCGTACATATTAACAGAATAAAAACCTTATGGCAACAGACAAAAAAAATGATACAAAAGGCCCTGCAAGACGCGCTGGGGGGGGTGTTACAAGACTTCAAGGTCTATCCAGAACTCCCTGTTGCCTTTGGCCCCTTTTACGGGAGACTCCACAATACCGAGGACCCTGAAACCGGAGGCCAGAGAAAAGGCCCTCATATCCTCCACCACCCTTGTCTGCAGTGCGGCGTCCCTTACCACGCCTCCCTTGCCGACCTCACCCCTTGCCACCTCGAACTGAGGTTTTATAAGGGCAAATACCCTCCCACCCCTCTTGACAAAGCCCTTCATAAGGGGAAGGACCTTTTTCAGGGATATGAAAGAGAGGTCCATAACGGCTATATCGACTAATTCTCCAACCTCGGAGGGGGCGAGACGGCGTATGTTTTTGCCCTCAAGCAGATGTACGCGGCCGTCATTCCGGAGCCGCCAGTCTATGATGCCCACACCGACGTCAACGGCATGGACTTTTGCGGCCCCTCTCTGAAGAAGGCAATCCGTAAACCCGCCCGTGGAGGAGCCTACGTCAATGGCCGTAAGTCCGGCGGGGTCAAAACCCTCGGCATCAAGGAGGCCGGCAAGTTTCAGCCCGCCGCGCCCCACGTAAGGGGACTTTGACTTCAGGGTTATCTCACTGTCAGCGGCAACAGCGTGCCCGGCCTTGTCGACCATGTGTCCCCTGACAGAGACGCTTCCTGACATTACAAGGCCCCTTGCCGTCTCAATGGAATCAGCGAGGCCGCGGCATAGAAGGGCCTCGTCAAGCCTCATCTTCTTTGATTTTTTAGCCACCTGGCAGAGGCTACCTCTTAAGTGATTTTTTTTATGTTATATCGGAGGGTTAGACAAAAGGATGGTAACAGCGTGCTAATTCTTATCTTTAAGAGATGATACTCCAATGACAATATATATCTTCCCAAACCCCCATACGCCCCAATTGCCCTCTTGCCCCGACTCGCCCCTCACCCGGTATCGGCCCACGCTCCGTATCGGCCCTGTTGACGCGCGTGACTCAGTTGGCAACCACCCGGGCCTTGATACCGCTACTGCTCAAAAAGGCCCTTACAGTCTCTTCTATGCCCTTTGCGTCAAGACCGAGGCTTTTTCTAAGTTCCTCCTGAGTCCCCTGCTCGACAAAGGCGTCGGGCACGCCTATCCTCTTAAGGTCACAATGAATGGCCCTTTCCTCCAAGAGCTCCAGCACCGCGCTCCCGAAACCGCCGGCAAGAGCCCCCTCCTCAACGGTAACAACCTTGCCGGAGTTGCCGGCAAGCCTTACGATGAGGTCTTCATCAAGGGGTTTAACAAAACGCGCGTTTACAACGGCGGCCTTGATACCGCTTTTTTCAAGCTCGCCGGCCGCCTCCATGGCAGGTGATACCATGGAGCCAAGGGCTAAGATGGTCGCATCAGGCCCCTCAAGCAGGACCTCTGCCGTGCCGGGCTTTATGAAGGTGAACTCCCTCCTCGTATATGCTCCCTCAACCGTGCCCCTCGGATACCTTACGGCAACGGGAGACCTGTATCTCACGGCGGAGTAGATCAGGTTACGCAGTTCATCGCCGTCCTTTGGCGCCGCCATTACAAGGTTAGGCAGGCTCCGAAGAAATGATATGTCAAAGATGCCGTGATGGGTGGGCCCGTCTCTGCCCACTATTCCGGCGCGGTCCAGCGCCATGACCACATGCAGGTTCTGCAGACATACATCGTGGCAGACCTCGTCAAAGGCCCTCTGCAAAAAAGTGGAATATATGGCCGTCACCGGCACAAAACCCTCGCTGGCGAGCCCCGCCGCAAAGGTAAGGGCGTGCTGCTCGGCAATGCCCACATCAAAAAATCTCTCAGGAAATTTTTCCTGAAAGGCCGCGAGCCCCGTGCCTCCGGGCATGGCCGCCGTAATGGCGAGCACCTTTTTGTTTTTACGGGCTACATCCAGAAGGGCCTCGCTGAAGACCTTTGTGTAAGAGACAGCAGAGCTTTTTTTGACGACACCCGTCTTCGCGTCAAAGACGCCCACACCGTGAAACTTGGAGGGCTCGGCCTCGGCAGGCGCGTAGCCCTTGCCCTTTTTTGTAATGACATGGACAAGCACGGGCCCCTTGAGCTCCGTAACGTCCCGGAGGGTATTAACAAGAAGCCCCATGTCGTGGCCGTCTATGGGACCGAGATAATTAAAACCAAGGCCCTCAAAGAGCATGCCCGGCGTAAGGAAGGTGATGAGAGAATCCTCGGCCCGCTTGGCTATGCCCATGAGGCGGCCACCTATCATTGGTATGGACTCTATGAAGCCCTCGACCTCGCCCTTGAGTTTCTGGGCAAAACGCCCCGTAATCTTCCGGCTGAGAAAGGACGAGAGGGCGCCCACGTTCTGCGAGATGCTCATCTCGTTGTCGTTAAGTATGACTACAAGGTCTTTTTTAAGATGGCCGGCCTGATTGAGCCCCTCGAAGGCGAGCCCCGCCGTCATGGAGCCGTCGCCTATGACGGCGATGACCTTGTTGGAGCCCCTGGCAAGGTCCCTGGCCGCGGCCATGCCAAGGGCCGCGGATATGGACGTGGAGGAATGCCCCACGCCAAAGGCGTCATAGGGACTCTCCGAAATCTTGGGAAAACCGCTTATGCCGCCGAAAGTACGCAGGGTGTGAAAGAGGTCACGCCTGCCCGTAAGTATCTTGTGGGCATAGGCCTGATGCCCCACGTCCCAGACTATCTTGTCGCAAGGAGTATCAAAGACATAGTGCAGGGCCACGGCGAGGTCCACGGCGCCGAGGCTCGAGGCAAGATGGCCCCCCGTGGAAGAAACGCCCTCAATGATGTGCTCTCTCACCTCGCCTGCAAGGGTGACGAGTTCATCCTTATCAAGCCCCTTCATATCCTCAGGGCTGTTTATGGAGTCAAGTAATCTGCTCATTTTAAAGGCTCCGCCAGGGGAGCTAACTCTTTCTTGAGATTATATAACGCGCTATCTGCCTTAAGGGCTCGGCCTTCCCGTCAAAGCCCTCAAGGGCCTTGAGGGCCGAATCCATGAGTTCATCGGCGCGGGCCTTTGATTCCGTAAGACCTATTACCGAGGGATATGTGGCCTTTCCCTTCTCCGCGTCGCCGCCAACGGGTTTGCCCATCTCCTGCGGAGAGCCCTCTACATCAAGTATATCGTCAAGTATCTGAAAAGCAAGGCCCGAGGCCTCGGCATAGTCCGTAAGTGCCTTTAATTCACCTTCCGTGGCCTTGCCAAGAATGGCCCCGCACCGTACCGAGGCCAGTATTAGGCGGCCCGTTTTATGCGTATGTATATACTCCAGCTCAGGGTAGGATATCTCCTTACCCTCGGACTCTATATCCACAACCTGCCCGCCTATCATCCCTGCGGCCCCGGAGCCGCAGGCCACCTCTTTTATCACCTTCATTACAGCCTCCGCGTCTTGCGCGGGAGGTCTTGAAATTATCTCAAAGGCCGATGTAAGAAGGGCGTCTCCGGCCAGTATGGCCATGGCCTCGCCGTAAACCCTGTGGCATGTGGCCCTGCCCCTTCGAAGGTCATCGTTGTCCAGCGCGGGAAGGTCATCATGAATGAGCGAGTATGTATGGATACACTCTATGGCGCAGGCCGTGTTGAGGGCGCTGGAGATATCTCCGCCGACGGCCTCGGCAGAGGCAAGGGTAAGGATCGGCCTCAGGCGCTTGCCGCCTGCAAACAGGCTGTAACGCATGGCCTCATGCAGGAGACCGGCATGGCCGGTATCAGAAGGGACATGTGTCTCAAGGGCCCCTTCTATGAGGGCCTTCTTGTCCTCTAAATATTTACTGAGGTCAAATCTGTCCATAATGAAAATAATGATATCAGAATATATGACAAAACACAAGAATCCACGCCACGCGCCATAGCGCCTTTCAAGAAAAAAGACCCCTCCCTGCCGTAACGGCAGGGAGGGGTCTTTTGTTGAGCTCAATGTAATAAGGCCGCCGGTCCTAAAGCCTGCTTACGTTAGAGGCCTGCGGTCCTTTTGGGCCATTTGTGACCTCAAACTCCACGTCATCGCCCTCGTTAAGGGTCTTGAAGCCCTCGCCCTGTATCTCTGAATAATGGACGAAAACGTCTTCACCCGATTCCTGCTGGATAAATCCAAAACCCTTGGTCTCGTTAAACCACTTCACCTTGCCCTGTGCCATTGTGTTCCTCCTTCTTGTGCCGGGCCTTTATTTCCCCGGTCCTTTCTCTTGTGCGGCCGCTTATGTCCAAGCTGGCCTTTTGCCTTATGCTGGCCCCCTTCGCGCAAAATAAAAAAGGCCGTAGGATTCATGAGAACATCCACAGCCTTTACAATATCAAACTCGCAAAAAGGGGACCCCGGTTAAAAAAAAATTTTCCTTAAAACCTTAACAGGCTAATCAGATACTGTCAAGGGTTTTTAATCTTAGCGCACAAGCTGTGATACGGGCACAACCTCTATACCGCGTTCCTTGAGATCGGGGACCATCTCCCTCAAGGCCGCGAGCGTCTCCGGATAGGGATGGCCTATGGCTATGGCTGTGCCCTCTTTCATGGCTATCCTTACAAGGGTATCGATCTGGCCGTCTATATACTTTGCATCCCTTTTGTTATCAAGAAAAACGTCTCTTTCGGCGCTGGGGACACCAATCTTGCGCGCCAGTCTCCTGCCCTGCGAGGCAGAGGTGGTGCGGCTGTCCACAAAAAAGAGCCCCCTCTCCTTGAGGATGGAAAAGACCTGCCTCATGCCCGGCTCATCCTCGGTAAACCTCGAACCCATGTGATTATTGACCCCTACGGCCTCGGGCACAAAGCCAAGGTCCTCAACAACGGTCTTCCTGATCTCGGCTCCGGCCATGTCCGTAAGTAATACGCCGGGGCCGGGATGGTTCATCACAAGGTTTCTGGGCTCCATGGGCAGGTGCAGAAGCACGTCCCTGCCGCTCATTTCGGCGATGCGCGAAACCTCGCGCGAATGCCTCAAGTGGGGCAGGACCGCTATGGTTATGGGCGAATCAAGCTCCAGAATCTCCTTCAGGCGATTGAGATTACCTCCCATATCGTCTATGAGAATAGCCACCCTCGCCTTTGGAGGGGCCTGCGGGCCGGACGGCGGGGCCTCTTCTTTCATTGGCCCGGCCTCTTTGACCGGGCCCGGTATCTCAGGAGCCTCCCCAATCATGGTCCCGTATCTCAGGGCCGCAAAGGCAATGGCAAAACCAATGACAATACCTATTGCCAGTACAATGCCGCGGTTTAAGGAAGGACCTTTCTTTCTGCGTTTTTTTCCCACATGGACTACCGTTATTTAAGTTTACCGGCGCCTGTGCGCCGCACCCGCCCCGCACACGAGCGCGGGCTTCACATTAGCCATGTGGCATTGAACTGATTGGCCTCCGGCCTCCCCGCGCGGGGAGGCCGCCTGCTAACCGGCCTTCCTGAATGAGCCGTCGGCGCCTTTTAGACCCTTGAATATATACCAGCTCTTCAGGTACTCAAGGGCCCTCTCAAGTTGAAGATCCTCGCCCTTTACAGGCTTTACCTTGTTCTCTACGATATGTATCGTCTTCCCCTTCTTCTTCTTGCCGGTAGTGCTTTTTTCCGCCGCGAAGTGACGGGAGAGGTCTTTTTCCTTCAGGTGTTTCCTTGTGCTAACGCCTACAACGATATCGGGCTCTATACCTTTGGCCTGTATGGACCTGCCCGAAGGGGTATAGTACTTGGCAGTAGTCAGCCGCAGGGCCGAACCATCGGCAAGAGGGATTATGGTCTGCACAGACCCCTTGCCAAAGGTGGTCGTGCCGAGGATAACGGCCCTCTTATGGTCCTGCAACGCGCCCGAGACTATCTCCGAGGCGCTGGCGCTTCCGCCGTTTACGAGGACTATGATGGGGTAATCCGGCTGAGTGCCCTTTGAGTCAGCCTTAAAGACCATGTTCTCCTTGCCATCCCTGCCCTTGGTGTAGACGATGAGGCCGGATTTGAGAAAGAAATTGGATACAGAGACCGCTTCCTGAAGAAGGCCGCCGGGGTTGTTTCTAAGGTCAAGGATAAGGCCCCTTAGCCTGCCCTTCCGGGGCTTCAGTTTTCTGAAGGCCTTGCGCATCTCGTTGGTTGTGTTTTCCTGAAACTGCGAGATGCGTATATATCCGATATTATCTTCCTTCATCTTGTACTTGACGCTCTTTATCTTGATGATATCCCGTTTAATGGTAAAGGCCTTGGGCTTCGTGAAGCCCTCTCTCATGATGTATATGGTGACATCGGCGCCCCTTGGCCCGCGCATCAGCCTTACGGCGTCATCAAGGCTCATATCCCTTGTGGACTTTTTCTCTATCTTTACTATCTTGTCGTTTGCCTTGATGCCGGCCCTCCATGCCGGGGTGTCCTCTATGGGGGCTATTACCGTAAGCACCTTGTCCTTGATGCCTATCTGTATGCCCACACCGCCGAAGACTCCCTTTGTGTCAATCTTCATCTCCTTGTACTCATCGGGGGTCATGAAGCTTGAATGGGGGTCCAGCTTGTTGAGCATGCCCTTTATGGCATTATATACAAGCTCTTTTGTATCCTTTTTCTCCGTATAATCCCGTTGTACAAGACTCAGGACATCGGAGAATACCTTAAGGCCCTCGTATGTATCGGCAGGAACAGCCACTGACTTTGCGGAAAAAGTTATAGTTGCGATACCCAAGACCATAACCGCCGCTACAACCCCGGCTATTAGCCCCCTGGACCTGTAAATCCTCTTCATATTTTTATTCCTCCCTTTGATTGACTTTCCGCTGTATAAAATCCTGCCAAATCTTCAATAGGCAAGGTCTACCTCCTGGCCAGCCACTTAACGGGGTCCTGAGGGACCCCCTTTTTACGTATTTCAAAATAGAGCCCCGGCTCGGAGTATGGCCCGGTCTCTCCCACAAGGGCCACGTCCTCGCCCTTTGCCACCCTCTCGCCACGCCTTTTAAGCACCTTGTCGAGATAGGCGAAGAGGGTATAAAATCCGCCGCCATGGTCGAGTATGACGAGCTGGCCGTAACCCTTGAGCCACCCTGTGTAGATGACTCTGCCATCGTAAACGCTCTTTACGTGCCTGCCAACAGGCGCGCTGATTACTATACCCTTATTAAAGGTAATTGTCTTGAACTTCGGATGCCTCACCTTTCCGTAACGTGACTTGATGACGCCTCTAACGGGCATGGCGAGCCTGCCCTTCATGGCTCCGAAACCGCTGAACTGTTGGGGCTTGCCCTTATCGAGTTTTGCTATAAGCCCCGAGAGCTCCCTTGCCGCCTCCTCAAGCTCATTCAATACCTTGAGGCCCGAGGCCTTTTCCCTCCTTACCCTGGCAAGTAGCGCCACCTTATCGTGTTTCAGCCGCTTTTGCTCCGACTTTTTAGCCAGGAGCCTCGCCGAGGCCTTTTTAAGGTCACGGTTAAGGGCAATAAGCCTATCCAACTCGACCCTGCGGGCCTTGAGCTTTGCCTCATAAGCATCGAGGATGGCGGCGTCATAATCCGTAATAACGGTCATGTACTTATGCCGTCTCGCTATATCAATGGGGTCCCGCGCCCCGGGAGAAAAGGCCATGGCAAGTATCTCTCCGTTACGCATCTTGTATATGGCCCGGAGCCTCACGGCGATGCGCGCGCGTTCTCTCTCAGTCTCCCTTTCGATTCGTCTCAGTTTTTTAGTAGCCGACTTTTTATCTTGCTCCAGCTTCCTTCTCGAACCCCTCAGTCTGGCGAGTTCCTTACCGGACCTGACAATGCCCCTGTTGAGGCGATTGATGGCAAGAAGCACGGAGCTCTCTTTTCGCAGTATCTTCCTGACCTTGTGCCGCTCCCTGCCAAGCTTTCTCTTGACATCGGCGAGCTCTTTGCTCTCCTTCACGGATTTACCGGCCTCGGCCGGGATGGAAATAAATATAAACAGGGATACAAACAAAAGCGCAAAGACTTTTCTTACTCTCAGCCCCTTCATGCCTTTAAGAACCTGCCCGTTGATATGATGCTTCCTATGGCCCCTGTAAGCGTGCCGAGCAGGGTGGTAATCAAAAAAACAATATAGACCGGCGCCGGCATATCAAGTACAAAGGCGAGATACTCCGGGATATTATAACGCAGTAGCATAAGCACCGCAAAGACTATGACAGAGGCAAGCAGACCTCCTACGGCGCCCTCTATCACGCCCTCTATTAGAAAGGGCATGCTGATGAAGTTGTCCGAGGCCCCTACAAGCCTCAAGACCTCTATCTCCTCGCGCCTCGCGTATACCGTAAGCCTTATGGTATTGGTTATGACAAAAATGGCCGCGGCGCCAAGCACCCCCCCGATGACAACGGCGGTTAGCTCAAAAAACCTGAAAACGCCGTAAAATTTGCGCGCCCACTCCTGACTATACTGCACCTCCTCCACCCATGGCAGTGACTTTATTCTCTTTACCACCTTGAGCATGCTCCCGGGGTCTCTGGAATCCTTACGGAGACTTATCTCAAAGGAGGCCGGTAAAATCCCCTTGTTCATGCCCTCGAGTATTCCCGCGTGCCCCTTGAGCCCCTTTTTGAGCTCTGCCATGGCCTCTGCCTTTGATACATAGCGCGCCCCAAGAACACCCTTAATCCTTTTCACCTGTTTTTTAAGGCCCTTTGTCTCACGGGCTGGGGCCGAGTCTTTTACATATGCGATGATATAGGCGTTATCACCGAGGGCGCTGAAGACAGAGCCGAGATTTATAAAGACTATAAAAAAAAAGACGCATATGGCAAGAGAAAAAGCAAGGGTAAGGGATGTCAGTATGGTTGTGGCAAGATTTTCCCTTATGGCGCCGAGGGCGTCGGAGATAAAAAAACGGAAATTCGCGCCGCCGAGACTCAAGAGACCAACCTTCCGGAGTCCAGTTCTATGGTCCTCGTACCGAACTTCCTGATAATTTCCCTGTCGTGGCTCGCTATCACTACGGTAGTGCCGCGGTTGTTAACATCCCTGAATAGTTCTATGGTCTCCATGGACAATTTGTGGTCAAGGTTTCCCGTGGGCTCATCGGCGAGGATAATGGTGGGCTCCTTAACGAGGGCCCTTGCTATGGCCACGCGCTGCTGTTCTCCGCCGGATAGAGAGAGGGGTTTGAAGTTCATCCTGTGCTGTAATTTAAGGTAGCTGAGTATCCTCAGGACCCTGTTTTTTATCTCCCTCTTTCCCACGCCCATGACAACGAGGGCAATGGCCACGTTCTCAAAAACCGTCTTTGCCGGAAGTAGTTTGAAGTCCTGAAAGACAAAACCCATGCGCCTTCTCAGACGGGTGACTTCAATGCGGGGTATCCTTGAGTAATTTCTGCCGTCAATTATTATCTGGCCGTCCGTGGGATTTTCCGCGCCGAATATGACCTTTAATAAAGTGGATTTTCCCGCCCCGCTCGGTCCTGTTACAAAGATAAATTCTCCCTTTTCAATCTTCAGGGTAACATCCCTTATTGCCATGGAATCCCTGCCAAAGGCCTTTGAGACATGAAAGAGATTTATCATAAAAGTATAGACCTACCAGAGAAAGGTGTTAATCTTTCAGGGAAATATTCCGGATATAAGTGAGGGGTGTCTTGATACTAAAGGCATCTATTTTCTGACGAAATACAGGAATATTATCCCAGTTGCGATAATTCTTGTCAAGGGCAATTAGAGATACGGATTAAGGAAGAAGAGGGGCAAGGAAAAAAAAAGGGGAGCCCATGGCAACTACGGCCGGGAGGCTCCCTTTTACTAAAAATGGCGGGGCCGACGGGACTCGAACCCGCGCCCTCTGGCTTGACAGGCCAGCGTTATAACCAACTTAACTACGGCCCCGCATGTGAAAATCTTGAAATAGCCCCGTGAGAACTAATGGTGGGCGGAACAGGGCTCGAACCTGTGACATCAGCCTTGTAAGGGCTGCGCTCTTCCAACTGAGCTACCCGCCCGAAAACCTTGTAAATGCCTCGCCCTTATAAATGAAGACCAGAAGAAAGGTCCCTGCGGGAAAGTTTCCGCCTCAGGCCTGTGCCGCGCCAGGATTTGCGCCGCATATATGTGCAAAGGCCGGCCCCGGAATCAGCCCCGGCGGTTCGGGACCTTGAAAGACCCGCCCCTCAGGGTAATCTCTCGGATAACGTTACCTCCAAAAGGCCTCCAGCAAAAAGGCATCCCGGAAGTTCATCTTCAAAACCGAGAGGCCCGTCCCAAAACAGGCCCCTTCTTTTAACAGTTTTATTGTGGATTGTCAAGACCTTGAAGGCGCTAATGCCTGATACCCACGCTCTCGGTCTCAATGGCGCGTTCTTCCGCCATTTTTTCGGCAAGGCCTTCAGAGCCGACAAAGATTTCGTCTTTGTTCTTTACCTTAAGGGCCTCGGTAAGGACCTTATCCATATGGCCCACAAGAACAGGCGTTATTTTCTTGAGTATCTGCGCGGGAATTTCCTTGAGGTCCTTCTCGTTATCCTCGGGGATAAGCACCGTCGAGAGGCCGGCCCTGTGCGCGGCGAGGAGCTTTTCCTTCAGGCCGCCGATGGGCAGGACCTTGCCCCGCAGGGTTATCTCTCCTGTCATGGCTACGCCCTTACGCACGGGAATCTTCACAAGGGCCGAAGCAATAGCCGTTGCCATGGTTATGCCCGCCGAAGGCCCGTCTTTTGGTATGGCGCCCTCGGGCACATGAATATGGATATCGAGTTTCTGATAAAAATCCTTGGCAAGGCCGAGCTCTCCGGCGCGGCTCCGTATGTATGTGACTGCGGCCTGCGCGGACTCCTGCATGACATCGCCGAGTTTGCCCGTTATTATGAGTTTGCCCTTGCCCGGCACGATGGCCACCTCGATAGCGAGCAACTCACCGCCTACCTCTGTCCAGGCAAGCCCGGTGGCAACGCCTATCTCGTCCTTTTCCCCTATGATACCGTAGCGGTACTGCGGGACACCGAGAAATTTCGCAATCTTGCGGCTTCCCACGTGGACCATGTTATCCCTGCCTTTTTCAAGGATAATACGGGCGGATTTTCTGCATATGGCGGCTATCTTCCGCTCAAGGTTCCTGACGCCGGCCTCCTTGGTATACCTTCTGATTATGTTAAGGATGGCCGCCTTCTTGAGCTCTATATTCCCGGGTTCAAGGCCGTGCGCCTTCAGCTGTTTTGTGATGAGAAACTTTTCGGCGATGTGGAGTTTTTCAAGCTCCGTATAGCCGGGTATCCGGATTATCTCCATCCTGTCAAGAAGGGGATAGGGGATGCCCTGCATGGCGTTGGCCGTGGTTATGAACATTATCTCCGAGAGGTCATAATCGCAGTCAAGGTAGTGGTCGTTAAAGGCGTGGTTCTGCTCCGGATCCAGGACCTCAAGCAGGGCGCTCGCCGGGTCTCCCCGAAAATCGCTGCTCATCTTATCCACCTCGTCAAGGAGGAAGACGGGGTTGTTGGATGTGGCCTTTTTAAGGGACTGGATAATCTTTCCGGGCATGGACCCGATATAGGTGCGCCTGTGCCCCCGTATCTCGGCCTCGTCCTTTACGCCGCCAAGCGAAAGGCGCACAAAGGGCCTGCCCGTGGCCCTCGCTATGCTCTTGGCAAGGCTCGTCTTGCCCACTCCGGGCGGGCCTACAAGGCAGAGTATTGGGCCTTTCATCTTTTTCACGAGGCCGCGCACGGCCAGATACTCAAGTATCCTTTCCTTTACCTGTTTAAGACCGTAGTGGTCTTCTTCAAGGATACGTTCGGCCTCGGTAAGGTCTTTCTTCTCTTCTTTAATCTCGCCCCACGGCAGGGCCAGGACCCAGTCGATATAATTACGGGAGACCGTGGCCTCGGCGGACATGGGGTTCATGAGCTTTAGTTTCTTTATCTCCTGCTTGACCTTTTTCGCGGCCTCCTTGGAGAGTTTTTTCTTCTTCAGCGCATCCTCGAACTCCTGCAGTTCGCCCTTGAGCTCGTCTTTTTCGCCAAGCTCCTTCTGGATGGCCTTCATCTGCTCGCTGAGGTAGTATTCCTTCTGGGTCTTCTCCATCTGGCGTTTGACCCTGTGGCGTATCTTCTGCTCGACCTGAAGGACCTCTATCTCGCTCTCCATGATGCTGTACAGGCGCTCAAGCCTCATGGTGGGGTTCTGCGTATCGAGAAGGGCCTGCTTTTCCTCAAGTTTTACCGTCAGGTGAGAGGCAATGGTGTCGGCAAGACGGCCTGGGTCTTCTATGGAAGTGACGCTGACTATCATCTCAGGCGGTATCTTTTTATTGAACTTCACATAGGTCTCAAAGCTCTTGATGACAGAGCGCATCACCGCCTCGCTCTCCACGGTCTCGTCAACGAGGTCATGCATTTCCTCGGCCTCGACCACGAAGCACTCTTCTTCGGTGATATAGTCTTTTATCCTCGCCCTGCGTTTGCCCTCTACAAGGACCTTTACCGTCCCGTCGGGAAGTCTCAGGAGCTGAAGGATAGTGCCCAGCGTGCCCACCTCGAAGATATCTTCTCTGCCGGGATTTTCGGTACGGGCCTTTTTCTGCGCGGCAAGGAGGATGGATTTGTCCTCTCCCATGGCGCGCTCAAGGGCCTTTATGGATTTGTCCCTGCCCACAAAGAGAGGCAGTACCATATAGGGAAATACGATTATATCCCGGAGCGGAATCAGCGGGACTACGATGCCATCTTTCTTCAATTCATCATCCTTATCGTTCTTGAAGTATAATATTCCCATAGTCTATTAGAGTCTCCTCCACTATCGGACCAAAGGGTTAAGTAAGAGTGGGGGCTAAGCCGTCTCCGCCTCGTTACCGTATACTATGATTGGTTTGCCTTTTTCAAAGATAACGTCCTCGTTGAGGATGCACTCTTTGATATTGGTCTGTGAGGGCAGCTCGTACATGGTATCGAGCATAACATGCTCAAGGATGGCGCGGAGCCCTCTTGCCCCGGCCTTGCGCCTCATGGATTCCCTTGCGATGGCCCCAAGCGCCCCGTCGGTAAACTTCAGAACCACGTTCTCAAGCTCAAAGAGCTTCTGGTACTGCTTGATGATGGCGTTACGGGGCTCGGTAAGAATCCTTACAAGGTCTTTCTCGTCAAGCTCGCCAAGGGTGGCTATTACAGGGAGCCTGCCCATGAACTCCGGTATAAGCCCGTAGTGGAGAAAATCTTCGGGCTCCACATCAAAGGGCAGTTTTTTCTTCGTCTTTCCAGACCGCTTGGCCGCAACCGTACGAAAACCGACGGTGCGTTTTCCCACCCTCTGGGCGATTATGTCCTCAAGGCCGTTAAAGGCCCCGCCGCATATAAAGAGGATGTTGGAGGTATCGACCTGGAGAAACTCCTGCTGCGGATGCTTTCTCCCACCCTTTGGCGGCACGTTGGCCACGGTGCCCTCGATTATCTTCAGGAGGGCCTGCTGAACGCCCTCGCCGGAAACGTCCCTTGTTATGGACGGGCTGTCGCTCTTTCTGGATATCTTGTCTATCTCGTCTATGTAGACAATGCCGCGTTTGCAGCGGTCTATGTCATACTCGGCGTTCTGCAGAAGGCTGAGGATGATGTTTTCCACGTCCTCGCCTACATAACCGGCCTCCGTGAGGGTGGTGGCGTCGGCTATGGTGAAGGGCACGTTAAGAATTCTGGCCAGCGTCTGCGCGAGCAGGGTCTTACCCGAGCCCGTTGGACCCACCAGAAGGATATTGCTCTTCTCTATCTCAACGTCGCCAAGCGATGCCTTGCTTTCTATCCTCTTGTAATGGTTATGAACGGCAACGGCAAGGACCTTCTTGGCCCCTTCCTGCCCTATGACATATTCATCGAGTATGCTTTTTATCTCTTTTGGCTTGGGTATCTTGTTTTCGTGCTTCTTGAACTCGTCCTTCTCGTACTCCTCGGCTATTATGTCATTGCAGAGTTCGATACATTCGTCGCAGATGTAGACCATAGGTCCGGCAACGAGTTTTCTCACCTCATCCTGGCTCTTTTTACAGAAAGAACAGGTCAGATATCCGCTATCGTGTTTGTTTACAGTCATGGTCTTCCTATAATTCGGTGGCGATATGGTTAAAGTCGAAAACCATTCGGCAAAAATGCAACATTACCGGGCTCAACTTCTCTTCTCTATTACTTTATCTATTATACCATATTCCTTGGCCTCTTGCCCACTCATATAAAAATCCCTCTCCGTATCCTCGTGTATCTTTTCCGATGTCTGGCCCGTATGCCTGACGAGGATTTCAGTAAGCTCATGCCTTATCCTGACTATTTCCTTGGCCTGGATATCGATGTCAGTGGCCTGTCCCTGCGCGCCCCCAAGGGGCTGGTGGATAAGGACACGGGAGTTGGGAAGTGCGAACCTCTTGCCAGCGGCCCCGCCGGCAAGCAGCAGGGCTCCCATGCTCGCCGCCTGCCCCATGCACATGGTAGTGACGGCGGGTTTGACGTACTGCATGGTATCGTATATGGCAAGCCCGGCGCTAACCACACCGCCCGGGGAATTCACATAGATATGTATATCCTTCTCAGGGTCCTCGGACTCAAGAAAAAGGAGTTGGGCAATAACGAGGTTGGCAACGTTGTCATCGATGGCGCTTCCCAGAAAGATTATGCGGTCTTTCAGGAGCCGCGAGTATATATCAAAGGCCCTTTCACCGCGGCCGGTCTGTTCAACTACGATGGGAACAAGCATCTATCCTCCCTCTCTTTCAGCCAGGTTAACGTGACGTAAACGAGAATACCTCAGTCTTTTTTTGCCGAGGCTATTATAAGGTCAAAGACCTTCTCGTGCTTGAGTCCGTCCTTTATCATCTCCATGTTGCCCTCTCTCTGTATCCTCGTCATGAGGGAATCTATGGGCAGGTTACGGTCGGCGGCGAGCTCCTTTATGGCCTCCTCCACCTCTGCGTTGGATATCTCCATTTTCTCCTTCAAGGCGATGGCGTCAAGTATCATGTCCTCTCTGGCCCTTCTGGCCGCAAGGGGACGATACCTCTCCTTCACTGCCTCCTCGCTGAGCCCCTTGTCATCGGGATGGATCATACCGGCGCGCATGTTGTCGACGACGCTTTTAAAGATAAGGGCATGATATTTTTCGGCAAGAGACTCAGGCACATCAAGCTCGCGCCCGGCTATGAGTTTATCAAGGATAACAGTCTTCAGTTTGTTCTTACTCTCTTTTTCCTTTGATTTTTTGATCTCCGAGGCTACCCTTTCCCTGAGGGCCTCATAGCTATCGCACTGCAGGCCTTTGGCGAACTCGTCGTTTATCTCTGGGACTGTTTTCTCTTTAACGGCCTGTACGGTGATATGAAAGACCACGTCCTTGCCGGCGAGTTTCTTCTCGCTGTAATTTTCCGGAAAGGTCAGCTCCGCGTCCTTCTTATCGCCCTTTGAAAGGCCCTTCAGCGCATCGTCAAGGCCGGGCATTGGCGATGTCTCGCCAATGAGCACGGGGTATCCCGTTCCCTTGAGCCCCTTTACCGCTTTACCATTTCTTGTGGCCGTAAAATCAATAATGACCATATCCTTGTCATCGGCAGGTTTGTCGACTTCCTTGAATCTTATATTGCTCTGCCTGATGCCGTCGAGGCCCTGCTCTATATCCTCTTCAGTAACCTCTATGGCCTCCGGAGCGCCGAGATCAAGGCCAAGGTATTCACCCACCTCCACCCTTGGGGTTACCTCAAAGGAGAGCGTATAGACAAAGTCCTTTCCCTCCTCAGGGACAAGTGTCTTTATCTCCACCTCGGGACCGTCAAGGGGCGTAAGCCCGAGCTCCTCAAGGGCCCTGTGATAGGTGCCGTCGATAAGGCGGGTGGAGACATCGCCGCTAATGCCGTCGGCGAATTTGGCCTTAATGACGCTTTTGGGGACCGTGCCTTTACGGAATCCCGCTATGGCGGCAGTTGCCTTAAGCCTTGCATAGGAGTCTTCCAAAGCCTTTGTTACATCATCTGCGGATACCGTAACCTCGATTTTTTTCTTTACAGAGCTGATGTCCTCAAGCACAGCGCTGTATTTCGTCTTTTTATCCTCGTTCACAAGCTCACCTTCCCTGAAAATGTTTTTTTTCCTTTGTTCTGGTGCGAGAGGGGGGACTCGAACCCCCATGGTTTCCCACCAGATCCTAAAT
>CAZMKZ010000018.1:0-32638 GCA_964567185.1 uncultured Thermodesulfobacteriota bacterium
GACCTGACATCAAAACCCCCGTTGTTTTTTAGTCGTAATAGATTGGCTCGGAAAGAGACCCTGCAACGCACAGGCAACAAGACTTAAACCCCTTTTTACGCCCTCCTGTCGTGCCGCGCTTCATGGATATAGTGAAATACATAACATAAATGGAAGTTCTTTTCAATTTCAATCTTGTGATGCGCGGCCCATGGAATGGCCCGGGAAAAAAATGAACGAAGGCAGGAAGACTCGTAATTTAACGGAGCTGAAGCTGAAGAGAATTAAGGGGTTTTTACCTCCAGGGCCTTCATCTTCATGAGGAGGGTATTTCTGTGGACCTTCATGAGCCGCGCTGTCCGGGCCCTGTTCCAGCCCGTTTTTTCAAGAAGAGAGGTAATATAAGCCCTCTCAAAGTCCATGAGGGCCTCCCTGTACCCCCCGGGGCCTCTCTGCCCGCTGATTGCGGACGTAGATGGGGCGTTATCGCAAGTTGAAGATGAAATTTCCGCCGGCAGGTCGCTTACCATGACAGGGCCCTCATCAGGGCTGAGCACCACGATGCGCTCCATGATATTTTCGAGCTCGCGCACGTTGCCGGGCCATCCGTAGGCAGTAAGCGCGGCCAGGGCCTCGCGTGATATTCCCGCTATGGACCTTGAGTATTTGGAAGAGTATTTTTCGAGGAAGTGCCTTGCAAGAAGACTTATGTCTTCTCTTCTTTCTCGCAGGGCGGGAACCTCGATGGGTACGACGTTAAGGCGGTAATAGAGGTCTTCCCTGAACTCGCCCCTCTTTACGGCGTCAAGGAGGTTGACGTTGGCGGCGGCTATGACGCGGATATCCGCATTGATGAGGACGTTTCCGCCCACGCGAGTGAAGACCCTCTCCTGCAGAAAACGGAGCAGTTTGACCTGTAACGGCAGAGGCATTGTGGCGACTTCATCAAGAAAAAGCGTGCCGCCGCTGGCAAGCTCCACCTTGCCCGTCTTTCGGACCGAGGCCCCTGTAAATGCCCCCCTCTCATGGCCAAAGAGCTCGCTCTCCATGAGACCGGCAGGCAGGGCGCCGCAGTTTATGGCCACAAAGGGGACGTTATTGCTTGAAAAGACCTCATCTTTTGTGACTCCAGCGCTATGGACAGCCCTTGCCACAAGCTCCTTACCCGTGCCGGATTCACCGGTAATGAGTACGCTTGCCGTGGTCATGCCCACCATCTTGATGATGGAGTAGATAGACCTCATCGAAGCGGAGGCGCCTACCATGGCCATGTTGGGAGCGCAGTATTTACCCGGCAGAAGGGGATGAAAAGTGTCTTCGGCAGACTTGACAGGCGACTTGCCTAATCTCTTGCTTTTATGACCAGACCGAATACATCGAGGCAGAGATGCATTCCTTCCCTTATCCTTTTCCTCATTAAATACGGGCGCCGTAATATTCATGATGAACCCTTGTGTAGCTTCGAGTAGCCTGAGTCAAGATACGGTAAAAGCCAACATCTATATCACTTATTATTTACATTAACTATTTTATACCCTTAATTTGGGTTATTGTCAAGCATTAGTTTACACAAATCAGGACAAATCCGGATAAACTATAAATAATAAATTAAATAAGACGAAAAATGGTCGTTCGTGGGATGATTAGACTGCTGAAGGGATAGAGCCATACCCATGAGGCCCGCCGTGCGGGAGGTTAACTTCTGTTTTATGGAGGGGGGTTCCAATTAGCTGTAAAATCGGATATGAAGGGTTTTCAGAGGTCCTCATGCTCGATGCCGTAGCTCTTTATCTTCCTGTAGAGGTGGCTGCGCTCAATGCCTATGGCCTCGGCGGTCTTCGCTATATTTCCGTTGTTTGCCCTGAGTTTTCTCACGATGAACTCTTTTTCGAAGGTCGCCCTCGCGTCACGTAGAAGGCTTCTGGCAAAGAGGCCGGCCTGGCCATCAGTTGTCTTCTGGCCGCTTATATAGGAAGGCAGGTCGTTAATGGTGATGGAAGGCCCGGGGCTCATGATGACAAGCCTCTCAACAAGGTTTTTCAGCTCCCGTACGTTTCCTGGCCATGCGTATTCCGAGAGCCGTCTCATCACCTCATTATCCGCCTTGATGGTCTCCACACCGGATTTACGGGAGGCCTCAATGAGAAAATGCTCGGCAAGAAGGCGTATATCCTCAGGCCTGCGCCGCAGAGGAGGCACAACAAAGGGTATGACGTTAAGCCTGTAATAGAGGTCCTCTCTAAAATTTCCCTTTTTTATCTCCTCTTTCAGGTCCTTGTTGGTGGCCGCTATTACCCTGACGTCCACCTTTATAAGCTCCGTTCCCCCTACCCTCTCGAAGGACTGCTCCTGCAGTATCCTCAGTATCTTGGCCTGCGTCTTCAGGCTCATGTCCCCTATCTCGTCAAGGAAAATGGTACCATGGTCGGCCATGTCGAACTTGCCCTTTTTCTTTGATAGAGCACCCGTAAAAGCGCCCTTCTCATGACCAAAGAGCTCGCTCTCAATAAGTTCCTCCGGTATGGCGGCGCAGTTTACCTCTACAAAGGGCCTTGCCGAGCGCGAGGATAGCAGGTGTATATTCCTCGCCACAAACTCCTTACCCGTGCCGTTCTCGCCGGTGATAAGCACCCATGAGTTGGACGGGGCGGCACGCTGGATGTCTTTCTTAAGGGCCTTCATCACCTCTGAAGCGCCGATAATGTCGTACTTCTCAAGGGCCTTCTCACGGAGCTCCCGCACCTCGCTCGATAGTCTCCTGTGGGCAATGGCATGCTCCACGGTAAGAATCACCTTATCAAGGGAGACGGGTTTCTCGATAAAGTCATAGGCCCCGAGCTTTGTGGCCTCCACGGCCGTCTCTATGCTGGCGTGACCGGATATCATGATAACCTGCACATCGGGGTCCATGGCCTTTATCTTCCCAAGGGCCTTGATTCCGTCCATTCCTGGCAGCCATATGTCCAGGAGCACAACATCGGGCCGCTCGACGGGCAGGGCCAGCAGGCCCTCTTCGGCGCTCGGGGAGCTTACCACGGAGTAACCATCGTCCGTGAGCACCCCGCCAAGGGCGTCCCTTATATTCTTCTCATCATCTATAACCATTATCTTGTTCATATGTTCACAGGCCTCACAGGCAGCTCTATTACAAAGATTGTCCCTCCGGCGGGATTGTCCTTCACCCTTATATAGCCGTTATGGTCGGATATGATATCGCTTACAATGGCAAGGCCGAGCCCCGTGCCGGTTCGTTTTGTGGAAAAATAGGGCTCGAAGAGCCTCTCCCTGGCCTCGGGCCGTATACCCGAACCGGTGTCAATGACCTCTACCCTTACGAGCTCAAGGGCGCGGTCAAAGCTCGTCCTTACGGTTACCGAACCCTCGCCCTCGATGGAAGCGGAGGCGTTGTCAAAGAGGTTTATGAGGGCGCGCTTTATCTGGTCCCTGTCAATGCTCACAACGGGCATGGCCTCATCAGTGAAGACGTTGTACGATATCTTCCTATCGCCCGTCTTGTACAGGGCCACTGTCTCGCGCACCACCTCGTTGAGGTCGTTGGGCGTAGGGGTTACGGCAGGCATGCGGGCAAAATTGGAAAACTCGTCAACAAGGACCTTGAGCTCGTCTACCTGCTTTATTATGGTAACGGTGCATTCGTCAAATATGTCCTTGTCCGTAAAGTTATCGAGATATTTTTTACGGAGCCTCTGCGCCGAGAGCTTAATGGGGGTAAGGGGGTTTTTTATCTCATGGGCTATGCGCTTTGCCACCTCTTTCCACGCCTGCATCCTCTGCGTCTTCAGCAGATGGGTAAGGTCGTCAAGCACGGCCACCATGCCGAGGTAGTTGCCCTTGTCGTCACGCAGGGCGTTGAGGTTCACAAGTATCATTATGGTCTTGTCACCCACCCTTATGCTCAACTGCCTCTCCATGGACTGAACGCCTATTTCATTCATGTGCCGTATAAGCTCCTTGAAGACCTCTCTATCCTCCTCGCGGAGCACGTCCCTGTAATTTTTCAGAAGCGCGAACCCCTCATCCGTGCCGAGTATCTCGGCTGCCACCCTGTTGATGGAGGTAATCCTTCCGTAGCGGTCAATGGAGATAATGCCCGCTGTTACGTTGTCAAGGACTATGCCCATGTAGCGCCGCCTCTGTTCAAGCTCGGTATTGGTCTTTCTGAGGTCAAGGTTCGCCTCTTCTATGCGTGTCTTTCCGGCCTTGAGGTCCTCGGTCATGCGGTTGAATGACCTCACAAGGAGACCTATCTCATCGTCAGACTCGACGTTTATGCGAAAATCAAGGTTGCCGCCGGCCACCTCGTTTGTGCCGTTGGCAAGCTCGTGTATGGGCACGGTTATGCCTCTTGCAAGGTATCGGCCTATCCAGATGGAGAAGAAGACGATAAGCAGGGTTATGATAAGGAGTATGACAAAGTAGCTGGTCTTAACGGGATTTTTAAGGAGTTTGAGCTGTTTATAGCCCTCAAAGGCCGTGGAGATCTCCTTCATCTTGCCCATGAGGCTAAGCGGCACGTGATAGCTAACCACAACTGCACCTGCGACGCGCCCCTTGCCGCCAGAAAGGACCACGGGGTACGAGCCGCGCACAACATCGCCGAGGCTGAGGCTCTGTACAAAGCTCAGGGGCTCACCTGCAAAGGTGGCCTTCATGCGTTCAACATCAACGTCGGGCACCGTGCCCTCTACAACGGAATCAGAGACAAAATACATGATTCGCCTGCCCCTGTCATTGTAGACCTCTATGGTGGAATAATCATTCTCTTCCATGCGCTGATATATGAAATACCGCAGTTTCGACGAATCCGGGGTAAGGGGCCCCTTGGCGGCGGAGGCGGCTATGATGCGCGCGCCCGAGAGCATCTTCTCTTTCATATCCCTGTAATAATTCTGGCCGAGTTCCAGCGACTGCTGCAGTGAGTCCTCTATCTTTATATTGAACCACCCGTCAATACTGCGGTTTATGAAGGAGATGACCACGAAAAACAATATGAGAGTGGGAATAATAGAGAGGGCGACAAAGGCCGTAATAAGCCTTGTCATGAGCTTTGAGCCCATGACCTTTCTCTTCCTCTCGAAAAATATCTTTACCGTGTTGCGCAGGACGAGAAAGATTACGACTACGAGTAATATTATATTAAGGTTTATAAGGCCCAGTATGAGGATATTGGCCGGTATGGGCACATTACCGCTGAGGATGGATATGTGGGACTCGAAATAGGTGAGCAGGACGATGACAGGAAGGACGGCGATGATGATGAAAATCTCCCTGCGCCGTCTCTTCTGATCTGCATCGGCTCTATTGGAACTCTTCATGGCACTTTTCAGTAGGTGAACTTGTAGGAATACCAGTCCGTATCAATGTCCCATAACCTCAGAAAGAAAAACATGTAATCAAGGCGGAAAGGCAACCTGATGGTGCGAAGCTCCGCCATGATGCGAAGCTCATATCTATAGCCCCGTGGAAGGCCCCACGATGGAAGGAGCGCCACGGAATCGGGCGAGCTCATTATCCTCTTCATCTCATCGTAGTCCTTTGTGTATATCTTGATCGAACCCTTTTCCTCAAGGGTTATCTCGTACTCCTGCTTGAGCGTATCGTACTTAACCGTATGCTTGAACTCCCACCTTCCAACGTTTTTGTCGAACCACAGGCTTCGGACGCGCGTAAACTCCACGATGAACTTGAACGATGTGGGCACCCCGCTCTTAATGGCCTCTTCTATCCGCTTTGGAAAGGCGTTCTCAACGGAGAAGGAGACATTCAATGCGTCTGGCGCCGTTATTACGGCAAGGTCGCCCACATGGGCCTTTACGGCAAGGGCCCTGCCGGGCAGGGCCAGAACGAGGAAAAACCCTATGAAGATGAAAATTTTTTTCATTTAAAAAGTAGACCTCAAGAGTCTCACTTAATACTATCCGTCAAAGGAGGGAGGGCCATTTTTGATAAGGGCCGCTCGCGCGCACGTGCCGCAAAAAAGAAGGGCTTCACTCTTGTATGGCCGTGATAGCGCCTGTGCCTTTAAATCCACTAAGAATATAACTAATCTACCGATAAAAAGCAAGAAGGCCCGTTAACTCACCCGCGGGTGTAAAAATTGAATGGGCCGGGGCAAGGTCATTGATTTTTAAAAAAAAATCTTCTCCCCTTTTGCGACGGGAGAAGACTTTTTGGATAGTACAGCGCCGTATTAGTAGATGTCTTTAGATGGTTTCTGAAGGCCCCGTATACAACGCCTGAAAGGGCCGGGTGTAACCGGAACTTGCCGCTTTGCACAGTTCGCAGTGCCCGGCGCTCGTTACACAGATGCGGATATAGAGATAAATCGGGCCTCTTGGATGCCCCCTTAGATGGAAGTGTCTTTTTTACGCTCCCTGTAGCGGGAGATGCCGGCCTTTATTATCTCTCTCTTTACTTTTTTTCGAAACTCCGATTCATCGACCTTGAACTTGAAGGACTTTTTTCCATTTATAAAGACCGTGGGGATATCCTCACTGTACCTGCGCTTAAGGTCATCGTTCGATGAGATGTCGACCTCGTTGAGGACAAAGGGAATCTCGTCCCTTACCTTTCTGAGCACGTCACGCGCTTCAGTGCAGAGGACGCAGGCGCTGCCTGTTTCCGGGTCTACATCTGAACTGAAAGAACATGGCAAGCAGTCCTGCCTCGTATAAATATCTACACGAAGTTTGGTCATGGCCTCATTATCCGGGTCAGCTAAGTTGTGGCAAAATGGAATCAAGATACGACGAGATTATAGCAAGGGAATTGAAAAAAATCAATACCCCCGTCAAAATAAGGAAAAAGCCCGTGATAAAGGAGACTACCCTCATGTGCTTTTTCAGTTTGTTGAAGTGGTGAAGAAAGGTGTTGATTCCCAGGGATGTAAGAAAAAACGGTATGGCAAGTCCGACGGAATATGCGAGAAATAGCTTCATGCCGGCAAGGGGGCTCGTCGATGTGGCGGCTACGGCAAATATGGCCGAGAGTATGGGGCCTATACAGGGTGTCCAGCCCGCGGCAAAGCCTATGCCAACGATAAAAGAACCCAGAAAACCGGCGGGCTTATCCTTGAAAAAATGAAATCTCTTATCCCTCTGCAGTACCTTGATGTTTATTATCCCCATGATATGAATCCCGAGAAGGATTATTATCACGCCGCCAATCTTGCGTATAATGTCCTGGTACTGAAGAAAAACCGAGCCGAAGAGCTGAGCAGACGAGCCGAGTATGAGGACAAAGACAGAGGTAAAACCAAATATGAACATGAGCGAGTTGAGCAGTATAACTTTTTTAAGCTGACCGGAGTTTTCGCTCGTAAGGTCCTCGAAAGAGATACCTGTGACAAAGGATACGTAGGAAGGCACAAGGGGCAGTACGCAAGGAGATACAAAAGAGAGAATGCCCCCGAGAAATGCCAGGGACAGGGTAACTTCGCTGTTCATGATAGTGTCCTTTTTATTTAAATTTTGCCTTCAAAATTGAAGACACATCTCATGCGATGAAGAGGCTGTTCAAGGGACCGCAGGCAAAGGATGTAGACGAAGGATTCGTTGACTTCTGTCGGCGGAGTTTCATGTAAAACAACATATAAAAGATATCGCCGTAAAGATTAAAGAACTATTAGAAGAGGAATATATCCCTACTTTTTGCCGTAGGAGCCGGGGGCGCGGGGACCGTTTTCGAGGAGGGCCTCTATGGTAGCAAGGTTTTTGGGGTCAGACCAGTCCCTTGGGCCCCAGACCTTCTCGGCTATGATGCCGTTCTGGTCTACAATAAAGGTCTCGGGGACGCCTGTTGTCTTATATGTGTTCTTAAGGGTCCCCTTGCGGTCATGCAGTATGAGAAAGGTGATGCCAAAGCCCTTGGCAAATTTTCTGACCACATCATCGGAGGCCGTGTCGATGCTTACGGCGACTATCTTGAAGGGTTTTCCCTTGAACTTGTTGTGCATGACCTGCATGGAGGGAATCTCTTCTCGGCAAGGACCGCACCACGTGGCCCAGAAGTTGAGAAAGACTACATTACCACGCAGACTCGAGAGCGTGTGCTCCTTTTCATCGAGGTCCGGCAGGGTAAAGTCTATGGCCTCGGCCCCCGGGGCCATGAGGGTAAACTTCTGCTTCTGGCTCATAACAACAAAGACAACCACTATTATGGCCACAACTACTACGCCTATTATGGCGGCCTTGGGCAGGCCGCCCTCTGTTTTTTTTACATCAGACATACTTGGAATATACCCTGTTTTTTGTTATCGCGCAAACGGCTCACGCTCCAAAGTCCCTGAAAGAGAGACTCACCTTCCCAGGCGATACTATGCGTAGGCATGAAGACCCGGCAGTACAAAGCTCACGCCCCAGTACAGGAACAGGACGGCAAGAAAACCGGCTATTGAGAGATAAGCGGCTTTTTTCCCGCGCCACCCCCTTGTGACCCGTGCGTGCAGATATGCCGCGTATATGAACCATGTGATAAGGGACCACGTCTCCTTGGGGTCCCAGCTCCAGTACGTGCCCCATGCGTAGTTGGCCCAGACGGCGCCTGATACTATGCCCACGGCAAGAAAGGGAAAGCCCCATGCGATTGTGCGGTAGCTGAGCTCGTCAAGGGTCTTGCCGTCGGGAAAGGCCGCGAGAAGCCCGCCGTGCCCGCCCTTTGACTCGCTCCTGTTTTTTATAAGATACATGATGCTGATGCCAAAAGATATGGCAAAGGCCGAGTATCCGATAAAGGTGGTGAAGACATGAAAATCAAGCCAGCCGATGGCGTACTTCTGCAGGCCCACGTGGCTGAGCAGGTTCACCATCCAGTGCCACTTGTTCTGAAGGGCCGGGTTAAGGGGCTCTACGCTCTTGAACCTGTATGGAAGCATGGAGGCCGAGAGCATGGCGAGAAAGGCGATGGTCATTACAAAGGCCCCGATGGCCTTGAACTTGTGCCGGTACTCAAGCACGAGGTAACCGATATTGATGCCCCAGACAAAGAGGACCATTGACTCGTAGAGGTTGGAAAAGGGCGCGTGCCCCGATTCCCCTGCCCTCATGATGAGTATCATGGTAGTGGAAAAGAGGGCAACATAGGCTATGGACGTGGCAAGCTGGCCGAGCCACCTCTTCTTGAATATCCAGTTGCCAAGGTAGAAGAGCGCGGCGATTATGTAAAAGCCGAAAGAAAAACTGAAAAATACAAGCGATAATACCATAAATTTTACCTCCGTATCAGGAGACTAATCCGATTCTATACGTCCCACTATATCTTTTAACTCTTTTTCAAGAGCGAACTGGTTTTTATTGATAAAGCCGCCTATCTTTACCTCCGAAGAGCTCTCGTCATCCTTCACATAGATCCATAACCTCTTATGGGGGACAAAGAAGGCGAGGAAAAAACCCAGGCCCATGACAAGGGCGCCGAGCCAGACCACATTAGTGCCCGGGTCTTTGTTAAGAGATATTCCAGAATACATGATACCACTGAATCCGGCAAATACAAGGTCGTCTTCCGAGTCGGGTATGGCCGGAAAGATACCCGGATATTTGAGGAAGAGCCACGGGTTGGATATCATCTCGTTACCCTTGTATATTTCCAGGTGCACGGCCGGGTTCTTGGTCTCCATGGACTGCGAGAATACCGTCTTTGTCCTGTCGTCATAGGCAAAGTCCGCGGCAAAGCCCATGAGCTTAATGGAATAGGGCGTACCCTTGATAGCGACCTTCTTGCCCCATTTCACGCTCATCTTGGAGCTGAGACGCTTATTATTCTTTTTCAGAAGCCCGATATCAGCGCTTTTTATCCTGTCCCATGCAGAGCCGTAGCTGCTCTGATAAAAACGTATGCCCTTGTAGTAAAGGGGTTCGTTGACCCATATCTGCTTTTTCAGGACCTCTTTTCCGCCCTCGATGACGGTGAGCAGGCTGTTGTACTGCTTTATCTGGCCCGTATCGTAGAAATCTATCCAGAACTTGTCGAGCCGTACCTCGAAGGGGGCCTGCGGCACGGTCATGGTGTCGCCTTCATAGACGATCTTATTGTCCTTGTAGCCGTAGAAACCACCGAGTATGGAGCCCAGGAGTATAAGCAGGAGGCTTATATGCACTACGTCCGAGCCGAGCCGCCCGAGGGTTCCCTTCCACGCGTATATATAATGGCCGTCTTCGGCGCTGGTATGCTGAACCTTGTACCTCTTTTTCCTGAATACGGCGAGGACCTTGTCTTTGGCGGCCTCATGCCTTACGGACATGGGGATGGTATGGTTATGGGAGCAGTTGGATATAATCCTCTGGTTGAACTTTCCGGCGGGTTTTTGATTCAGGAGAGACTTCCACTTGGCAGGAAACCTCTCAAAGGTACAGACTATGATATTCAGGCATAAAAGACCGAGCATGGCCGTGAACCACCACGCGTGGTAGAGGTCATGCACGCCTGTATAGAAGATAATCTTCGCCCACTTAAGGCCGTATGCGTTTACATACTCCGAGGGCTGCAACCCCTGCTGGATTACCGTGCCCACGCCTGCGGCAAAGGCCAGCGTCAGCATAACTGCAAGCGTTAGCTTGAGGGAGTTGAAAAAGAGCCATACCTTCCTGCAGGCTTTTTTATAAAAAGGCTTCGGGCCTACCGCGCCTGACCGTGTCTTACCGCTCATTTAAGGCCCTGTGCTTTACCTTTAGTAGTTTTCTTAATCTGGGCAAGATAATTATCCGCCGCCTTTCCAACACCGCTTTTCGGGTCCAGTGCGCGCGCCTTTTTCCAGGCCTCCGCGGCCTTTGTAAGGTCGCCTACGCCATAGGCAAGGACAAAACCCTTTGTAAGCCATATCCTCTGGTTGTAGGGGTTCTTTTTGATACCATCATCCAGGGACTTTAAGCCCTCGGCGGATTTACCGAGATAATGAAGAGAGAGGCCGAGGTCGTTATATACATCGACATCATCAGGGGTAAGGGTAAGGAGTTTATTATAATACTTAACGGCATCATCAAAACGCTTCATCGTAAAATACGTATCGGCAAGGGTGTATATGGTCTTGGCGTCATCGGGCTTTTGACTGAGCCTTGCCTCAAGGTCCCCTATAAGGGCGGCCTTGCTATCTCCCATGCCGGGTTTTGCCGCGCCGTTATTTCTGTACACGCTGTTTGACGAAGAGCCGCCGGAGCCCTTTCCGAGAAAATATCCTCCAGCCGCCGCTATGATAATTATTATTGCGGCAACGATAATGATAGCTGAGTTCTTATTCTTCACGATTCGCCCTCAAGAGTAACGTTATTTAGTGAACAACATATTCTGATTATGTTAACAAAAGGAGATTAAAGGATTATTAACGGAAAATTATTGTAGATTAACTCATGGCGAAAGGGGTTTTTTTACCTCTCGCGCCGCTCTCGGAGAATGTGGGTTTGGCGGACTGAACATGACGCTGATAAGGAGTTTCCGGGCTCCAGGAAGGATGAAAGGTTTTAAAGCGCCGCCGTCAAGAGATTTTTTTGAGCTGTCCGGCAAGATATCGTCCCCTCGTCATCTCCTCTTCAATGCCGGAATGGATGCACTTTGTGGGGCATCTCTTCGTGGACTCATCGTTTTGCGGTGCAAGCTCATAGTCGACGGTAGCGAGGTTGTCCTTCAAGACAATGCCGCCCTCGACGGAGCAGTCTTTGGTGCAGAGGCCGCAGGCTATGCAGGCAACGGTGCAGACCTTTCTCGCCTTGGCGCCTTTTTCTTTATTACGGCAGTATACAAAGAGCTTGTGGTCCTCGCTGTGAAGCTCGATAATATTCCTCGGGCAGGCCCTGACACAGGCCCCGCAGCCAACGCATTTATCATGGAATACAATGGGCAGGTTGTCATCGCTCATGGCCATTGCCCCGAACTCGCAGGAGGCAACGCACTCGCCGTAACCAAGACAGCCATATGTGCAGGCCTTTCCCCCGCCCGTAAGGTCGGCGGCCGTGCAGTCCACGGCGCCCCTGTACTCGGCAGTTCTTTTGGCCTCGGCAGTGCCGCCGTGACAGAGTACAACGGCGATATTTCTCTTCTTGGCAGTAACCTCCACCCCGAGTATCCTGGCGAGCTTTACTGATGTGGAGTCCCCGGAGGCAACGCAGGACGTGGGCGGGGCCTTACCGGCAAGCAGGGCCTCGGCAAGGGACCTGCAACCGGCGTAGCCGCACCCCCCGCAGTTGGTGCCCGGCAGAATCTCCATAAGTTTCTCTATACGCACATCTTCCTTTACGCTGAGCTTCTTGTCAGCGAAGGCGATAAAGATGGCAAGCACCCCGCCGATGCCCCCCATGCTCACTACGGAAGATATGATTGTACCTGCGCTCATAATTAAAGACTCTCCTCGTATACCTTAATCTATAATATAACACGGCCATGGGCCAAAGGCAAAGCGCCGGGGCATGGCCCCTAATGGAGAAGCCCGGCGAACCCCATGAAGGAGAGGGCCATCATGCCGGCCACTATCATGGTGACGGCTATGCCCTGAAAGTGTTTTGGAATATCGGCGAACTCAAGCTCTTCCCTGATGCCGGACATCATGAGGAGCGCTATGGTGAAGCCCACGCCCGTGCCGAAACCAAAGACAATGCTCTTTATGTAGTTATAATCCCGGAGGACCATGAAAAGGGCAAGCCCGAGGACAGCGCAGTTGGTAGTGATTAGCGGCAGATATATGCCAAGGGCCCTGTACAGCGTGGGGCTCGATTTCCTTATATACATCTCAACAAGCTGCACGAGGGCGGCGATTATTACGATAAAGGAGACATACTCCAGAAAGGGTATGTTGTAACGCAGTAGTATGTAGTGATAGACAGGCCAGGTGGCCGCCGCCGTAAGGGTCATGACGAATGTAGTTGCCATGCCCATGTTCAGGGCGTTCTCCGTCTTGTTGGATACGCCCACAAAGGGGCATAACCCGAGAAAATAGGTAAGGACGAAGTTATGTACTATGGAAGCCGAGATAAAGACTACTATCAGTTCCACGGCGTACCTCCTAAGCCTCTTCCCCTTGAGAGGATTGTTTATGAGATATATAGTTCACAATGGCGATAAGGGTACCCATTACAAGAAAGGCCCCGGGCGGAAGTATCATCACTATCCACGGCGTAAACCACGACCCCAGAATCTTAAACCCGAATATGGAGCCGAAACCCAGTATCTCCCTTATGAAGCCCATTGCCACAAGGGCGAAGGTAAAACCAATGCCCGTGCCGAGGGAATCCATTATTGTCGGGAGCACTGGGTTTTTCTGCGCAAAGGCCTCTACCCTGCCGAATATTATGCAGTTGGTGATTATAAGGGGCACATATGGGCCAAGGGCCTTTGATATGTCCGGAAACACGGCCTGCAAAAAGAGGTCCGTAACCGTGACAATGGTGGCTATGATGGCCACATAGGCCGCAATCCTCACCTGCGGGGATATGAACCTCCTGACGAGCGATACGGCCGTGCTTGAGGCCACGAGGACCATGAGCGTGGCAAGCCCCATTGAGAGGCCGTTACGAAGCGAATTTGTCACGGCAAGCGATGGACATAGGCCGAGGACAAGCCTGAAAGGGGCTATGTCCTGCCAGAGACCCTTCTTAAACTCATAGGCAAGGCTCTGCCGTTCCTCTTCGAACTCTATCGCTTTTTCAGCCCCGTCGCTCATATCACTCTCCCGCGCCTGCGCCTGCAGAGCCTGTGAGCTCCTCGGCGGTAAAGAGTTCAGTAACCTTTTTTACGGCCTTGTTGATATTGGTGACAACGGCGTTACTCGATATGGTAGCGCCTGTTATTGCCTGAATCTGGTTCGGTTTTTCGGGCTTTCTGTACTTAATATATTCTATTTTCGGGTGTATCTCAACCCCTTTGAACTGTTTCATGAACCAGTCCTCGAGTATCCTGTTGCCAAGGCCCGGCGTCTCTACCTGATCGAGGACCTGTATGCCCTTTAATTTCGTAAAATCAAGGCCAAGGCCCACCATTATGCCCACGTTGCCCTGAAAACCATTGCCATCGGCCTTGAAGGCCACGCCAACGGGCGAGCCGTTGCCATCGAGGCCCACGTATACGGTGACAACCTCTTTTTTCAGATCCTTTGTCACGGTCCTGTAATTCTTTGCCGCGGGCAGGACGGTAAAGATGGCGGCCTTCAATTCCTTTTCCTTGTTTATCTGGATAAGGGGATCGGCCATCTTGAAGACAACGGCGAGTATGATACCCGCCAGGGCCCCGAGCACGGTAAGTGTGACTATCATCTTTACGGATTTATTCAATCTCTCTTCTATCCTTAATCTTTTCGAGGGCTATCGGCGCCGTCTCGATTCCAGCTACGGGCTAAGCCTTTTTTGCCTTAAGCTCTCCAAAGACCTTTGGTTTTGTATGCCTGTTAATAAGGGGCACAAAGGCGTTCATGAATAGTATGGAGTACATGACTCCCTCGGGCAGACCACCGAAGAGCCTTATTATAATAGTGAGAAAGCCCGCGCCAATGGCGAATATCCACTGCCCGACCGGTGTTACGGGGGTAGTGACCATATCGGTAACCATGAACCACGCCCCCAGCATTGCCCCTCCGGCCATGACATGAAAAAACGGTGAGGCGTATTTTGACGGGTCGGCTATCCAGAATATGGTGGCAAAAAAGGCTATGGAGCCAAGGTATCCCAGCGGGAGTTTCCAGTTGATATAACCCTTGTACCGGAGATAAAGCCCTCCAATGAGTATGGCTATGGCCGAGGTCTCGCCAAGCGAGCCCGCCACGTTTCCGAAAAAGAGCGCCCCAAGGGCCGTATGGTGGCCGCCGAACTTCATGAGGGCCAGCGGCGTGGCCGCGCTGATGGCGTCAACTGCGTTAATCACTGCCCCGGGGTCTACCCATGTGGTAATGAGCACCGGGTATGTGGCCTGCAGGAAGGCCCTGCCTATAAGGGCGGGGTTGAATATATTGTAGCCGAGCCCGCCGAAGAGCATCTTTCCCACCACTATGGAAAAGAGCGCACCCAGTACGACACCGTATACGGGGAACCCCGGCGGCAGCATAAGGGCCAGCAAAATACCGGTAATAACAGCGCTCCCGTCGTGGACGCGCATGGGTTTTTTTCTTATCCTCTGCATGGCGTACTCAGAGACAAGGCAGACAAAGACGCTGACCAGGATGAGCATAAGCGCGCGCAGGCCAAAGAGGTAAATACTTACGGCCATGGCCGGAATGAGGGCCACGACAACGGTGTACATTATTCTGGGGATGTTCTCGGTAGTCTGGAAATGGGGCGATGAGGAGACAACGAGCTTGTGCGGAGGCTCGGCAGGCGCCGCAGGGGCCTTCTTCGCCGGGGCCTTGGCCGCGGGTTTGGCGCCGGCAACGGATTTTTTCGCCGCGACCTTTTTTACCGGCGGCTCGGAGGCAGGCTTTTTTGCGGAGCCCTCGGACCCGGCAGAGACTGCTTTCGATTTTGCCGGGGCATCGGCCTTTAGAGCAGGCTTCGCGCCTTCCTTCTCTTCACCAGCTTTATTTTTTGTCTTGTCTTTATCCATAACCAGTAGGATGCGGAGGCATTGGCCTCACATCAATGATTTTGAGTTTACTTTAAATCCACCGCAAGTCCCGCCAAACCCGCGTCCCCTCTCCCCCCCTCCCCTCCGCCGGGATGTGCCGCTTCAAGGGGTATATACTTTACTTCAAGCAGGTAGCAGGGACAACAAAAATCGTTACGCTACTGAGATTTCTGACGCACGCGGAGCTTGCCCACGCGTATCCATTGAAGGAGCGGTCTGCGCGAGGGACATACATAAGAGCAACACCCGCACTCAATGCAGTTCATGCCCGCCCACTTCATGAAATCATCCACCCTGGCCCTTATGCCGAGGTCGCCGAGCCTGTAGGGCATGAGACCCATTGGGCAGGCCTCCACACAGCTGGCGCAGCGTATGCAGGGCTCAATGGATTTTTTCTTTATGCCCTCGGCCCCGAGTACGGTTATGCCCGAGGTACCCTTGATGACCGGCACCGTAAGCATGCTCTGGGTAATGCCCATCATGGGACCGCCATTCAAGACCTCCACCTCGGTGGCATCGTCCTTTATACCCCCGCACTGGCCTATGACTTCCTCAAAGGTGGTGCCGATACGCACAAGAAGATTACCCGGTTCTTTAAGGGCGTCTCCCGTGACGGTAACTATACGTTCTATAAGGGGTTTATTGTAAAAAAAGACATCATGGACAGCGCTTGCAGTGCCCACATTATTGACAAGAACGCCAACATCGAGGGGGAGCGCCCCAGTGGGGACCTTTCTTCCGATGGCGGCGGCAATGAGCATCTTTTCTGCGCCCTGCGGGTACTTGGTCTCAAAGACAAGGGTCTCTATACCGGGAGCGCCCTCATGGGCCTCTTTTATGGCCCGCACGGCCTCCGGTTTATTCTCCTCAATGCCGATAATGCCGCGGCTCGCTCCCGTGGCCTTCATAAGGGCCTTGAGCCCCCAGATGACCTTTTCCGGACTCTCTACCATAACCCTGTGGTCCGAGGTAAGATAGGGCTCGCACTCACAGCCGTTAAGTATGACGGTATTTATCTTCCTGCCTTTTGGCAGGGTTAGCTTTACGGATGTTGGAAAGGCCGCACCTCCCATGCCTACGATACCGGCCTCGCGCACCCTGTCCCTGATCTCATCGGGGGTTATCTTGCCAAGGGAGACCTTGCCTTTTTCCCAGACCCTGGTCTCGCCGTCGCCCTCTATGACAACTGAGGGAATCTTGCGCCCCGATGGATGGGGATAGGCGTCTATATCCTTTACCTTGCCGCTTATGCTTGCATGCACGGGGGCTGAGATAAAGGCCTTGCCCTCACCGATTTTTTGCCCCTCGGTTACGATATCGCCCTTTTTCACAAGACACTCGCAGGGCGGTCCGATGTGCTGTTGCAGGGGAATTATGACGGTTTTGGGCAAGACGGCGGTCCTCACGGCCTTATTGGCGGTGAGTTCCTTGTGGTCTTTGGGGTGAACCCCTTTATCAAAGGTCTTTAAATTCATAAAGTTTCAGGTGCCGCTTGTCGCTGATTTTGCACCATATTAAGTTCATTAATCATAACTTGTCAAGAAGTTTCAATTGTTATGATTTTTCGCGGCGAGGGTTTTGCCTCAGCGGGGCATTTCATCAAGCCTTACCTTTAATGACCTTTTAAGGCCCTGCCTGAATATCGTTACATTTACCAGCTGGCCCGGGCTGAGGCCATCCATGAAGCGGCTGAGGTCGTCCATGGTCCTTACCCGCTTGCCCTTTACGGCGACAATAAGGTCTCCGCCGCTGGCTATGACAAGGTTGCCTATCCTGATGTTGCCCGTTGAACCGCGCAGTCCTGCCTTCTCGGCGGGGCTGCCGCGAAACACATCGGCCACCAGTACCCCCTCTTCGGGCAGTTTAAGGGAGCCGAGGAGCTCCTTTTCAATGTTCTGACCTGATATGCCCAGCCATGTCCTCGGTATATATCCCTTTTTAAGGAGCGTGGGAACGGCCCTTTTAACGGTATTTACGGGTATGGCGAAGCCTATGCCCACGTTGGCTCCCACAGGGCTGAATATGGCCGTATTAAGGCCTATCATGGCCCCCGTGGCGTCAAGAAGGGGCCCGCCGGAGTTTCCGGGGTTTATGGCGGCATCGGTCTGTATTATGTCTCTCATCAAAAAGCCGTTGCCAGCGCGCATGGTGCGCCCGAGGGAGCTGACTATGCCAACGGTAAGGGTCTTCTCAAGTCCGAAGGGATTGCCTATGGCAAGCACCTTCTGGCCCACCTTGAGGGCGGCGGAATCGCCAAAGGGCAGAGGCCGCAACTTCGACGGCGGCGCCTTTATGGTGATGAGGGCAAGGTCCTCGCCCGGATCAATGCCAACGACCTCTGCGTGGTAGCGGCTCCCGTCGTAGAGGGTCACCTCAAGTACCCTCGCCCCTTTTATCACATGGTAGTTCGTGACGATGTGCCCGAGGTTGTCGTAGACGATGCCGGAGCCCGTTCCCCTTGCCGGTACAGGGGTATAAAAAAAATCAAAGGATACCGTTGTGGTGACTATATTGACGACTGAGGGGCTGCGTTTCTCGTATATGGTGGTGTTGTCAAAAAACCTGCCCGCAGCGCCTGCCGCCGAGGCCGTAAAAGAGAACGCCAGATAGAGAAGCACTCCGGCCATAAGGCCGGCGCCCCACCTGGATCTCAAACCCGCGAGACCTCCCGTAAACCTGCAAAACATAGAGTAAATTATTATGTTAAGTTTGCAACTATCTATTATAACGGTAGTTTGTAGTCTTTATTATCATACCTGTATCACGGTTAAAGCAACAGGCAAGTTATTTATTATAACCACCGCTACGATTCTTTACAATAAAAAAGTGCCCTTTTCCGAACCTCAGGCTGTGCATGTGATTAGCCGCCTTTATGCAGGGATTATTCATAATATAAAAGTCCTCGTGAATTTTTCATTAAAAATTATTAATTTTCTTCTTGACACTTTCTACACGCCGTAGTATTTTACAAATAGTAGAAAATCTACGGGGCGTAGAAATGGCGGCCCGTAAGGCAGGCAACAGACACCCTGTTGACCTGCAAAAAACCAGGGTGATGGAGCCTTGGAAACAGAGGTGAGGATGCCTCGAATAATTCGGAAACAGAGGTGATGATGCCTCGAATAATACTGACGGCGGTATGGGAGGAACGGTACGAAGGAGTTGCAGGCGTTTTTTACGCATGAAAAAGCGTCTACGCCAACCTTAAAAACAACGTTGAACCATTAAGGAGAATGCAAAATGAAAAGATTTTTAGCCATCGCCATAGCGGCGACGATGGGTCTTTTTTACGCCGGCCACGCCCATGCCGGCACACCGCCCATTCTTACCGGCGGCACAGGCACCATGAGCGTAACCGTTAACGGCCCCAACGACTATACTGTGGGAATGTCCGCCAACGGTGTTGTGCAGTCAAGGCACAACCTCGGCGCTTTCGGCAGGCACGTTACAACAAGAAACAGCTTCGACGCCGCCGGCGCCGTAGAAGGCACGACGCAGATATGCGTATTCTGTCATACTCCTCACCACACCAACACCAGCGCCAAGCCCCTCTGGAACAGGAATATGCCTAATTCCTCGAGCTACGTTGGTTACGGCTCCACCATCGCCGGCACCCTGATAAATAAACCTCAGGCCGGTTCCGCTTCACTTGCCTGTCTTTCCTGTCATGATGGTGTTACCACCTTTGACGACCTCGTAAACGCGCCTGGCAAGGGCCTTGCCATGCCCACCGGTGCAGGCAGGTGGACCTTTTATGAGAAACAGGGCTCCCTTCTGCTTGGTAGTGGCGCCGTACTCGAAGACTTCAGGGTAGTCATAGGCACAGACCTCAGAAACGACCATCCGGTGAACGTGCCCTACTCCGGCGGCACAAAGGCATCTCTCAGGCCTGCGAGCACGGTAATCGGCACCATCGACCTTACTTCAGGTCTTAACCACACCACGTCGTACTTTCAGTGGATGCAGCAGAACAAGTGGGCTGTCTCCGGCTTCATCAGCAGCACCGCCACAATCGGCGAGCTCCTGCGGACTGACAACTCCGGCGGCACACTGAAGGTTGAGTGCTCCAGCTGTCACGACCCGCACTTCAGCAACGGCAGCTACCCCGAGTACAGCAGGGATTCGAACAACGTCTTCACCGGCCTCAACGCGGCTGACGGCGTATTCCTGAGAAGAGTGGGCGGCAACATGGGTTCCGGCGTTTGCAGAACCTGCCACGATAAGTAAGCCGCACGTCTCGAAAACAAAAAAGAGGGCCGGTTTTCCGGCCCTCTTTTTTTTATCTTTATCTCTATCGGATTAACGGCAAAGCGAGACAACGTATTGAGCAAACACATAAAAAACCTGTAAGAAACTCTCTTAAATGGCCTCTTCCCTTGCCTTTGACAATGTCATGATATCCGATATACTTGTTTCATAAGAAAAAAATCTCAGAGGAGGTATCTTATGCAACGAGTATACGGAGTAAGGTCCTTTTTTACCGCTCCCATCATGCTTGCAGTCTTCGTGGCGGGCTTATGGTTCGGAGCCCCCTCAGTGTCCTTCGCGGCCGGGCAAGAGGGCCGGGCCCCGGGCAAGGCCATAGTCATCAAGAGCCCGGCAGACGGTGATGTTATCCGCGGCACCTCCGTGGATGTTATCTTCGAACTGCGCAATAAGGGCGCCAGAGGCGACCATGTGCATCTTTATCTTGACGGCAGGCTCGTAAAACCCCTTTACGGTCGTAAGGTTGTCTATACCCTCAACAGGCTCAGCCATGGGAGTCACAGCATCGTCATAAGGCTTGCCACCAAGAGGCACCAGATCCTAAAACCCCAGGATTCCGTCACCATTGAGGTCAAGTAGAACAAAGGGGACATGGCAACCCCGGTGCACTTAGAGCCGGCAAAGGCGGCATCCGACGCCTGCAGGTCATTAAAGGACTGCGCCGCCTCACGGAATGGCCCGGACAAGGCAGGGTAAGGGAGAGTCTTTCTTACGTGCGGCCCGGCTCCCCTGCGGCCCCCCCCATATTGTCCGCCTGACCATACCGGCACAGGGCAACTTCTTCGTCACACCGCTACAACTCCGCACTTACCATCACAAAAGCGCCCCAATATTATTTTTATTGAATTAAGAGCTCTAAAATAGTATAAAAATCAGAGTATATTCTGATGAGATTATACTGCCTTATTTTTTTAAAAATCTTTCCCCGTGGTCTTACGTCTCATGAGAAACAATAAAAATCAGGTCGCGGCAAAATACAGCGGCCAACAGAGACAAAAAATCAAATAATGAAGCCCCATGTCGCAGAACAGGTTCAAGACTCCGGTGGCACGGAGGTCTTTGAGGTAAAGTTTGCCGTCCCCAGGCAAGAGACCGCTTTCCTTGTCTCCGCCCTTCGTCATAACACTGCCGTGCCCCCTCAGTTCAGCCGCGCCAGGATAAAGACCCTTTACTTTGACGACCGTATGGACACGAGTTTCACTGAGAGCATTGAAGGCGAAATTGACAAGAGAAAATACAGGCTCAGGGTCTACATGGACAGGACCGAGGGCGCACGCTACTCTCTTGAGATCAAGAATCGGAACAACACCACTACGAGCAAGGTGCGTGAGCTTATCTACGAGGAGCTCCCCGCAGGGTTCAGGATAACTTGCTTTCACTCCCTTATAAGGGCCTTTGAAGAAGTTACGGGCCGTTCCCTCTTGAGGCTCAGGTCCGCGCTCCCCTCAACGGAGCTCCTTCTCGACACTGTGGTATTTTACGACAGAATAAGATTCGACGACAGGCGCGCCCCGGTGCGCTACAACGTGGACACATCCATACGTGTCTTTCCGGGTCCCGCTTCGCGGGGAAATATGGGCGAAGGCCTGAGCCTTGGCCATGACATCTTTGAGATGAAGAGCGAAAGGCCGGGTATCATACCCCACTTTCTAAGAGGAATCAGCCTTGAACCGTTCTCATTCTCAAAGTTCGCCTGGGGCAAGGAATTACTGCAATAAATTGAACCTACGGGAGGAAAGATGAACAATATTGCCGCCATGCTCGGTTCTCTAAGCACGGGTGAACTGGGGCTTTCGGAGTTTTTGGTATCCATAGTTTTCAGCCTCTTCGCCGGCGTTATATGCATGTTTCTCCACAGGATGTACTTTGGCATGAACTTCGACAGCAACGAGAGCCTTCCGCGCAGCTTCGTGGTCATAGCGCCCTCTGTAAGCGCCATATTCTGGGCCATTCAATACTCCCTTCCCCTATCACTGGGACTTCTCGGAGCGCTTAGTTTCGTAAGGTTCAGAACACCGGTGAAAAAAGCCGAGGACGTAGCCTTCATCTTACTCGTCATCGCCATCTCGCTTCTATCCTCTGTATTTCGCTTTTACGCCGCCGCCATACTCCTCTGTCTCATAGCCGTCATTGTCTTTGTCAAGACATTCCTCAGCGGCAAGGCCATCCCGCTGCTTCACATGGGCAGGGGGATAACCGCCTTTGTCACCACAACCTCAAAGATGGTGGAAAAGATTGATGTTGAGATAAGGGGGACCCTCCTGAAAGAATTCAAGGGGCTCAAGAAGATGGGCCTCATCCTTAATGACGTAGTGCAGAACGAAAACGGGTACAGCCTCAGGTATTCCCTGTACTTCAAGACGGATGACAACACTCTTCTGCCAAGGGTTATAGAGATCCTTAACAGGCTCGAAAGCCTTGAGAGGGTTGAGGTCTTTTATGGGAAAACCTACAGTTAAACCAGGGTATATTCTTCTCATAATCGTCTTCGCCCTGCTCACAGCCTTCCTTGCCAGCGTTGTTGTATTCAGAAACGGGGCACCGGAGAAGGTATCTGATACCACCGTCAGGGCAAGACTTTTAAAGGCAAGACAGAACATAGGCCTTGCCGGCTTTCTCGACTCCGCCTCCAACGAACGCTACTCTTCCATGATATATGACGTGGCAGTGGGCCGGCCAGGAAAGGGCCCGCTCCCATGGGCGTCTTCCATCCCGGCCGGACCCGACGGCAGGTACGACTTTACCTGGCGATTAAAAGTCGGCTTCAAGGCCCTCTTCTCTATTAAGGGAATAGGCGGAGAGGACCCGGCGCTTTCTGTAAAACTCGTGAGTTCAAAGGGACTACCTCTTTATAACAGGACCATGGGAATTTCCATTCCAGCAGAAAACGTCTCTCTATCGCCCGGCATCTACGTGCTGAATGTCTCATCCAATCAACCTTTATCCTCATTGGAAATGAGCTTTGCGGCGCCAAGGGGAGGCTCCGCGGGTCTGCAGGCTCCCTCCTCCAATGGCTCCATGAGGGAAATCAATCTCAAGTTCAGCCCACGCTCAATGAAGGATTTGAAGAGGCTCGTCAGTTTTGCGACCCGGTCCACGGATACCATGATAGTAAAGATGCCCGGCGCCCGGGTAAGGAGCGAGATATCCTATGATAACAAAAGGATAGGCAGGGCCCGTGTGGGGCTTTCAGGCAGATCAAGGGGACACCTTACGTGGTTCCCTTCCATAGACATCAAGCTCTCAGGCGGAAGGTCAATCATGGGTATGCCCTCATTCAAGCTCTACAGGCTTGACACGAAGACGGGCATATTGGAGTTCGCCGTCATGAGCGTTCTTCAGGATATGGGTTTTTTCATGCCAAGGCATGAGCTTGTTATCCTCAAGGTGAACGGCGAATCCCAGGGAGTCTATCTCCTCATGGAGACCACGACGCAGGCCATGTTCGCCAATGGCCGCAGGCTTGAGGGAGATATCGTGGGAGTGGACCTTGAGAAACTTTTCTTTGACTACCCATATGGCGCGGAGCTTGATTCAAGGTATTTTTTCAAGGTACGCGATACAGGACACGAGAGGACGGACAAGAGTGATTTTTTCTCCAGCCAATTCGTAGAGAAGGTTAACCCGCAGGAACTTGCAAGGTACATTGCCTTTACTGGCGTTTACCTCTCTGCCCACGGCCTTGGCATAGATGACCTCCGCTTTTACATGAACCCGGAAACCGGACTTTTTTCACCATTGCCGCGAGACATGAACCTCTCTTTTCTGAGCCCCAATAGTATCTATGTCATGTTCTTTTCACATGCGGCATGGATAACCGGAGAACCTCCCTATACCGTGTGGCCCGTAAAAAAACTTTACAGGAGCGATTACAGCTATGACCGCTCAAAGGGAGTTTTTTTCCTCGATCCAAGGAACCCCACCGTGCGATTTCTCACAGACATTCACCCGGAGGTGGTAAGTTTTGTCTCAAAGAGCAAGAATCTGGCCCTTGTGAACAGATACTTCAAATTTTTCCTCGACAACGATGCGCTGAGAACAAAAATGCTGGGCCGTGCCCTCCTGGCCACCAGAAAGGTCATTGAGGCGGGAGGCAACAGCGGCTTGATAATGGCGCAAAGAAAGGCCCTCTTGAATAACACTCTGGCAAACTTTGACGCGGCCAAGGAAGATATATCCTTTATGTGGGATAAACCACGCGATGTGCGCATCGGCAAAAAAAGATTCCAGTGGAATATGAGGACATCCCCGGACCAGGATGAGACGCTTTCTCCGGCCCTCTTCGAACCCGTTGATCTGAGCTGGGATAATAAGAGACGCGCTCACGAAATGAGCCTGGCCCTCTCAGTGGAATCTCAGATTTTCAAGATCCTCGATGAGGGCAACATGGGCTTCATAAAAAGGTCTTTTCGACCCCTTGGAACAAAAGAGAGGCTTGCATCAAAGTCCGGGGGTGGAAAAAAGGATCTCAACCTCCCCATTGAAAATGCAGCAACCAGGGAGGTCCTTGATAACGTGGCGACTTATCTCATGACGCGCACCACGGATAAGGGGCGCGGCATAGTGGCATTCCTTGTGCGTAACGATACCCGGGAGAGCGGGGATTACAGTATAGTCGCAAGGGGCGGGGTTACGGAGACAAGGCCAGTTATCAACAAGGTGTTTTATGCCGCCTCCGATAAAGGCGTAAGCAAGGCCTCTATGGAGGACATATTAAAAAAACATTTTGTAAAGGGTGAACGCCTGAGGCTCCTTGTCTTTGACCTTCCCCTCGGAGGGAAACCCGTATTTTACAGGCTGAAGGCGCCTGAAAATGGTTTTTTCCTCTTTCCGCCCTATATGTATCTGCCTTCACGGTCTTCGTTCAAGACGCGTACCGCGGCCATGGTTGCGCCTTCCCCGGAGTGGACTCGCGTTGAGGCAGACGGCCTTCATGTGCCCGCGGGTTCAGTCGTCACACTTGACAAGACCGTCACCCTTGACGCGGGCGCCGGCAAAGGGGTTTTCATAGAAGAGGGCGTTACATTCAATATATCCCGTGGGGCCGGGCTTATAGTCAAGAGCGACCTCCATGTAATGGGTACGGAAGAAAGTCCCGTAAGGTTTTTGAGCATGACGGACAAAGCCTGGGGGGGATTATTTGCAGGCAGAGATGTGGGCCGGATTGATGTGAGCGTTAAAAACGCCGTCTTTGATAACTACGGCACCTACCCCAAGACCTCAATAGGGGGGCTGAAGCTGAACGGCGGCATAACCATGGTGCGGGCCAGTCTCAAGATGGATAACGTTGAGATAAAAAACGCGCGGGGCGAAGACGCCCTGAACCTGGTAAACTCCACGGCTCTTCTCCGAAACGTCGTAGTGAGCGGCAGTTTTTCTGACAGCATTGACCTTGACTTTTCCGACGCCAGATTAGAGAAGGTCACCATAGAACGGGCAGGCGGAGATGGGCTGGACATCTCCAACTCCCTGGTCCTCTGCCTTGATTCAGTCTTCAAGGGCTCTGCCGATAAGGGTATATCCATAGGCGAGATGAGCCATATGGTGGTAAATGACTCGCAGTTTATTAAAAACGGCATCGGCATCGCCAATAAGGACCAGTCCTTTCTAAAGGTCGACGGCTCTTCCTTTGTGAATAACAATACCGCCATATCGGAGTTCATCAAGAAGCCATGGTTCGGAAGGCCCGGCAAGGCCCTTGGCCGCAACACATACAAAGGCAACAGAAAAAAATATACCTGGCTCGGCTTCCATACCTACTGAGCGGCAGGCAAGGCATCGAACCGTGCTACGGGGCCTTGTAGCCGATATCAAATACCTCGTGGCACGACGGGCATATGAAGAGCCACTTCACCGTATCGCCCTCTTTTCTGAACATGGAGTGAAAGCCGTCCCTGTATCCGCATAATGGACAAAGCTTGAACTCATCGCCAATGCCGGCCTTGTTTATCTTATAGTCCATAATGAGCTAATCTCCACAACTTGATGTAATTAAAGTATTTTTATATTGTTAACCGCAGGCCCTTCCCTCACCCCTCCTCCATGTATCCGTATCTCTTCCACCTGTATGGCGGGTCGATAATCGTACCCGGTTTTTTAACTTCCTCAAGGAGCCTGAGGGCCTTTTTTACTATAAAAGTCTGCTCCGCCTTCTTGAAGGGCTCGCCCACGGGATGGCCAAGGGGCCACTTCAGGAACATGGCCCTGGGGGCCTTCACATCTTCGGTAAACTTTCGGACGATGGTAATGCAGGCCGTTGGTATGCCCTGCGCCTCAATCTCTCTCTGTATCAGCCCCACGGACCGATTGCAGATACCTCACCCGGGGGTAAGAAGCACGGCATCGACCACGTCCTTTCGGAGCCTGCCGGCAACCTCGGGGGCCGTCTTCTTCATGAGGGTCTCTACATGGGGGCCTACTATGTGCCCCATGAAGCCGTAATTAACGGGGGCAACCTCTTTTATGAAGCCCTCTTCAGCGAGCTCTCTTAACCTGAGAACGGGAAATACGACGTTTATGTCCCTGTCGGCGTCGCTGTGGTCGTAGTAGTCATGGGTTATGGTGTAGCCATCGACGGGAGTATCAAGGGGAAGGGCCCGGAACGTGGGGTCGCCGTCGGGGTCTGTCATGTTAAAGGGTTCCTGCCCGGGCAGATGAACCCCCGCGGTTGTGACAAGGGCCACCTTTGAGTCTGCCAACCCCTTTGTAAAGGGCGTCCACGGGATGCCGTTCACCATTACGGAGGCCTGAGCCCCGGCGTATTTTTCAAGGTTGAAGATACGGGGAAACCTCGTTATGAGGGCGGCCATCAGACGGTTTTTGAGTCTGCCCATCTCCTCTCCTCACATTTACAGAAGATTACAGTCATTGAAAATGACAGCACCACATTGTGCCGCACAAAGGGCTGAACAAATCAGGCCTTCCTTAACTCCGCTATACTATCAATATAGCCCTCATTTCAGAGTTAGTCCAGTGAAGCGGCAAATTGAGGGAAAGCGGATATGAGGACGGGACAAAAGCAAGTCTTTGCCATACCGTTAAAAAAATATTTGGATTGTATCGCCCTTCCTCTTATGTTAATTTATAATGATAACCAGAGGAGGTTCAAGGATTAGTGACCGATAGATTCAGAATAGACAGCCATAAGCTCATGTACCACCCCGAGAGGGTAGCCCAGTGGCTAAACGGCGTTGACATTTACCCCCTTTACGTAGAGATATCTCCCTCAGGGGCCTGCAACCACAGGTGCACTTACTGCGCCCTTGATTACATGGGCTATCAGCACCGTTTTCTTGACACCGCCATGCTGAAAAAGCGCCTTACCGAGATGGGCCGCCTGGGGATTAAATCCGTCATGTACGCCGGCGAGGGCGAACCCTTCCTGCATAAAGACATCGCCTCCATCATCAACCACACCGTAAAGGCCGGCATAGACGTGGCCATAACAAGCAACGGCGTGCTCTTTACCGAAAAGATAATAGAGGCCGCCCTTGCTTCAATCACCTGGATAAAGATAAGCATAAACGGCGCCACAAAAGAGACATACGCGAAGATGCACAGGACAGGCGAGGAAGACTTCGCCCGGGTTATCGAGAACATCACCAGGGCCGTGGAATTCCGCAGGGCCGAGGGGCTCGATACTGCCATCGGCATGCAGCTCATACTCCTTCCCGAAAACGTGGACGAGGTAATACCGCTGGCAAAAATAGCCCGTGACATAGGCGCTGATTACCTTGTGATAAAACCATACTCCCAGCACTTGAAAAGCATAACAAAGCAGTACGAGGGCGTCAAATACAGCGAATTCTACCACCTCTCCGAAGAACTCAAGGCCATCTCCACGGATACTTTCAAGACCGTATTCAGGATAAATACCATGAAAAAGCTCGAGGAAGAGGAACGGGGCTACCGTAGATGCCTCGCCCTGCCCTTCTGGGCCTATATAGACTCGGGTGCAAACCTCTGGGGGTGCAGCGCCTACTTGAGCGACGAGAGGTTCTCCTTCGGAAATCTCATGGAGCATAGCTTCGAGGAGATCTGGAAAGGCGAGAAACGCCGCAAGACCATGGAGTTCGTAAAAAACGAGCTCGACGCCTCCGAGTGCCGCGTGAACTGCCGGATGGACTCCATCAACCGGTTTCTCCGAGACCAGTTAAATCCCCCGGCGCACGTAAACTTCATCTGAAGGGGCCTGTAAAGGGGCCGGATTAAGGGGCAGGTTCAGGGGCCGATTGTGGGGCCGGAAAAGGGGCATGGTCACGGTGCCGGATTAAGTGGGGGGCTGACCGGGGCGTGGTTCAAAAAACAAATTACTTGCTCAGGGGAAGATTCTAAAACATGGGCTCTGAGGTAAAAACAAAGACTGATATGACCATAGGCGAGGAAGAACTCAAAAAAATACCTCGAAATACCCTGCTTGAGCTCTATACCACCATGCTCACGATAAGGATGTTCGAGGAAAAAATAGTGGAGCTTTATCCCGCGCAGGAGATGAAGTGCCCCGTGCACCTCTGTATCGGGCAGGAGGCCATAGCCGCGGGCGTGTGCCAGGACCTCAGACGTGACGATTACATCTTCTCAAACCACCGCGGCCACGGCCATTGCCTTGCCAAGGGTGCCTCCATGAAGGCCATGATGGCCGAATTTTACGGCCGCGCCACGGGGTGCAGCCGCGGCAAGGGCGGCTCCATGCACATAGTTGATACCGCAAGGGGCATTCTCGGCACATCGGCCATAGTGGGCGGCGGCATACCCATGGGAGTGGGCTCTGCGCTGGCCTCACGCTTGAGAGGCGACAATAAGGTATCCGTGGTATTCTTCGGCGACGGCGCCTACGACGAGGGCGTCTTCTACGAGTCCTTCAACTTCGCCTCCCTTAAAAAACTGCCCGTTGTCTTTGTCTGCGAGAATAACTTCTACGCCACCAACTCTCCGCAGTCATCACGCCAATCCTCCTGCGAGATAGCAAACTCAGCCGCGGCCTTCGGTGCGCCGGGCATATGCCTTGACGGCAACAATGTGCTTGAGGTCTACAACGTGGCCCTTGAGGCCATCGGAAACGCCCGCTCCGGCGGGGGGCCAAGCCTCATCGAGGCAAGGACATACCGCTGGAAGGGGCATGTGGGCCCTGAAGTGGATTACGAGAAAGGCGCGCGCAGTAAAGAGGAACTGCTCTACTGGATGAAAAAATGCCCGGTAAAGAACTTTGAAAGGGGCCTGCGCGATACAGGCATCATAACAGAGAGCGAACTTGACGCCATACCTCAGGCCATAATGGCCGAACTGGACAAGGCCGTCTCTTTTGCCATTGAAAGCCCCTACCCCGGCCCTGAAGCCCTCTATGAAGACCTTTACAGGATAAACTGAGACCATGCCCTGGACAAAGATAGCCGCAGACAAAAAACAGCCCGGAGACCGCGGCCCGCTCGAGACAGGGCTTCGCGAGGGCTCGTACCGCGACGCCATACTTGAGGCCACCCGGGGGTGCATGGAGTCTGATAAGAGCGTCTTTGTCCTCGGCGAGGGCGTTGACGACGTAGGCGGCGTGTTCGGCACCACAAAGGGGCTTGTTGATATCTTCGGCACAGAGCGCGTCATTGACACGCCACTTGCCGAGAACGGCATAACCGGCATCGCCATAGGCTCTGCCCTTACCGGCATGAGGCCCCTTCTTGTGCATATGAGGGTAGACTTTCTCCCCCTCTCCCTCGATCAGATCGCAAACCACGCGGCCAAATGGTCCTACATGTTCGGCGGCAAGGTCTCCGTGCCAATAACCATAAGGGCCATTACAGGCAGGGGCTGGGGTTCGGCGGCTCAGCACTCACAGAGCCTGCAGGCCATATTCGCGCACTTTCCCGGCCTCAAGGTGGTAATGCCGGCCACCCCTTATGACGCCAAGGGTCTTCTTATCTCCAGCATATACGACAATAACCCCGTCCTATACCTTGAGCACCGGTGGCTCTACGATTCACGGGGGCATTTGCCCACCGATATGTACAGGGTGCCCCTTGGCAAGGCCGCCATAAGGCGCGAGGGCCGGGATGTGACCATAGTGGCCATTTCTCAGATGGTTAACATGGCCATGGACGCGGCAAGCGCCCTTGAAGGAGAGAACGTGGACTGCGAGGTCATTGATCTTCGCTCCATCAAACCCCTGGACAGTGCGCTGATACGCCGCTCCGTTCAGAAAACCGGCAGACTTGTTGTGGCAGACACCGCATGGAAAGAGTTCGGCGTAAGCGCCGAAATATTGGCGCTTATTCTCGAAGACCCCGAGAGCTTCAGCGCCCTCAAGTCCCAGGCTGAGAGGGTGACACTCCCGGACGTGCCCACCCCGGCAAGCCCGGCCCTTGAAGAAGTATTCTACCCCGGTCCTCATGACATCATTAGCGCTGTAAAAAAGACCCTTTAAAAGGAATCATGACCTCTGAAAGACCGAGCATATCCATAATAGTGCCCTGCTACAATGAGGGAAAGAACATCTCGGCCACTATTGAAAGCATAGAAAAAAGCATGAGGGAGACGGAAACATTCGGCTCCACGGAGATACTCATATTTAACGACAAGAGCACCGACAATACGGGGGCTGTGGCCGAAGAGATAGCAAAGGAAAACAAAAACGTAAGGGTAATACACAACGAGCGCAACATGGGCTTTGGATACAACTACACCGAGGGCGTGCGCCTCGCGACAAAAGAATACATCCTCATGATACCCGGCGACAACGAGATACCCTCCGAGGCCATTACAAACATCTTCCGCAATGTGGGCCGCGCCGATATCATCATACCCTATACGATAAACCCCGAGGTAAGGCCCCTTCCAAGAAGGGTCATCTCAAGGGCCTTTGTAATCCTCTTCAACACGCTCTTCGCCCTCTCGCTGAAGTACTACAACGGCCCCTGCGTCATAAAGGCAGAGCTCCTCAAAAAGGTCCCCATGACTACGCACGGTTTTGCATACATGGCCGCCATACTCGTAAGGCTCATCAAAAGCGGGGCTACCTTTACAGAGGTCCCCATGCGCATACAATACAGGGAATCGGGCGGCTCCAAGGCCCTGCGTCCGAGAAACATCATAAGCGTCTTATCCGCCATTTTGAGACTGTTCTGGGAGGTCCGCTTTAAAGACAGGGCCCTGTACAGCGCCACCCCCAGGCAAATCAACGAGGCCGTTACGGCCGGAGGTCAGAAAAGGCGTTGAAGATACTCTTTGTTATAAAAGACGTGGAATATATCGACCCCATGGGCATCATGCTCTTATCGTCCCTTGCCAAGGAGCGGGGGCATACTACGGACCTCACGGTGCTATCGGAGGGCAATTTTGAAGATAAAATCCGCGCCAGCCGTCCCGATATAGTGGCCTTCAGCGCCAAGACGGGCGAGCACAAGTACTACATAGCCGCCAACGATGTAGTCAAATCCATAGACAAAAACATACGCACCGTTATAGGCGGCCCTCACGCAACATTCTTCCCTGATATTATTATCAAGCACCCCTTTGACGCCCTCTGCATCGGCGAGGGAGACGACGCCTGGGGCGAGCTCCTTGATGCCTTTGATAAGGGTGAAGACCCGTCAAAGATACCCAATATCATCACACGAGACAGCTTCACCGAGGACGTGAGACAAAAGATACGGCCCAGAAGAAGGTCCCTTGACGACCTGCCCTTCCTCGACCGTGAACTCGTCTACTCACACACAAGGCTCGGAAGATTCCCCATGAGGAGCTTCATGATAGGAAGGGGCTGTCCCTATAAGTGCACATACTGCTTCAACCACAAGTACAACATGCTCTATAAAGGCAAAGGTCCCCTCCACTCGAGGATGAGCGTGGACAGGATAATAGCAGAGCTCAAGGTCCTTAAAAACAACTACCCCACGCAGTTCATAAAGTTCTACGATGATATCTTCGTCTTTACGGACGACGACTGGCTCGCCGAATTTTCCGAAAAATTCCCACGTGAGATAGGCCTGCCCTTTCATTGCCTCATGCGCGCCAACCTCCTCACCGAACCCATACTCCTTAAACTCAAAAAGGCCGGCCTCAGCTCTATAAGCATGTCCATTGAGAGCGGAAACGACAGGGTCCGTAACGATATACTCAAGCGCAATATGTCAAAGCAGACCCTCATCGACGCCTTCACCCTCTGCAATAAGCACAATATCCCCACCTTCTCCAACACCATCTACGCCATACCCGGCTCCAACCTGGCCGACGATATAGAGTCCCTTGACCTTAACATAGCCTGCGGCGTCACCCTTGGCGAGTTTCCGCTCTTTTTCCCCTATCCAAAGACAGAGCTTGCCGAGTACGCCATCCATCATGACTACTTTGACGGCGACTATGATAAACTGCACATGAGCTACCAGAGCACCTCGCCGCTTACGTGCTTCAGCGATGAAGAAAAACTCCTTCAGCGCAATCTCTCACTGCTCTCAACACTGTGCCTCTTCATGCCGCGGCTCCGGAACCTCGTCGTAAACCGGCTCATAAAACTCCCCCTCACAGGGCCCTACTTCATAATCTATTTTTTTACAAAGGCATACCTCGTAAAGACAAAGATATACCCCATGAAGTTCTCCCTAATGGACACCCTCCGGGGCGTATACGAGAGCTTTGTCCTTGAACGCTTTAAACACACTGAAGAAATACTCAAAAAAGAGGGGGCCTGATTCGAGGGGCCGGCAAAAAACGCCCGAGTCCGGGGAAAATTTGAAGGCAGGGATATGGCAGTGACGTAAGGTGCGGGGGCCTGATAAGAGTATGTAAGGTGAAATGGGAGGGCATGGCAGGGGCAGCAACGCGGGCGGCGGGTATAAGGGGGGTGGGGCGCAAT
>CAZMKZ010000018.1:32738-35411 GCA_964567185.1 uncultured Thermodesulfobacteriota bacterium
GGGCATGGCAGGGGCAGCAACGCGGGCGGCGGGTATAAGGGGGGTGGGGCGCAATAGCGGTAAGCAGAGGGATGACGGGGAGCGGAGAAAATCCGCAAGGATATTCTTGAAAGCACAACGCGTCAAGTGGGGGGGGTAATTCTCTTACCCCTATGAAAGATAGCGTTACGCAGGGAGCCTTGGAGAGACAATGACCTTGAAAGAGCACATTATATTTGGCGGCGCGGCCTCCCTTGCCCTCTACCCCTTCGCAGGCATTGACGCCCTCTGGTTTTTCGGCGCCTCGGTGTTTATTGATATTGACCACTACTTTGATTTTATATATCATAACAGGCTGAAAGATCTGAGCATTATGCGGATGTTCAGCTATCATAAGATTCTGGGGCAATGGTTGAAGAGACCGGATTTTCTCAATTTGGAGGTCTTTCATACATTAGAATTTCTCTCTCTCATATTAGCGCTGGCCCTTATACTGAGGTCAGGGGCCATGAGGGCGGTTTTTTTCGGGCTCTGCTTTCACATAGCCCTTGACGTTATCTTTCTTATGCGTCACGGCGTTCTAAGAAAACGCGTGCACTCCATAGCGGGCTACTTCATAAAAAAAAGGTCCATGGCTCGAAGGGGCCTCGACCCGGCCCGCCTATACAAAAGGGCCGTGGAACTCTCATCAGGCGGCCCTGGCATGAAGACATTTAAAGGCCCCATTGACCATCACCCGGGCAACTGAAAGGTTGGTTTTACATGGCTAAAGAAAAGGTGCTTATCATAAAACTCGGTCTTTCCGAGACCCTTGTGGGCGAGATTTCGCGAAAAACAAGCCTTGGCGATGTACTGCGCAGTACGGTCCTGCTCCCGTTATTTAAAGACGCCCGCGTTACCTGGCTTGTTGAGGAGAAGGCCTTTGCCCTCCTTAACGGCAACAAGCTCATCAAGAGGATACTGCCCTACGACCTTACGACAGTGCTTCAGCTGCAGGGCGAGCGGTTCGATACCATCATAAATCTTGAGAAGGTCGGCGGCATCTGCGCCCTCTCCGATTCCCTTACCGCATGGAGGCGTTTCGGCTTCAGATTCGACCCAGAAGACGGCAAGGCCAAGGCCTACGCAGGCGCTCAGCACGCCCTTGAGATATGCTCGAGCCCGCAGGATAAAATTGCCCATCCCGAGTACTGGGAAGAGGTCCTCTTCAGCATGGTTGGTGAAAAATGGCAGGGCGAGATACCCACGCTCGGGTACAAACCAAGGTCAAAGGTGAAGTACGATATTGGTTTTAATCATAATGTGGGTGATAAATGGCCGCTGAAGGCATGGCCCTCCGAGTACTGGAAGGAGCTTGAGGGCCTTATAGGCGATAGATACACCGTAACCTGGCAGGAGGGCCTCGAATCCCTTGAGCAATACATAGAGTGGATAAACTCCATGAGGGTTATCGTCACAAACGATAGCCTGGGCCTTCACATTGCCCATGCCCTTGGAAAAAAGATAGTCGCCCTCTTCGGCCCCACAAAATCGGGCGAGATATACATAAAAGACGGTGAAAAACTACTGCCGAAAGGCAAATACAAGTGCCTGCCCTGCCTCAGCACAAGATGCGTAAGAAAACGGCCATGCATGTATGATATAAGCCCTGAGATGGTCTATAAATCCATAAATAAACTACTTGAGGAGTAAGAGCATTGGAACGACTGACCCCTATTGTAATACCCCCCCATTACAACTATATAGCGGCCTTTCTTACGCTCTCGTGCAACCTTACATGCAGTTACTGTATTAACAGATTCGGGGTGGTGGGCTCCGGAAAGAAGCACCTTTCCGGGGTCGAGTGGGTAAAAGCCATCAACCGCATAGAATCAAGGCCAGACCTGCCCCTCACCCTTCAAGGCGGCGAGCCGAGCCTTCATAAGGACTTTTACTATATAATCAATAACATAAGGCCGGACCTTGAGATAGACCTTCTAACAAACCTTCAGTTTGACGCTACCGAGTTCATGAGCAAGGTAAGCCCTGAGAGGATAAAACGGGACTCGCCCTACGCCTCCATACGCGTTAGCTACCACCCGCAGGTCATGGAGCTCAAACCCCTTGCCGAAAAGGTCCTCACCTTGCAGAAGGCAGGCTACAGCATTGGTTTATGGGGCGTCATGCACCCCTCTCAGGATAAACTTGTATTGGAGGCCCAGGAGTACTGCAAGGGTCTAGGCATTGACTTCAGGCTAAAGGAATTTCTCGGTGAGTACGAAGGCAAGATGTACGGCACGTACAGGTACCCCGGGGCCTGCGATAAGGAGTTTGAACGGGACGTGCTCTGCAAGACCACGGAGCTTATCATGGGGCCCGACGGCTCTGTATACCGGTGCCACAGCGACCTCTACGAGGGCAGACCCTCCGTGGGCAATGTCACGGACCCTGCTTACGAGCTTGAGGATATCTTCCGGCCCTGCGCGGTTTTCGGCCACTGCAACCCCTGCGATATAAAGGTAAAGACAAACAGGTTTCAGGTCTTCGGGCACACCTCTGTTGAGATAAAGGGCGTGGAAGAGAAAAAAGCGGACTAATGGAAGAGAAAGAAGAGTGAGTGGGCTTCGCACACAAAAGATTTCAGACTATTTTCCACTTTCTTTTGGAAAAAAGAAGGCGGTGTAACGAAAGCCGGAAAAACTTGGGCATGCACGG